>NZ_JAOQNS010000008.1 GCF_025961475.1 Rhodobium gokarnense | reverse complement strand
CTGGAGCGCACGTTCCGTCTCTTCGGCCTGCCTGCGGGGCTCTACGTCGACAACGGCTCGCCCTGGGGTGGCGGCACGCCGGGCCATTGGACGCCGCTCGGCGTGTGGCTTTTGAAGCTCGGCGTGCGGGTGATCCACGCCCGCCCCTACCATCCGCAGGGACGCGGCAAGAACGAGCGCTTCCACCGCACGCTGAAAGCCGAGGTTCTGGCGCTCACAGCGCTGCGCGACTGCGCCCAGGCGCAAGCCGCCTTCGACAGCTGGCGACCGCTCTACAATGCCGTCCGCCCGCACCAGGCGCTGGGGCTGGCAACCCCGGCCAGCCGCTACCGCCCCTCGCCGCGCCGCCTCCCCGACCGCCTCCAGGAGCCGCATTACGAGCCCGGCGAGATCGTACGGCGGGTCTCCACATCAGGATGTTGCGTCAGCTTCAACGGCCGGCTGTGGAAGCTGCCCAAGGCCTTCCGCGGCGAACCCGTCGCCCTCAGGCCGACAGATCGCGATGGTCGCTATCGCGTCTGCTTCGGCGCAACGCATATCGCAACCATTGACCTCAACCATACCCAAAACGATCATCAATGACTGTCAGCCATGTCCCCGAACACCTGTCAATCATCTCTCCGGGACATACATTTAGTCCGGGATCCATTGCCCCTGTCGACACGGTAGCCCACCCGCGATTCTTGCCCCGTCATCGATCCGGGCAAATGCCCATTCCACGCAACATCGGACATCCCGCATGGCGACGGGCATTGGTCCCCGGCCCTCTGCGTCGCTTCAGCCGGGGTGACGGCCGAGGACTGGGTGAGGATAGCGGGACCAAGGATAGGCCGGGCGTGTCACCGATGCCGCATGGATTGCCGCGTCGGCCTTGCTCAGGCTCGCGTCACGCGCCGCTCCCCGTCCTTCGAACCCTCGCAATGACATTGAAACTGCTCAGGAATCCGTCATTGCGAGCGCAGCGAAGCAATCCAGTGCTGCACTTGCGCGAGATGCTGAATCTGCTTTTTGATGACGGTGTGGCAGCGCCTAGATGCGTGGCGCTCAGCCGGGCGGAACGACACCCGGCGCGCGAGCCTCAGGCGCTGACGTCGACCTTGGCGCCCATGCCGGGCGGCGGGGCGGAGGCGATCTGCTGGCCCGCTTCCACCGCCTGCTCCAGGACGTTCGCGATCGACTGCTCCGCCTCATGGGCCTGTTTCACCATGGCGGTCTGCATGGCGATCTGGGTCTGGGCCTGGGTGGTGGCGGCGTAGGAGGCTGCAATGCTCATCGGTTCGGTCCTTTCGAGCCCCAGTCTCGGCCGGGCGCCTTAACGAAAGGTTGCCAAACGGGCCAGCCACAACGGCATCCGGAACGACCGGCCAGAAGGGTTAACGGATCGCGATCGCGCGTATCCACCGCATTCCATGTCTATGAATTCAAATGGCTTTATCCGACGGCGAGGCGAAGCCGGCCGGTTTCTGCCCCTGGCGGAACGCGCCTCAGCGGGTCGGCACCGGCTCCTCGCCGCGGTAGTCGTAGAAGCCGCGCTGGGTCTTGCGGCCGAGCCAGCCGGCCTCGACATATTTCACCAGCAGCGGGCACGGCCGGTACTTGGAATCGGCGAGGCCCTCATAGAGCACCTGCATGATCGAGAGGCAGGTGTCGAGGCCGATGAAGTCGGCAAGCTGCAACGGGCCCATCGGATGGTTGGCGCCGAGGCGCATGGCCGTGTCGATCGCCTCCACCGAGCCGACGCCCTCATAGAGCGTGTAGATCGCCTCGTTGATCATCGGCAGCAGGATGCGGTTGACCATGAAGGCCGGGAAATCCTCGGCAACGGCCACTGTCTTGCCGACGCTTTCCACATATTTGCGGCAGTGGTCGAAGGTCTCGTCCTCGGTGGCGATGCCGCGCACCAGTTCGACCAGTTCCATCACCGGCACCGGGTTCATGAAATGAACGCCGATGAAGCGCTCCGGCCGGTCGGTGGAAGCCGCCAGCCGCGTGATGGAGATCGAGGAGGTGTTGGTGCCGAGGATCGCCTCCGGCTTCAGGTGCGGGCAGAGCTTGGCGAAGATGCTGCGCTTGACCGTCTCGTTCTCGACCGCCGATTCAATGGCGATGTCGACGTCGGCGAGGTCTTCCAGCTTTTCCGTCGGCTTGATCCGGTCGAGCGCCGCCTTGCGCTGTTCCTCGGTGATGTTGCCCTTGGCGACCTGGCGGGTCATGTTGCCGTTGATGGTGGCAAGGGCGGCCTGGCAGCGGTCCATCGACACGTCGCTGAGCAGTACGTCATAGCCTGCGAGAGCGCTGACATGAGCAATTCCGTTGCCCATCTGGCCGGCACCGACGACCCCGACCTTCCTAATGTTTACGTCCATTGCTCTCTTCGGTCCCTTCGGTGATCCAAAACCCTCGCGCCGGTCTCGGCGGCGGGGCTATCGGCGGTATTGTTGACGCCGTTCCATGAAACGGCAATGTCCGGGCCGCCGCGCCGGCATGACAATTCGACGCAATTTCCGCGGCCCTGTCCATCCCTTTATCGCGGCCGACATGACCGGTTCGTGAACCGTCAGCCCTTGGCCTTGTCGAGTTCGGCTTCCAGCTCCGGGATCACGTCGAACAGGTCGGCGACCAGCCCGTAATCGGCGACCTGGAAGATCGGCGCGTCCTCATCCTTGTTGATGGCGACGATGACCTTGGAATCCTTCATGCCGGCGAGATGCTGGATCGCACCGGAGATGCCGCAGGCGATGTAGAGTTCCGGCGCAACGACCTTGCCGGTCTGGCCGACCTGCCAGTCGTTCGGCGCAAAGCCGGCATCGACCGCGGCGCGGCTGGCACCGACGGCGGCGCCCAGCTTGTCGGCGAGCGGCGTGATCACCTTCTCGAAATTCTCGTCGGAGCCGACGCCGCGGCCACCGGAGACGATGATCTTGGCCGACGTCAGCTCCGGACGCTCCGATTCCGACAGGCGGTTGCCAACGAAGCCGGAAAGGCCCGGATCGGCCGGCGCGGCGATCTCCTCGATCGGCGCGGAGCCGCCCTCACCGGCGGCCTGGAACGAGGCCGTGCGCACGGTGATCACCTTCTTGGCGTCGAGCGCCTTCACGGTCTGGATGGCGTTGCCGGCATAGATCGGCCGCTCGAAGGTGTCCGGCGCAACCACCTTGGTGATGTCGGAGACCTGCATGACGTCGAGCAATGCTGCGACCCGCGGCAGCACGTTCTTGCCGGCGGTGGTGGCCGGGGCGACGATGGCGTCGTATCCCTCGGCAAGGCCGAGGATCAGCGCCGCAGTCGGCTCGGCAAGGCCGTTGAAGAGGACATCGCCGTCGGCGAGCAGCACCTTGGCGACGCCGGAAAGCTTGGCGGCGGCCTCGGCGGCGGGCCGGGCGTCCTTGCCGGCGATGAGGATGTGGACGTCGCCGCCGAGATCGGCGGCCGCGGTCAGTGCCTTGGCGGTCTGGTCGCTGAGGCTGGCATTGTCGTGTTCGGCGACGAGCAGCGTGGTCATTGCCCTGTCTCTCCCGTTACGTTCCTCGATCGTCAGATGACGCCGGCTTCGTTCTTCAGCTTGTCGACCAGTTCGGCGACGCTCTCGACCTTGACGCCGGCCTCACGGGCCGGCGGCTCGACGGTGCCGAGCACCTCAAGGCGCGGGGCGATGTCGACGCCGTAGTCGTCCACCGTCTTCATGTCGATCGGCTTCTTCTTGGCCTTCATGATGTTCGGCAGCGAGGCGTAGCGCGGCTCGTTGAGGCGCAGATCCGTGGTCAGCACCAGCGGCATCTTCAGATTGATGGTCTGCAGGCCGCCGTCGATCTCGCGGGTGACGTCGGCCGTGCCGTCGTCCTTCAGCTCCAGCTTGGAGGCGAAGGTGCCCTGGGACCAGCCGAGCAGGGCTGAGAGCATCTGGCCGGTCTGGTTGCTGTCGTCGTCGATCGCCTGCTTGCCGAGGATGACGAGGCCGGGCTCCTCAGCCTCAACGACGGCTTTGAGGATCTTGGCGACGGCGAGCGGCTCGACGGGGGCGTCGGTCTCCACCAGGATGCCGCGGTCGGCGCCCATGGCAAGGCCGGTGCGGATGGTTTCCTGGGACTGCTTCGGGCCGATCGAGACCAGCACGATCTCTTCGGCCTTGCCGGCTTCCTTCAGGCGGATCGCCTCCTCGACGGAAATCTCGTCGAAGGGGTTCATCGACATCTTGACGTTGGCCAGATCGACGCCGGATCCGTCAGGCTTCACGCGGACCTTGACGTTGTAGTCGATCACGCGCTTGACCGGTACGAGAACCTTCATTTCCTCGAACCTCCCTTGGCGCCGGACGTCTTTGCCGGCGGCATTCCATGCAAAACTCTCAACACTGTCGCGAAACCGCGATGCGACGCCCGCTTGCGAGCTTTCGCCCCGGTTTCAACGAAAAGGCGGTGGCGACCGTACTGATGGCCAATCGGGGTGTCAACGCTCGCGCTCCGGCCTTTGCCGCAGTGCACACTGATTCGCGCAATGGGTCGCATCCGGGCGGCCACACACGCCCGATTTGCCGCTGAAAGATCGCCCGAAAGGCTTCTTTTCGGGCGGTCAGCGGGCAAGGTTGCGGTCGAACAGGCGCACGCCCGGCCGGCGCATGACGACGATGAGGACGGCGCCGGCAAGGAGCCCGCCGACATGGGCCCACCAGGCGACCGGATCGTCGCCCCCGGCAAAAGCGTTCAACAGTTGCATGCCGATCCAGGCGCCGAGCGCCCAGGCGGCGGTGATCGGGATCGGGATCTTGTAGAAGACGAGCACCCACAGGCGCACCTTCGGGTGCAGCATGAGATAGGCCGCAACGATGCCCGAGGCGGCGCCGGAGGCGCCGATCAGCGGCGATTCCGACTGCGGCAGCAGCAGCACATGAACGCCGGCCGCCGCGGCGGCGCAGATGAGATAGAAGGCGAGGTAGCGGACGTGGCCGAGGGCGTCCTCCACATTGTCGCCGAACACCCAGACGAACAGCATGTTGCCGGCAAGGTGCAGCCAGTCGCCGTGCAGGAAGGCGTAGGTGACGAAGGTCGCCCATTCCGGGATCTGCTCATAGCCCGGCGGCAGCACCCGGTAGTCGGTGACGACGGCGGGAATCAGCCCGAAGGAGAGGGCCGCGGCGCGGTCGGCGTGGAGGACGATGCCGCTCTGGAAGACGACGAAGACGAGGGTGGTGAAGGCGATCAGCGCCAGCGTCACATATTGCCGGCCGATGGAGCGCAGCGGGTTGTCGTCATAGAGCGGTATGAACATGGGCAGCGCATCCTGGCTGGGCGGCACGGGCCGTCGGTCTTTTCGGCAGACGCTCCCGGGGCATAAGGCGCCGGCACGGGGCATGCGCGCCGACATCGATGCCGCGGCCGGCTATTTCTGCATGAAATAGATCGCCGCCATGACGATGACGAGCGCGACGGCCTGGAAGATGACGCGGGCGCGCATCAGTTTCTGCGAGGTGTTGGCACTGCCGCCGCGCATCATGTTGAAGAGGCCGAGGACGAGCACAAGCGCGACCGCGGCGATCGCAAACGGCACCAGATTGTAGAAGAAGGAGTCCATTCTCTCTCCGCCGGAGTTTTGCGGAAGGATAGGCCGCTGACAGCGTTGTCGCAATCGCTTCGCAAAAAGCGGGCGCGCCGCACGCGCTGCTTCGCTCGGAGGTCCGGGGGGCGACCGGCCCGGTACCCGGTTGGGCGCGTGGAGAAATTGCAGAAAACAGATACATTTTATAGTTGCAAAACGGCCATATATCGCACAAAGTGAGGCCACGATCATCCGCACCAATAACGCGAGGTTGCACGATGGCACGCAGCTCGGTGATGGCGGCCGATTTCACGAAAAAATTCGGCCGGTTGGCCATAGATATTCCCGCCAGGATCAGCCTGGTGGCGAAGTACTGGTACACCGTGATCAGCCGGGTTCTGCCGCTCAACATGCAGCACCAGCAACAGACGAACTGGTGCTGGTCGGCCGTCGGCACATCGGTCGGCCTGTTCTTCCAGACCGGAAGCTGGACCCAGTGCGACACCGCCAATGGCTGCCTCGGCTACAGTGATTGCTGCAACAATCCGGTGCCGTCGCCCTGCAATGTCTACGGGTATCTCGACAGGTCTCTGACCTATACCAAGTCGTTCGCCAGCATGACCGGAAGCACGGCGAGCGCGGCGACGATCGAAAGCCAGATCAACACCGGCTATCCGGTCTGCGTCCGGGTCGCCTGGACCGGCGGCGGCGCCCACTTCCTGTCAATCACCGGTTATTCCTTTCCGGTGAGCAATCCGTCAAACGTCACGATCTATCTTGAGGATTCCATCTACGGCACGACGTCGATGCCGCTTGCGGATTTTCCGGCGCAGTATCATGGCGGCGGGACGTGGACCCACACCTACTATACCAAACCGACCTTTAGCAGCTGAGCGGGACCCGAGATGCCCATCCGATTTGCACAGGACAGCCCCAGGAATGCGAGCGCCGCGGTCGAGCTCTATCTCGCCGAACGGGGCGCGTCGATGGCGACCAGCCTTGAAAGGCGTTTTACGGCCGGCGGCTCCGTCGTCAGCCATCCGATCCGGGTCTGGCATCCGGATCTGAGGGCGCTGGCAAAGGGCCGGCCGCTCTCCGAAAGCCGTCCGGGCAACTGGCGCCACCTCGTCGGCGACGAGGGCGCGATGCGCGCCGAGGCCGAGCTTGCCGCCGAGGGCAGCGAGGCCCGGGTGGTCGCCTTCCACGAGGGGCCGGCGGCCGGCGCGACGGCCAACGGCCTGATGCGGGCGGCCGAGCTCGGCGAGGTGGACAGGGGCGACTACGAGGCCCGCCTGCTGGAGGTGCCGGGACTCCATTTCACCGCGCTCTGGCTGCACGGCGACGACGACATCTTCATTCCCATCGGACCCAACATGACGGACCTGAAAAACGGCGAGCCGCACGGCGAGAAGGAAGTCCTTGAGGTCCTCGCCAGGCGGGCCGCCGAGGTTCTGGAGGCCCAGGACGCGATGCCCGGACCGTCGGGCGGCTAAGGCCTTTGTTTTAAAGCGTATTCCTGTCCGAACGGAATGTCCGTGTGAGCGGCGACCGGCTTGCGCCCTGCGGGAATGCGCTCTCACGCAACTGTGCAGGCAAACGAAAGGGACACGATATGGCGTCAAAGACGATCCTGCTGCAGAGCATCCCGAAAAACTGGTACATGGCCTGGAACATCAACACCCAGGCCGCCTTCAACATCTGCGTGACGCTGAAGGACGACACCAAGACCTATGTGGACAACCAGTGCAGGGCGTCCCAGTCCTTCATGCCGCCGCTGTCGAGCGGCTACCAGCAGGTGGCCGGCAGCAACATGCAGCTCCAGATCAGCATCGCCAGCTCCGACACGATCAAGACGGTGCTGCAGCCCTACAGCGTTCCCTCCGACACGGGAGCCATTATCGGCCAGGGCTACAACCTGCTCCTGGAAGACTCCAACGACGACGACTACAACGATCTCTACGCCTCGATCATCGCCTGGCAGGCCTCCGGCTGAGCCGGGGCTCAGACGACCCGCACCAGGAAGGCATCGAACAGCCGCGTCGGCAGGATGCGGCGCAGGAACGCCATCAGGTGGGTCGGGAAGGTGACGTAGTAGTGCGGCTTCGGGCTGGGGCTTTCCAGTGCCTTCTTCAGCTTGGCGACGACCGCCTCCGGCGGCAGCTCGAAGCGCGTGTCACCGCCCTCGTCGAACTGCTTCAGCCGAAACGCGTAATAGTCGCTGTGGGCGGAGTTCTCCAGATCGATATTGGCGACGAAGGCGCGCTTTGAGTGCTCGGTGAACTTCGTTGCGATCGGCCCCGGCTCGATCGACACCACATGGATGCCGGAGCCCCTCAGCTCCTGGCGCATGACGTCGGTGAGGCCCTCAAGGGCGAACTTTGAGGCCACATAGGCGCCGCGATAGCGCATTCCCACCAGCCCCAGCACCGACGAACACTGGATGATCCGCCCGCTTCCCGCTGCCCGCATGGCCGGGATGATGCGGCGCGTGAGGTCGTGCCAGCCGAAGAAATTCGCCTCCATCTGCGCCCTGAGCGCCGCCACCGGCACGTCCTCCACCGCGCCGGGCTGGCCGTAGGCGCCGTTGTTGAAGAGCGCATCCAGCCGGCCGTCTGAGCGCGCGAGCACCTCTTCGGCAAGGGCCTCGATGGAATCCGGCCGCGTGTAGTCGAGATAGAATGCCTCGAGGCCCTCGTCCTTCAGCCGGGCGAGGTCCGCGTCCTTGCGCGCAGTGGCGAAAACCCGCCAGCCTTCGCTATGAAGGATCCGCGCCGCCGCGGCACCGATTCCCGAGGAACAGCCGGTGATCAGGATGGTTCGTCTGGTCATGGCCGGACCGTATCCCCGGCGTTGCGGCGTTGCCACCCACAATTTGGCATTTTGGCGGCAAAGGGAACAATGGCACCCCCCCGGCGTTGGAAGCCTGACTTAATCGACGAGCCTTGGATAAACTGGATATGGCCCGAAAATCCGCCGCCGACAAACGCAACCGCCTGGTCGAGGCAGCCGCCAAGCTGTTTTGGACGAAAGGATATGCGGGCGCCAGCCTTGCCGACATCGCCACCGAAGCGGACGTTCCGCTCGGCAATGTCTACTATTATTTCAAGAGCAAGGCGGCGCTTGCCCGCGCCGTTGCCGACATGTTCGTGGAGGATGTGGAGCGCAAGCTCGACGAGATCGAGGAGACCGGTGCGCCGGCCACCGCGCGGCTGTCGGCGATCCTCGGCGTGATGGCGCGCGGCAGCGAGGACTACGACAAGCACGGCTGCCAGATCGCGGCGGCAATCCGGGACTTTTCGGCATTCGACCTGGATACGGCGCGGCGCGCCGGCGAAGCCTTCGAGATGCTGGAGCGACGCCTGCAGGAAACGCTCGTCGACACCGGCGTTGCTTCCGACGTGGCGCTGCGGCGGGCCGAGCGCACCGTGACGGAGTGGCAGGGCGCGATCGTCACCGCGCAGGGAACGCGCGATGCGAACCGGCTCCACCGCGCCTTCCGGGACATGGCCGACGACCTCGGCTGCCCGGCGCCCTAGGGCGTATTCCCGAACCGAAGGTCCGCGTCAGCGAACAGTGGGAACCGGTTTTCGGATAAGAATACGCGCCAAAACAAAAAGTTAGAGCGTTTGGGGCGACTCCGTAATCGCGTGAACCGCTCTGGCGAGCCCCGGGCGTCGGCCGCTCCGGCCTCAGCCGATCGCCTTGGTGAAGAAGATCGTCACTTCCTTGTTGTTGACGTGAAGCCGGCTCGGGCCGCGGCTTTCGAACCGTTCGTCCATTTCCTTGTTGAGGAATTTGGTCAGCCGGTCGAGGATCTCCTCGTTGATCAGCACCGGGCGGAACTTCTTCACGAAGGCGGCGAGGATCGTGGAAATGCCCTCGTCATGCAGGCAGGTCTCGATCGTTATGTTCTGGGAGTTGGTGAAGGCGAGGGTGTTGTAGCGCTTGGCCACCGCCGCCGGCAGGTCGGTGCCGATCTCGTGGGTGGCGAAATTCATCAGGCCGTGCACGAAGAAGGTGATCCAGCTTTTGGAGGCGTCCTGGGTCTGCAGCTTGAAGCTCGACAGGATCGGCTGGCGCAAATGCTCCGTCAGCAGGCTGTGGGCCAGTTTCCGCGGATTGAAGATCGGATAGTCGGTTTCGATCGAGGCATAACAGCGGGCGTTCGACTCGTAATATCGCCCCATCTCCCGGGACATCTTCACGAGATATTTCTGCATTAACGCATCGAGATCGATCTTGCCGATATTGGCGTCGCTTTCACTCTCCTCCTTCAGGAACTTGAAGACATTCAATGCTTCTGAGATCCCCAGGGTCACGCAGTGATGCGGACCCGGCAGCTGGCGTCCCATCCTTTTTCTCTCTGCATGTTATTACGATTAACCAAAACTACGGGGAAACTCTAAATAAATCATTTCGACACATCGTAATATTCGGATTGATATGCTTCGTATTATTACCCGGAAGCCGGGTTAATAAATACCGGTGCTATCGCTTATTTGTGGATTTGCCGCCGCCGCGCAGGCAGCCCGGCCGCACGGTGAACACCGGGCGTCCCGGTTCAGCGCAAAGCCAGTTGCAAGGGCCGGATCCAAGGGCCGGACCCAAACCGGGCCAGGTGGATCGGACGCCTCAGAGCGCCTCGCCGCGCAGCAGCCGGGGCACGTCGCCGGCCATGCCGGCCGCCTCGCCGATGAACATCTTCTTCAGGCCCGGCAGCCGGTCGACGACGCCGAGGCCGACATCGCGGATCGCGCGGACAAGGTCGTTATCGTTGGAAAACAGCCGGTTGAGCACGTCGGTGACGACGCCCATCTGCCAGGTGTCGAAGCGGCGCCAGCTCTGGTAGCGCTCCAGCACTTCCATCGAGCCGACATCGAGGCCGAGCCGGTGGGTTTCCACGACGATCTCGGCAAGCGCGGCAATGTCGCGAAACCCGAGATTGAGGCCCTGGCCGGAAATCGGGTGGATGCCGTGGGCGGCATCGCCGGCCAGCGCCATGCGCGGCGCGATGAAGCTGCGGGCAAGCGTCAGGCCGAGCGGATAGGCCTGGCGCGGCCCGTCGAGGCGCAGCTTGCCGAGGTGGCGGCCGAAACGGCGTTCCAGTTCCAGCTCGAAGGTGAAGTCGTCGCCGGCCACGAGCCGCTCCGCCTCGCCGCGCTTTTCCGTCCAGACGAGGGAAGAGCGGTCGCCCTTCAGCGGCAGGATGGCGAACGGCCCGGACGGCAGGAAGTGCTCTTCCGCGCGGCCGTGGTGGGGGCGTTCGTGGGCGACGGTGGTGACGATGCCGGACTGGCCGTAGTCCCATTTCACGGTGCGGATGTTGGCCAGATCGCGCAGCCGCGAGCGCACCCCGTCGGCGGCGACCAGCAGCCGGGCCCGGCGCTCGCTGCCGTCCTTGAGGCGGATGGTGACCTGCTCGTCGCCGGTCGAAAAATCATCGACCGGGGCCGGTGCCAGGAGTTCCACGCCGGCCTTTGCGGCGGCGCCCAAGAGGGCCTTCACCAGAACCCGGTTGTGCAGCATGTGGGCGAAGGGCTCGCCCGGCTCCAGGTCGCCCTCGAAGGTGAGGTAGACCGGCCGGACCATGTCGCGCAGGCGGCTGTCGGTGACGATCATGTCGGTGATCGGCTGCGCCTCGCCCCGGATCTCGCGCCAGACGCCGAGGGTGCCGAACAGGCGGCAGGCGGCTGCGGCGAAGGCGGAGGCGCGCTCGTCCTTCTCGAAGGCTTCGGGCGGGCGGGCATCGGCAACGGCAACCGCAAGGCCGGGCGCGGCCTTCTTCAGGGCGAGCGCGAGCGACAGGCCGACATAGCCGCCGCCGGCAATGAAAACGTCGAGATCCCTGGTCCCTGCGCCGTTCGCTGGCTTCGTTCCTGCTGTCGGCATTGTCACCTCTCCCGTGGCCGGCGTGGCGGCTTGACTTTGCGCGGTCGAACACGGCTAGTCTCGCTCCGCCCGCATCGAAACATAATCCGGACCGCCGCCATGTCGACCGCCGTCGAAACGCTTCTGTCGATACTCGATCTTGAGCGCATCGAACACAACCTGTTCCGTGGCATGAGCCCGCAGGTCGGCTGGCAGCGCGTTTTCGGGGGCCAGGTCGTCGGCCAGGCGCTGGTCGCCGCCGCGCGCACCGTCGTCGGCCGGCCGGTGCATTCCATGCACGGCTATTTCCTGAGGCCCGGCGATCCGAGCGTGCCGATCGTCTACGAGGTCGACCGCATCCGCGACGGCCGCTCGTTCACAACGAGGCGCGTGGTCGCCATCCAGCACGGACGGGCGATCTTTTCCATGGCCGCCTCGTTCCAGGTCCGCGAGGACGGGCTCGACCACCACGTCGCCATGCCCGAGGTGCCGATGCCGGAGGACCTGCCGGGCGAGGCGGAGATGCGCGACTATTTTCTGGAAAACGGGCCGGAAAATGTGCGCCGTTACTGGGAGCGGGAGCGGCCGCTGGAGCTCAGGCCGGTCAACCTCGCCCACTACCACAGCCGTGAGAAGTTCCCGCCGGTCCAGCATGTCTGGATCCGCGCCACCGGCCCCCTGCCGGACGACCAGGACATCCACGACTGCGCGCTCGGCTATGCCTCGGACATGACGCTCCTCGACACCGCCCTGTTCGCCCACGGCCGATCCGTCTTCGACAAGGACCTGCAGCCGGCGAGCCTCGACCACGCGATCTGGTTCCACCGGCCGTTCCGGGCCGACGACTGGCTGCTCTACGCCCAGGACGGGCCGAACACGTCGGCCGGGCGCGGGCTCGGGCGCGGGCTGGTGTTCACGCGCGACGGCACGCTCGTCGCCAGCGTCGTCCAGGAAGGCCTCTTGCGGATCGCCGGCTGACACCCGACATGGTGAGCGATTCGGATTTGGGCATTGGCGCGCGAATTCGCATCTTCCTTGTGCATTTTTCCATTTTTGCATGATTTTTGGGCAGCGGATACGCGCTGGATACGCGCAAAATTGCGCCAATTCTTAACAGACCGTTGATTCTTGGCGGTTTTTCCCCTTTGGCACACGGCTTGAAAGTAGCCGCGCGGTCGCGACCGGTCTTGGAGGCAACAAACCCTTCCGGTCGTCCCCAGTAAACGGAGTCCGGTCCTTGGGGCCGGTCTCAAGGCAACGAAGTCCGTCGTGAGAGTCGACGGCGGGCAAAGCGAGCGGGAGAGCCGCACATGAAAATCGTTATGGCCATCATCAAGCCGTTCAAGCTCGAGGAGGTGCGCAACGCACTGACGAGCATCGGCATCGAGGGGCTCACCGTCACCGAGGTCAAGGGCTACGGGCGTCAGAAGGGCCACACGGAGATCTACCGTGGCGCGGAATACGCGGTGAACTTCCTTCCGAAACTGAAGATCGAAGTCGCCGTGCCGGCCGACCGCGCCGATGCGGCGGTCGACGCGATCGTCGGCGCTGCCAAGACCGGGCAGATCGGTGACGGCAAGATCTTTGTCGTTGATCTCGTCAAGGCCGTCCGCATCCGGACGGGCGAAGCGGACGCAGCCGCGCTGTAAGCGTCGCGTATCATATCCAGGAGACAACCATGAAACCCCTTTCCATCTTCTCCACTGTGACTGCGCTTACGGCGCTGGCGGCATTTGCCGACCCGGCGCTGGCCCAGGACGCGGCAACGACCGCGCCGGCGGCCGCGCCCGCCGGCTCCGGCACGCTTTCCGCCGAGGCCCAATACATCTTCAACACCTTCCTGTTCCTCTCCATGGGCTTCCTGGTGATGTGGATGGCGGCCGGCTTCGCGATGCTGGAAGCCGGTCTCGTCCGCTCCAAGAACGTCTCGATGCAGTTGCTGAAGAACATCGCGCTCTATGCGATCGCCGGCATCATGTACTGGGTCGTCGGCTATGCGCTGATGTACACCGACGTTGCCGCCAATGGCGGCTGGTTCGGCACCCCGATGCCCTATTCCTGGCCAGCGGCCGGCGCGGGCTCGACAGCCGACGGCGGCTATTCGGTGCCGTCCGACTGGTTCTTCCAGATGGTGTTCTGCGCCACCACCGCCTCGATCGTCTCCGGCACCCTTGCCGAGCGCATCAAGCTGTGGCCGTTCCTGATCTTCACCGTCCTTCTGACCGGCATCATCTATCCGCTCGCCGGTTCGTGGAAGTGGGGCGCGGGCTGGCTCGACCAGATGGGCTTCCAGGACTTCGCCGGTTCGACCCTCGTGCACTCCGTCGGCGGCTGGGCCGCTCTCGCCGGTGCGCTCATCCTCGGCGCGCGTTCGGGCAAGTACGGCACGAACGGCGAAGTGAACGCTCTTCCGGGTTCGTCCATGCCGCTCGCCACGCTCGGCACCTTCATCCTGTGGCTCGGCTGGTTCGGCTTTAACGGCGGCTCGCAGCTCGCCCTCGGCACCGCCTCGGACGCCGCCGACGTGTCGCGCATCTTCGCCAACACCAACCTGGCCGCGGCCGGCGGTGTCGTCGTCGCGATCATCCTGACCCAGATCCTCTACGGCAAGGTCGACATCACCATGGCCCTCAACGGCGCCCTGGCCGGCCTCGTCTCGATCACCGCCGAACCGCTGACGCCGAGCCCGCTGATGGCGATCATCATCGGTGGCGTCGGTGCCGTCATCGTCGTCTTCGCCGTGCCGCTGCTCGACAAGCTGAAGATCGACGACGTGGTCGGCGCCATTCCGGTCCACCTTCTGGCCGGTATCTGGGGCACCATCGCGGTTCCGATCACCAATGGCGACGCCAGCTTCGCCGTCCAGGCCATCGGCATCGTCGCCTACGGCGTGTTCGCCTTCGTCGTCTCGCTCGTCGCCTGGGTCATCCTGAAGATGGTCATCGGCATCCGCGTCTCGGCCGAGGAAGAATATGCCGGCCTCGACAAGGCGGAGATCGGCGTCGAAGCCTATCCGGAATTCGGCACGGGCAGCCAGCGCGTCTGACGCCCCGCCCGAAACCGACACCACGACATCAGGCGCCGGGGGATTTTTCCCCCGGCGCTTTTTTTGTGCGTTGGCATGAGGCCCTCGTTGCGGCGCAATTATCTGAACGGCACACCGTCGACGCCGGCGCCCGGCACGGCCCGCTGCGCCCCGCAAATCGGGCCGCTGGAACTGCCTCGGAACCGAGGTCGAAAAACAGGCATTTGCCCGCCCAGACGGCACAAACCCGCCGCCGGGCCGGTTCCAGCAGTCAACGTAGAATGCGAGCAGTTCCGAGTTTCCCCGCATTTCCAGGGGTTTCAGCGCGCCCGACGCGGTTGGCACGGAACTTGTGAGTAGAAATGCGAGGTATCAGGATTCCCGGCGCGTTTGCCGAAGAATCCGGCAGTTTGCTTTTGTGACCACCGTGATTGCCGGTGGCGCCGTCCCGGAGACCGCCCGGGTTCCCTTGCGGTCAGCGTTCATCTCTCCCAAGCCGTGACCGCTCTGTCGGTGGGCTTCATAACTACCCGGACCGTTTCGCACGGTCCGGGCTTTTTTCTTGGCGTTCGAAAAAATTCTCGCGGCGCGGGAATCCGGGCGCTTGCGGGAGCGGAGCCTACCCCTCGAAGCGGGCGATCACCGGTACGTGGTCGGACGGCTTTTCCCAGCCCCTGGCGTCGGCCACCACCCGCATGTCGCGGTAGGCCGGGGCAAGGGCGGGCGTCGCCCAGACATGGTCGAGCCGGCGGCCGCGATTGGAGGTCTGCCAGTCGCGCGCCCGGTAGCTCCACCAGGTGTAGAGCTTTTCCGTCTCCGGCACGGTCTTGCGCATGACGTCGACCCAGCCGCCGGCGGCCTGCACCTCCTTCAGGAGGTCGGTCTCCACCGGGGTGTGGCTGACGACCTTCAGGAGCTGCTTGTGGGACCAGACGTCCTCTTCGAGCGGCGCCACATTGAGATCGCCGACGAGGATCGCCGGGCGGGCGGTCTCCTCCCCCCTCAGCCAATCCTTCATCTCGGCGAGGAAGTCGAGCTTGTGGGCGAACTTGTCGTTGACCGCGGGGTCCGGCTCGTCGCCGCCGGAGGGGACATAGAAATTGTGGATGACGACGTCGGCGCCGGCAAAGGGGAGCGTCACGGCGAGGTGGCGGGCATCGCCCTTTTCGCAGAAGTCACGGGTGTCGACGGCGGTAAACGGCCGTTTTGAGAGGACGGCGACGCCGTGATAGCCCTTCTGGCCCTTCATGGCGATGTGCTCGTAGCCGAGCTGGCGGAACCCCTTTTCCGGAAAGGCGGCGTCGGGGCACTTGGTCTCCTGCAGGCAGACGACGTCCGGCGCCTCCTCCGTCAGGAGCCGTTCGACCAGGCCCGCGCGCAGGCGCACGGAGTTGATGTTCCAGGTGGCAACCTTGAGGGCGTCGGTCATGGCTCGTCGTGTCCGGAAAGAGAATCGGCGGGAAGTGCCTCCCTTGATACCCAATCGGCCGGCAAAAGGCACCACGTCGCGAACGCACTTGGCAAAGGGGAGCGGAATCGAAAGCGCCCAGCCCCGGGGGGAGGCTGGGCGCCTGCGCGATGATGGCGCATGGCGCTGGGAGGGAATTCCAGCGCCGAAAGGGAAACCGTCCCCGGCGAGACGGGGGGCTTACCGAAGGAACGGACGGACCCTTTCTTGCCGTGAAGGTGGTGCGGGTGAAACGCCCGTCAAGCCTCGCGCGATGCCGTGCCGTCCGCGCGCCGCTCAACTAAATGTGACCGCCTAGAGCGCTTCAGCCTTATACGGCAGCCTCGAAAACCACCAGCAGGTCCTTGGCATCGATCTGCATGCCGGGCTGGACGACGACCTCGGCGACGGTGCCGTCGCGGTCGGCGTGGAGCGCCGTTTCCATCTTCATCGCCTCGATGGAGAGCAGCATGTCGCCGCTCTTGACCTCCTGGCCGGCCTTGACGTTGACCGTGGAGACGACGCCCGGCATCGGGGCCGCCACATGGTCGGCGTTGCCGGGCTCGGCCTTGCGGCGCACGGCGGCATCGCCCGCACCATGGGCGCGGTCCGGCACCTTGACGTAGCGCGGCTGGCCGTTCATCTCGAAGAACACCCGCACCTGGCCCTCGTCGTCGACGTCGCCGACCGCCTGGCAGCGGATCACCAGCGTCTTGCCGCGCTCCAGGTCGACGAAGATCTCCTCGCCGGCCGGCAGGCCGTAGAAATAGACCGGCGTCGGCAGCACCGCCACCGGGCCGTAGAGCGCCTCGGCCTTGGCGAATTCGGTGAAGACCTTGGGGTACATCAGGTAGGAGGCGAGCTCGTTGTCGGTGAGCTCACGGCCGATCGCCTCCTCAGCCTCCTTGCGCACGGCATCGAGGTCGGCGGGCTTTAAGAGCGAGCCCGGGCGCACCGTCACCGGCTCGGTCGACTTCAGCACCTTCTTCTGCAGCGCCGGCGGCCAGCCGCCGGTCGGCTGGCCGAGATCGCCGTGCATGAGCTGCACGACCGATTCCGGGAACGCCACGTCGCGCTTCGGATCCATCACGTCGTCGACGGTGAGGTCCTGGGAGACCATCATCAGCGCCATGTCGCCGACGACCTTCGACGTCGGCGTCACCTTGACGATGTCGCCGAACATGTCGTTGACGTCGGCATAGGTCTGGGCGACGTCGTGCCATTTGCGCTCAAGGCCGAGGGAGCGGGCCTGTTCCTTCAGGTTGGTGAACTGGCCGCCCGGCATTTCGTGCAAATAGACCTCGGACGCACCGGAGCGCAGGTCCGGCTCGAACGCCGTGTACTGCTTGCGCACGCCCTCCCAGTAGAACGAGATCTCGCGGATCTTGGCCGCATCGAGGCCGGGATCGCGCGGGCCGCCGCGCAGCGCCTCGACGATGGAGCCGAGGCAGGGCTGGGAGGTCATGCCGGAAAGCGCGTCCATCGCCCCGTCGACCGCATCGACGCCGGCATCGACCGCGGCAAGGACGGTCGCCGCGGAAATGCCCGAGGTGTCGTGGGTGTGGAAATGGATCGGCAGGTCGGTCGCCTCGCGCAGCGCCTTGACGAGGACGGTGGCGGCCGCCGGCTTCAGGAGGCCGGCCATGTCCTTGATGCCGATGATATGGGCGCCGGCATCCTCCAGCTCGCGGGCAAGGCCGACATAGTATTTGAGGTCGTACTTGGCCCGCTCGGGATCGAGGATGTCGCCGGTGTAGCACATGGCGCCCTCACACAGCATGCCGGCCTCGCAGACGGCATCCATGGAGACGCGCATGTTCTCCACCCAGTTGAGGCAGTCGAAGACGCGGAAGAGGTCGACGCCGGACTTTGCCGCGCGGTCGACGAAATGGCGCACCACATTGTCCGGATAGTTGGTGTAGCCGACACCGTTGGAGCCACGCAGGAGCATCTGCAGGAGGAGGTTCGGCACCCGCTCGCGCAGGGCTGAAAGCCGCTCCCAGGGGTCCTCGGTCAGGAACCGCATGGCGACGTCGAAGGTCGCCCCGCCCCAGCATTCCAGCGACAGCAGTTCAGGCAGGCCGTGGGCGTAGGTCTCGGCGATGCCGGTGATGTCGTGGCTGCGCATGCGGGTGGCGAGCAGCGACTGGTGGGCGTCGCGCATAGTGGTGTCGGTGACCAGCACCTTCTCCTCGCCGCGCATCCATTTGGCAAACGCCTCCGGCCCTTCGGCATCGAGGCGCTGCTTGGTGCCGGCCGGCGGCGTTCCGGTCGGCTTCGGCATGTCGGGCCGGCGCGCCTCGGCCGGCGGCAGCGGCCGGTCGCGGGTCTCCGGATGGCCGTTGACGGTGACGTCGGCGATGTAGGTGAGGAGCTTCGTTGCCCGGTCGCGGCGCGAGACCTGGGAGAACAGGGCCGGCGTCTCGTCGATGAAGCGGGTGGTGTAGTCCGCGTTCTGGAATTGCGGATGGGAGATGACGTTTTCCAGGAACGTCAGGTTGGTGGCGACGCCGCGGATGCGGAACTCGCGCAAGGCGCGGTGCATGCGGGCGGTCGCCTCTTCGGCCGTCGGCGCCCAGGCGGTGACCTTTTCCAGGAGCGGGTCATAGAAGCGGGTGATGACGGCGCCGGAATAGGCGGTGCCGCCGTCGAGCCGGATGCCGAAGCCGGTGGCACCGCGATAGGCGGTGATGCGGCCATAGTCCGGAATGAAGTTCTGCTCCGGATCCTCCGTGGTGATCCGGCATTGCAGGGCGTGGCCGTGCAGGTCGATGTCGGCTTGTGCCGGGACGCCGGAATCGGGCGTTCCGATCACCGCACCGTCGGCGATCTTGAGCTGCGCCTTGACGATGTCGATGCCGGTGACCTCTTCGGTCACCGTGTGCTCGACCTGGACCCGCGGATTGACCTCGATGAAGTAGAAGGCGCCGGTATCGGCGTCCATCAGGAACTCGACCGTGCCGGCGCCGACATAGCCGGCCTCGCGGCCGATGGCGAGCGCGTAGCCGGTCAGTTCGGCACGGCGGGCGGCGTCGAGATAGGGCGCCGGCGCGCGCTCGACGACTTTCTGGTGGCGCCGCTGCACGGTGCAGTCGCGCTCGTTGAGGTGGACGATGTTGCCGTGGCTGTCGCCGAGGAGCTGCACCTCGACATGGCGCGCTCGCTCCACCAGCTTTTCCAGATAAACCTCGTCGCGGCCGAAGGCGGCCTTGGCCTCGCGCTTGGCGGCAATGGTCTCCCTGGCGAGGTCGTCCTCGTTGCGGATCACCCGCATGCCGCGGCCGCCGCCGCCCCAGGAGGCCTTCAGCATCAGCGGATAGCCGATCTCTTCGGCGACCCGTTTCGCCTCGGAAATGTCGTCGGACAGCGGCTCGCTCGCCGGCATCACCGGGACGCCGGCCTTGATCGCCAGGTTGCGGGCGGCGATTTTGTCGCCGAGCCGGCGCATGGTTTCCGGCGTCGGGCCGACGAAGACGATGTTGGCCTCAGCGCAGGCCTCGGCGAAGTCGGGGCTCTCGGAGAGAAAGCCGTAGCCCGGATGGATGGCATCGGCGCCGGATTCCTTGGCGACGCGGATCACTTCCGGGATCGACAGATAGGCCTCGATGGGGCCCATGCCCTGGCCGATGCGATAGGCCTCGTCGGCCTTGAACCGGTGCAGCGCCAGCTTGTCCTCGTCGGCATAGACGGCGACCGTCTTCAGCCCCAGCTCATTGGCGGCGCGAAAGACGCGGATCGCAATTTCGGACCGGTTGGCGACGAGCAGCTTCTGGATCGGCATTCGGCAATATCCTCTTTCTCCCGGCCGTGGCAGGCGCGGGGCAAACGGCCGGCGGCGACGACAGGGAGGAGACGTCGTCTCGGCGCGGGCCATCCCGAAAACTTCGTACCCGATTCGTACACGCAGGCCGCTGTGATGAAAAGAGCGACGGCGGCATCCCGGCCAGCCAATGCTGCAACGCAAAACGGCGCGGAGCGGGTCCACGCCGTTTTTTGTTGTCAGCGCTGAAGCGGTCAGTGCTGCAGGCGCAGCTCGCCGACGGGCATTTCCTCGCGATCCGGCTCCAGCACGCTGTGCGGGATACCGACGACGCTGCGGGTCGTCTCCAGGGTCTTGTCGCTGAACGTCATCTTCACCGCGACCACCGGGCCGTCATCGATGACCTCCGGCAGGCCGAGCGGATCGACGTCGAAGCCGAGCTGCAGGAAGCCGGAGATCCAGACCGGATCGCTCTCGCCGGTGCATTCGGTGATGCCCCGCGGCAGGCAGTATTCCAGCACGCCGAGGATCAGCTCCGCGCCGACGCGGCTCGGCTGGCCGCCGTCGCGCCAGGCCTTGGCGACGCAGTGGCGGCCCCACTCGATGATGTGCGGTCCGCGGGGGATCGGTCCCCTCTCGCAGAGCCAGGGATAGACGTCGGTGAGGAGGTGCGGGCCGACGGTCGGAAGCAGGCGGGCACAGCCGGCCGCCTCGCCGTTGCGGAACGCTGCGATATGCACCGCGCTTTCCGTATCGAACTGATCGATCTCGCGGCCGTCCGGCTTCCAGAGGTCTTTCCAGCCCCGCTCTTCGACGAATACCTGGTGCCGGAGCCGGTAAATTTTTTCCAACTCGTCGCGGTAGAGATGGGCCTTATGACCCTCGATTACGCATGCCATATGTACGCCCCCGTTAAGGTGGCGTTAACTATGACCGACGCGTTAAGGTTAACAAGCCCCTAATTTTTCGTATTGGCAAAACTACAGGGAAGGCCGCTTTCGGCGCCCTGCAGGTCCAGGTTGTCCGGGGATTTCTGGCGGATCGGCCGGGGCCGAAAGGCGTTTTGCCGGCCTGCCCCAGCCCTTAGATTTGGGCGGAAATCGGGCGAAGCGGACGGCCCCGCCGGGGCCTAGTGCAGGAAGCCGCGGCGGAAGCCCTCGGCGACGGCCTGGGTTCGGTTGACGGCACCGAGCTTGCGCCCGAGGGAGCCGAGATACCAGTCCACCGTGTGCTGGGAGATGTTGAGGATCTTGGAAATTTCCCAGCTCGTCTTGCCGGCCGACGTCCACTTCAGGCATTCCAGCTCACGCGGCGTCAGGCGCACCGACGGCAGCTCGACGCGGTCGCGCATCAGGAGCTCGCGAATCTGGTTGTGGACGTAGATGGAGATGAGATGCAGCGCGCCGCGGTGACGCTCGGAAAGATCGACGTCCGGGGCGCCTAGGGAGACGCCGGCCTGGAAGCCGTCGGCGCCGTGGATCGGCACGCAGAAGCCGTCGCCGAGGCCGTGTTCATGGGCCTCGTTCATGATCTTGGTGCCGAGCTCGTTGGTGGTGCGGTCGTTCAGCGTATCGCGCCAGACGAAGGGCTGGGCGCTGGAACGCAGCCTTTTGACGACCGGATCCTCGCCGACATAGTTCTCCTGCATGTAGCGCTCGAACCACGACAGCGGCAGGCCGGAGGCCATATGATAATCGTCGAGCCGTTCGCCGGGCAGGGGCACGCCGGCGATCAGATAGGACTTGAAACCGAAGGCGGTGATGGTCCTGGCGAACTGATCGCGCACATCGTCGATCGACGTCTTCTTCTTGACGTCCTCGACGAAACTCATGGCAAGGTCTAGTTCGGTCATCGTTTTTTGCATGGCTGGATTCGGATTATCAGGCGCCTACAATGCGCCCGCCGCGTTAACGAGCGGTTAAATCCTTCGTGGAAATACCGATCCGATGCTTCCAGGTGCCTGATTTAAAATCGGAATCTACTGTATAAGCTCTCGGGAAATTATTTTCCGGGAAAGCGTCGCCCCGGCCGCGCTTTTTGCTCTTTTCGCCGTGCTTTCGAATATTATAATATGAATATGTATTTGCGACGGCGACGCGCGCCGGCGGCATGGAACGCTGCCGGACGGGCTTTCCGGACCGTCCTTTCTGGGGAGAAAACGACCTATGTCCTTGACCTTCAACGGAACCGAGATCGCAACCAATGCCGGCGGGTACCTGGAAAACCAGGACGACTGGTCGAAGGACCTCGCCGTCCACATGGCCGAGGCGGAGAACATCACGCTGTCCGACCGGCACTGGGACGTCATCGACTATCTGCGCGACGAATATTTCACCAACAACCAGACCCAGCCGAACACCCGCGCCATCGTCAAGGCGATGTCCGACAAGTGGGGGGCGAAGGTCGGCCAGAAGGATCTCTACGATCTCTTCCCGCTCGATCCCTCCAAGCAGGGCGGCCGCATCGCCGGATTGCCGGAGAGCCGGCGCAAGGGCGGCTACTGATCCCCGCAAAAAAGCGGGCCGCACGAGGCGGCCCGCCATTCCTGTCCGTTCCGTTGACCGGCGATGCCGCCGGTCGCCTCTGCCGCTTTAACGCAGCGAGATCTGCATGCCCGACGTGGCGAGCGAGGCCTCGATGCCGGCCTGCTTGCCGTGCAGGAAGATCTCCACGCCCTTGGAGTTCTTCAGGCGCATTTCGCCCTGGCCGCCGCCGGCGGTGACCGAGCTTTCAATCGCCGTATAGATGCCCTCGATGTCGCTGGCGCGGCGCAGATTGTAGACGTCACCGACGAGGTCGGCCTCGGCGGCACCGATGGTCAGGCCGACGCTCATGCCGGCAACGCTGAGCGGATAATGCTGGCCGCGATAGGCGAGCGTGCCATTGCCGCCGGAAGCGCCGACGATGAAGCCGACCTTGCCGACGCGCAGCGAGATGGTGGCGTCCTGGGCCTTCGCCTGGTCGGGCAAGAAGGCGCCGGCGGCGATCGTCATCATGAGCGCGGCAACAATGGTGCGCAGCCCAAAAAAGGTGGTCATTGGAAAGTCCTCTCGTCCGAATTCGCGAAATCCATAACCGCCCTTCGGGACGGCAACGCACAGCCTGCAGCCGAATGGCGGCGTTTTCGCGTCAACTGTACGGGTTTCTGGATCCGCCGGCGTTGAAACGCCCGGTAACGGGTTATTGTTCCGTGTCTTCAACTACGGCGTCGCCCTTTTCCGGCGCCTTCTCCTCGGCCTGGCGCTCCTCCCGGCGCTTGCGGAAGCGCTCGCGGAGCTCGGCGCAATGGTCGATGAGGGTCGCCCGGGGCGTGAACCAGACGAAATCGTAGATCGGCCGGTCGGTCCCGACCCCGTCGCTTTCGGCGTCCAGATAATCGGTGACGGCGGGCTTGTCGGCCATCGCCTCGATAAAGGCGAGGCTCCTGACGCGCAGCTTCGGCGCCCTTTGGGTGAGGTACCACGGCACCGCCCAGTCGCGGCGCACATGGCCGGCGCCGGCGATCAGGACCGAGCCTAGCTTTTCCGCCGATTCCAGGAGCACCGTGTCGGCCATCACCGCATCGCGCAGGCGCTGGACGCCGAGCATCGGCCTCAGCGCCTCCTTGGGCATCATGCCGCAATGGCCGGCATGGAGGGTTTCCAGCAGCCCGTCCTCCGCCACCGGGTCGAGCGGGCGGTCCATCATCAGCCGTTCCCGGTCGCCCGGCGCGACGGCCTTGATGCCCTTGCGGCCGACCTGGCGCTGCAGGTCGCGGGCGACGTCGCCGGCCTTGATCGGCAGGTTGGCCTTGAGCGCCACCTCGGCGATCGGCTGGTAGATTGTCCAGTCGGGCCAGCCGCGCTCGTTCCATTCCAGCACCTTGCCGAGATCGGCCGGATCGCGCCGCGAGCGCTTGAGGAACGCGGCGAGCGTGCCGGCAAGGTCCTGGGGCACCATCTCGAACACCACGGCCGGCCGGCCGCCGCGCTCAAGGAGCTGGCCGATCGCCCAGGCCTGCAGGGTGTGGTGGTCGGGATTGTCGTGGATCTCGCCGAGGAGAACGGAATTGGCCCCGGCAAGGCTGTCGACCAGCTCCTTCGCGCTCACCTCCCGGTTTTCCCGCAGCGACCAGATGCGGCCGACCAGCGGGTGGTCGACATTGTGGGTGCTTTGCCAGCCGCCCGGCGGCGCCTCGGCAAGAACCGTCCCCGGAAGCAGAAACAGACCGGCAAGGGCGCATGCAAAGAGGCCGCCCCGCCTGAGGCTCGATCCTTTGGTCACGTCGATCCTTTCAAAGGCAGGAAAATAACTAGGTATGCGTATACAAGATAGGTTGCGACGCGCGCCCCGGCCATGGACTGCTGGTCGCACGACCGTAAGTCGTGCGCCTCAGTAGCCGACGGTTGCCGCGCCGCGGCGGCGCGGATCGGAAGCGCCGGTCAGCATGCCCGGCCGGACACGGATCGACTGGGTCGAGCCCATCGTCGTCTTGACGGCGATCTCGTGGCCGCGCTCGGTCAGAAGCCGGATCGTGTCCGGGCTGAAGCCCTCCTCCACGCGCAATTCGTCCGGCAGCCACTGGTGGTGCATGCGCGGCGCCACCGTCGCCTCGGCGATGTTCATGCCGTGGTCGACGACGTTGACGATGATCTGCAGCACCGTGGTGATGATGCGGCTGCCGCCGGGCGATCCGGTGACCAGCACCAGGGCGCCGTCCTTGAACACCATGGTCGGGCTCATGGAGGAGAGCGGCCGCTTGCGCGGCGCCACGGCGTTGGCCTCGCCTCCGATCAGGCCGTAGGCGTTGGCAACGCCCGGCTTTGCGGAAAAGTCGTCGAGCTCGTTGTTGAGGAGGATGCCGGTGCCGGGCGCGACAATGCCGACGCCGTAGGAGAAATTGAGCGTGTAGGTGTTGGAAACCGCATTGCCGTCGGCGTCGACGACGGAGAAATGGGTCGTCTCGGCGCTCTCATAGGGCGCCGGATCGCCCGGCTTGATCTCCGCGGCCGGCCGCGCCCGCTCCTTTTCGATGGTCTTGCGCAAGTCGTCCGCATAGGCCTTGGACGTCAGCGCCTTCACCGGCACCGCCACATGGTCCGGATCGCCGAGGAATTCGGAGCGGTCGGCAAAGGCGAGCTTCATGGCCTCGGCCATCTCGTGCATGGTCTCGGCGCTGCCGAAGCCGGAGGCGGCGAGCGGAAAGCCCTCCAGGATGTTGAGAATCTGGACAATATGGACGCCGCCGGAAGAGGGCGGCGGCATGGAGACGACATCGAAGCCGCGATAGCTGCCGCGCACCGGTTCGCGCTCCTTGACCTCATAGGCGGCAAGGTCGTCCTCGGTCATCGCGCCGCCGGCATCCGTGACCGCCTTGGCGATCGCCGCCGCGACCGGTCCCTTGTAGAAGCCGTCGGGGCCTTCGTCGGCGATGCGTTGAAGGCTGTCGGCGAGGTCCTTTTGCACCAGCGTGTCGCCGACGCCGTAGGGCGCGCCGCTCGGCTGGTAAAATATCCGGGCGGCGTCCGGGTCCTTCTTCAGGCGCAGCATGGCAAGGCCCAGTGACCAGGCGAGGTCGTCGGAGACGGCCATGCCGCCCCGCGCCAGCTCTTCCGCCGGGGCGATCAGCTCGGCGAGGGTGAACTTGCCGCTGCCATAGGTTTTGTGGGCATGGGCGAGGCCGGCAACGGTGCCGGGCACGCCGACGGCAAGGCCGGAATAGCGCGACCTGTCGCTGTCGGCGTTGCCCTCCTTATCGAGGAACATGTCCCGGAACGCCGCCTTCGGCGCCATCTCCCGGTAGTCGATGGCGACTATCTTTCCGCTCGCCTCACCCTCCTTTGCGGCCAGATGCACGATCATGAAGCCGCCGCCGCCGAGATTGCCCGCCCGCGGCAGGGTGACGGCAAGGGCAAAGCCGACGGCGACCGCGGCATCGACCGCGTTGCCGCCCTTCTTCAGCACCTCAAGGCCGATCTCGCTCGCCCGCGCCTCCTGACTCGCCACCATGCCGTGGCTTGCCGCAACGGGGTGGACCCGGTCGTTGCCGGACAGGATCGCCGGCTGGGCGGCAGCGGACCCCGAAGCAAGGACGGCCGGCACGAAAGCGAGGCTGGCGGCGAGGACAGAGCCGAGGAGGGTTCGCCCCACCTTCCGTCGCTCGCGGGCCGGGTGTGCCTTAAATTTGCACAATGTCATGTTGATCCTCCGCTTCTCCGCGGCCCATAGTAGACCGTTGCACAGTTTCGAATACGATTCGTCCCCCGCCAGTGGAGACTGCCGATGGCCTATCGATCCGCCCCGCTCGTGACCACCGCCGTCCTTGCCGGCCTTATTGCTGCGTCCGGCCCGGCGCTCGGCCAGGGAACGGGCAATCCGGCCGCCGGCGAGAGGATCGCCCGGACCTGGTGCGCCAACTGCCACGTCGCCTCGGCCGACCAGACGACGGCGAGCCCCGACGTTCCGACCTTCAGGAGCCTGGCGGAGCGGGAGGACGTCACCGAGGACGGGCTTTCCGTCTTCCTCGTCACGCCGCACCCGCCGATGCCGGACATGCACCTGACCCGCGACGAGATCGCCGACGTCATCGCCTATATCATGAGCCTTGCCGAGAAATAGGGAAGGGCTCGGGGACTAGGTTTCCATTGCCAAACAGGATGGGACGCCTGCTCGACTCTCCGTTCGGCGAAAGGCGGTGCATTGATTGCTGACCGTGCCGTTCAACGCCCTCGGCGTCATTGCCGGACTTGACCGACCGCCATCCGGTTTGCGGCTAAAGTACCACCGTACCCACCGCTCTGCGTCACTACCGGGCTTGACCCGGTAGTCCATAGGGCGCCAACGGATTGTTCTGAAAGGCAGAATGGATTGCCGGGTCAAGCCCGGCAATGACGCGGAGAGGGGGCAGGTTGGGGAGAGAGTCCACAACTGAATCGCCTTGCGCTCGGGCGCTGCCTGGGTTTTCGACGACAAGACGCGATCCCTCGCAATCCAAAAAAGGCTTGGCAGATCCGCTTCAATCCACGAACCGCGCGACCACCGGTGCGTGGTGGGATTCCGGCGCCCTTCGGCCGGTCGCCTGGGCGACCAGTTCGTCGGTCAGCGTCTCGTTGTGGATCTCCACCCCGTCGAAGCGGCCGAGCAGCGCCCGGCTGATCAGCACGTGGTCGAGCATCAGCGGCCGGCCGTGGTGCAGCACCGTGTAGCGCCGGTCGCCGGAGACGCTGCGCTCCACCGGGGTCAGGGAGCGGGATGCGAGATCGCCGTTGCCTGTGTCGTCCTCGCCGGCAATGGCGATCCTCAGCGGCGTTTCCAGGGCATCGGCGTTGAAGTCGCCGACGGCGGCGACGAAGGCGTCGTCGTTCGCATCGAAGATGGCATCGATCGCAAGCCGCAGTTCCACCGCCTGGCCGAGGCGCTTGACGGCGGCCAGCGCGAAGCCTTCCGCCCAGGCATCCGTGCGGCCCCAGGAGGTGGCCGTCAGCTTGCCGCCGGGGATCGGGGCGGCGAGCGGCGCGCGCAGATGGACGTTGAAAAGGTGCAGCGGCCGCCCGCCCGGCAGCGCGATTTCCGCCTGAAGCATCGGCCGGTCCCAGGTGACGGGCCCGGCCGCCTCATCGGGCGGGACAGCGGTGCGGCGACGCCAGGTCGGTGGATCGAGGAGGTCGTGGTGGAGCGCGCGGGCGGAGACGATCGGATGGCGCGACAGCACTACGAGATTGTGGACGTCGGCGGCGCCGCAGGACAGATCGCCGCTGGAGACAAGGTGGAAGCCGGCGCAGTCGAGGTCGGCAACAAGATCCTCAAGGGCATCGAGCCGGCGCGGGCCGCCGCCATGGGGCCGCTGGCCGTTGACTTCCTGGAAACAGATTATGTCGGCGCGCAGCCGCTCGATCTGTGGCTTCAACACGTCGATGCGCGCCGCGACGTCGGGATCGCCGGCCCGTTCGCCGCCGAAGGATTCCAGGTTGAAGGTGGCAAGGCGCATCGCCGCCGGGCTCCCGAACCCCGCCGAAGATCCTCGGTCGGCCCAGCATAGGACGCCGGAACGCGGCTGTCAGCCGCGCCCGATGGGCGCGGCATCCGGCGCAGCGGCGCGGTTCAGCCGGCGGACTTCGCGGCGATAGCCTCGGCGATGTGGACGGTACGCCGGGCCATCTCCAGGTGCAGCAGCTCGACCATCTTGCCGCCGATCTTGATCACGCCCTTGCCCTCGTTCTCCGGCTCCTCGAAGGCGGCGATGACCTTGCGCGACCAGGCGATGTCCTCCTCCGGCGGCGCGAAGACGGCGTTGCACGGCCCGAGCTGGCGCGGATGGATCAGGGTCTTGCCGTCCATGCCGAAATCGCGGCCCTGGACGCATTCGGCTTCAAAACCGTCCATGTCGTCGAGGTCGTTGAAGACGCCGTCGATGATGTCGAGGCCATAGGACCGGGCGGCAAGCACTGAGGTGGAGAGCCAGCCCAGCATCGGCTGGCGGCCGGCGACGAAGCGCGCCCGGCTGTCCTTGGCGAGATCGTTGGTGCCCATGACGAGGGCAGCGAGCCGGCGTCCGTACTGGCTGGCCGCGGCTGCGGCGATTTCGCCGGCATTGAGCATGGCGAGCGGCGTTTCCATCATCGCCCACATGCGCACATGGGCATCGGCATGGAGCTCGGCGAGCCGGCGTCCGACCTGGTGGATGTCCGCCGCCGTGTTGACCTTCGGCACCAGCACCGCGTCGGGGCCGGCCTCGGTCGCCGCCTCCAGGTCGGCGGCGCCCCAGGGCGTGCCGGCCGGGTTGACGCGGATGATCAGTTCCCGGGCGCCGTAGCCGCCGGATTTGACCGCTTCGACCACCTGCTCGCGGGCGAGATCCTTTTCCTCCGGCGCCACGGCGTCTTCCAGGTCGAGGATGAGGGCATCGGCGTCAAGGGTCTTGGCTTTTTCCAGTGCCCGGGCATTCGATCCCGGCATATAAAGGACGCTGCGTCGCGGACGGAAGAGTTCGCTCATAGTGCTACCTTTCGGGGCTGACGGAGTTGGCCGGACACTAGTCGTTGTCGGCGAACCGTGCCAGTCTCAAAATGGGCGTATCGGAGGACAAGGGTGACGACCGGTTTCGACGTGGTCATTGTCGGCGGTGCCGCCATCGGCGCCAGCACGGCCTATTTCCTGACCGAGACGGCGGGCTTCGCCGGCTCGATCGCCGTCATCGAGCGCGACACCACCTTCGCGCGCTCGGCGACGACACTCTCCGCCGCCTCGATCCGCCAGCAGTTTTCGACCCCGGAAAACATCGCCATGTCGCGCTTCGGGCTCGCCTTCATCCGGGAAATCCGCGAGCGCTTCGGCTTCGAGGCCGACATCGCGTTCCGGGAAAACGGCTATCTGCTGCTTGCCGGACCGGCCGGGCTCGACATTTTGACGGCCAACCACCGCGTCCAGCGGGCGGCCGGCGCCGATATCGACCTCCTCGGCCCGGACGTTCTTTCCGAGACCTTTCCATTCCTCAATGTCGACGACCTTTCCGCCGGCGCCTTCGGGCGCTCCGGCGAGGGCTGGTTCGACGCCCATTCGCTGCTGTCCCTGCTGCGCTCGGCCGCGGCCGCCCACGGCGTTGCCACCATCACCGGCGAGGCAAAGGGCTTTTCGCGCAGCGGCGACCGGCTGACGGCGGTGCACCTTGCCGACGGCACCGTCGTTCCGGCCGGCATCATCGTCAACGCGGCCGGGCCCGAGGCCGGTGCCCTTGCCGGCCTTGCCGGCGTCGCACTGCCCGTCGAGCCGCGCAAGCGCTCCGTCTTCGTCTTCGACTGCCGGGAAAAGATCGGCCCGATGCCGCTGATGGTCGACCCCTGCGGCGTCTATGTGCGGCCCGAGGGCCATCACTTCATCTCCGGCATGTCGCCGGCCGAGCCCAATGACGGCCCTGCGGAGCCGGGCGACTTCGACCCCGACTGGCACCTCTTCGACGAGGTGATCTGGCCGGCGCTCGCCCACCGGGTACCGGCCTTCGAGGCGATCAAGTGCCTCAACGCCTGGGCCGGCCATTACGACTATAACCGCTTCGACCAGAACGCCATTCTCGGACCCCACCCGGAGCTTTCCAACTTCTTCTTTGCCAACGGCTTTTCCGGCCACGGCCTGCAGCAGGCGCCGGCGGCCGGGCGGGCGCTCGCCGAACTGATCACCACCGGGGCCTACCAGACCCTCGACCTGTCGGTGTTTTCCTACGACCGGATCGCCCGGGAAAGCCCGGTGCGCGAGCTTGCCGTGATCTGACCCGTCCTGGCGCTTGCCGAAGCGGACCGTTCGGGTGAATGCTTTGAGTTCTGCGATTCGCGTGCGCCTTCGTACGCCAAAGGCCGACCCGAACATGCTGCTTGCGCCGAAAAAACCCGCCATCGTCGTCATCAACTCGCTGGTCTCGCGCGGTGCGGTCGGCGGACGGGGGGCGCTCTTTGCCCTGCAGCGCTTCGGCTTTCCGGTCTGGTTCGTGCCGACGGTCGTGCTGCCCTGGCATCCGGGCCATGGCCCCGCCACCCGGTTCGCGCCGCCGATGCGGGATTTCGCGGCGATCCTCGACGATCTCGCCAGCTCCGATTACTTAAGCGAGGTCGGCGCCGTCCTCAGCGGCTATCTCGGCGATGCGGAACAGGCCGAGGCGATCTCCTGCTTCCTGGCGATCGCCCGGGAGAAGAACCCGGACCTCAAATATCTCTGCGACCCGATCGCCGGCGATCGCGGCGCGCTCTACGTGCCGGAACCCGTCGCCGAGGCGCTGAAGGAAAAGCTGCTGCCGGTCGCTGATATCGCAACGCCGAACCTCTTCGAACTCGGCTGGTTCACCGGCACGTCGCCGGAGACGGCCGACGAGGCGGTGATGGCTGCCCGTGGTCTCGGGCCCGAACAGGTCCTCGTCTCCTCCCTTCCCGGCTATCTGCGCGGCGGCATCGGCAACCTTCTTGTGACCGGGACGGAGGCGATCATGGCCGAGCACACCACCGTGCCGGAGGCGCCGCACGGGCCGGGCGACCTCCTCGCCGCCCTGTTCCTTGCCCATCTCGTCGACGGCCGTGATCGGGAAGCCGCGCTGTCGCGGGCGGCGGCGGCCGTCTATGAACTGGTCTCGCGCAGCGTCAAGCGCGGCGACGACGAACTGGCGATCGCCGCCGAACAGATTGCCCTCGACAAGCCGATGGCCATGGTCACCATGCGCCGGATCGGCACCAAGGCCGCCAATGGCTGACAGACACGGCTGATCAAAATGGGTGATCGGGCGACCGTCATCGCCGGCGTCGACGGCATCCGGGGCGGCTGGGTCGCCGCGTTCCACCCGTCCGGGGACCCCGGCGCCACGGTCCTCAGGACCTTTTCCCGCTTCGCCGACATTCTGGATGCGCCGGAAGCGCCGGCGGTTGTCGCCGTCGACATGCCCATCGGCCTGCCGGAGCGGATTTCGGGAAGCGGGCGGGCCGCGGAAAAGGCGGTGCGGTCATTGCTCGGGCAGCGCCAGTCCTCTGTGTTTTCCATCCCCGCCCGCGCCGCGGTCATGGAGGAGGATTACCGAACAGCCTGCGCCCTCGCGCTTGCCGCCTCCGATCCGCCGAAGAAGATTTCCAAGCAGGCCTTCAACATTTTTCTAAAAATCCGCGAGATCGACGCGCTGATGACGCCGGCGCTGGAGGCCCGCGTCTACGAGGTCCATCCGGAGCTCGCCTTCTGGCGGCTCAATGGGGAAGCGCCGATGTCCCTGCCGAAGAAGGTGAAGAGCCGGGCGAACCCGGCGGGCATCGCCGAACGGGCGCAACTGCTGGAGCGTTTCGGCTACGATCCGAAGCTCTTCGAGCGCCCGCTCCCGGGATGCGGCCTCGACGACATGGTCGATGCCTGCGCCTGCGCGGCCATCGCGGTGCGTATCGTCAACGGCACCGCGACCCCGTTCCCGCCCGACCCGCCGCGGGATGCCAAGGGGCTCCGAATCGCCATCTGGGCGTAACCGGATTCTTTCGCGACCCAAGCCGCCGTCATTGCGAACGAGCGAAGCGAGTGCGGCAATCCAGTACGGCATTTCTGTCTGCGCGGAACGGCAAGCACCCTCTTCGGTCATCCCGGGCGGAGCGAAGCGCAGACCCGGGACCCATTGCCCGCCTCGGCACAGTAGCCCGTCGAGGGTCCTGCCGTGACGGATCCTCACGCCCACGCCTTGCGATGCCAACATCCGGCATACCGTGTGGACAGGGGCAATGGGCCCCGGGTCAAGCCCGGGGCGACGGCCGAGTGCGGGGCCGACGCGCGTGCATCCAAATGAATGCGGAGCCGGCCGCCGTCGTTGCGAGCGAGCGTAGGGAGTGCGGCAAGCCAGGGCCAGACGCTCCGAGCCAATTGCTCTGGATCGCCGCGTCGCCTTCCCAGGCTCGCGTCACGTGCCGCTCCCCGTCCTTCGGACCCTCGCGACGACGGAACTGCCGTGTACGATTTCAAGAAACCGGACACCTCAGGCGTCCGCGCGGGCCAGCACTTCCGTCAGCCTCTCGTGCAGGGCCGCGGGCTGGAACGGCTTGGCGATGAAGGCGGCAAAGAGGGTTTCGTCGGCCGCGGGCGATCCCGGCTCCGGCACGTCGGCGGACAGGCCGATGACCGGCGGTGGCGCGGCCATGGTGGCGATGTGCCTTGCGACGTCGACGCCGCTCATGTCGGGCATGCGGATGTCCATCAGGACGGCGTCGAAGCGCTCTGAGCGGAGCGCCTCCAGCGCTTCGCCGCCGCTTGCCGCCATCCTGTAGGTGGCGCCGAAGCCGTCGAGGCAGGCCGCGATCAGGCGCCGGCCGAGGGCGTTGTCGTCGACGACGAGGAACCGGGCGCCCGAAAGGCCCTGCCGCTCCGCCGGTGCCGCATCGGGCATGGCGGACGCCTCGACGTCGACATCCGGCTCCGCTCCGCCGGCATCGAGCACTTCGACCGGGAAATGCAGCCGGAAGGACGCACCGGCCTCCACGTCGTCGCTGAGGCCGAGGCTGCCGCCGGCCGCCTCGGCCAGCTTTGCCGTGATCCACAGGCCGAGACCGTAGCCGGAGGAAATGCCGTCGGCGCCGGTGCCGCGCTGGAACGCCTCGAACACCCGGGCCCGCTCGCTGCCGGCAATTCCGGGCCCGCTGTCGCGGATCGTCACGACGAGGTCGGCCGAGCCGCCATCCCCGCCGGCAAGCTCGGCCTGAAGCGCGACCGTGCCCCGGTCGGAATACTTGACCGCATTGTCGAGGAGCGCGGTGACCGCCTGGCGCAGGGTTTTCGGCCGCCCCGAGACCCTGCGGTGCGTCGCCGCAGGAAGGTCTGCCGCCATTTCCAGCCCCTTGTGCCCGGCCAGTGGGCGGAACAGGTCGACGACGGAGCCGATGACGGCGGCCGGCTCGAACGCGGCCGCCTCCTCGCGCACGCCGGCCGGTCCGCGCCGGCCCACGGCCAGCAGCAGTTCCGCCAGCATCAGGCTGCCCTCGGCCGCCTGTTTCAGGGTCTTCAGGTAGCCGCGCTGGCGCTCCGTCAGCGACGTTTCGCCGAGGAGATCGGCCGCCGTCATCATCGCCGCCAGCGGCGTGCGTAACTCATGACCGATCACCGCAAGGAAGGGTGCGTCCTCCTCGGCAACCTTGGATTCCACCGCAGGTGTCTTGTCATCGGGGCTGTCATCGGTCATGACCAAAATGCTGCTCGGTTGTCCTGTCAGCGCCGCACTCTACTCGAACTGCTCCCGAGGTCGACCGGAGCTGCGGTAAAAACTCGAAATTGTTCGGAATTCCAGACGGCGCAAGCGCGACATATCGCGCTCCGCCGGCGTGCCCGGAGGCACGCGCATGACTGACGTTGCCCTCATTGTCCTTCCCGCATTCGCGCTCATCGGCCTCGGCTATGCGATTGCCTGGTTCAACATCCTGAAGACCGAGACCGGCGAAGCGCTCGGCGATTTCGTCTTCACCATCGCCATGCCCGTGCTGATCTTCCGCACGCTGGCGACCGCCGACTTCCCCGACATCTCGCCCTGGCCGGTGTGGATTTCCTATTTCTCGGCGGTCGCGATCATCTGGGTCATCGCCGACCTCCTCATCCGCAAGGGCTTCAAGCGCAACGTCCATGCCGGCGTCGTCGCCGGTTTCGCCGCCGGCTATTCCAATCTGGTGCTGGTCGGCGTGCCGATCACCTACACCGCCTTCGGCGAGGCCGGCACCGTTCCGCTGCTGATCCTGATTTCGGTGCACCTGCCGATCATGATGGTGGTCGGGACCATCCTGATCGAACGGGCCAACCGGCTCGAGGACGTCGGCGGCGAGAAGCCGAGCCGGGCAAAACTGGTGCGCACCCTGGCGCGCAACCTGATCGTCAACCCGCTGATCCTGGCCATCCTCGTCGGCATCGGCTTCCGCTACACCGGGCTCACGCTCGACGGCCTGCCGAAGGCGCTGGTCAACCAGCTCACGGCGACCGCAACGCCCTGCGCCCTCTTTGCCCTCGGCATGGCGCTGAAGCGCTACGGCATTGGCGGCAATGTCGGGCCGGCACTCGTCCTGTCGGTGCTGAAGGTGGTGGTGCTGCCGATCATCGTCTTCGTGTTCGCGTACTACCTCACCAACCTGCCGCCGCTCTGGGTTACGGTCATCACCATCGGCGCGGCCTGCCCGGCCGGCGTCAACACCTACCTGATGGCCAACCGCTTCCGGACGGGCCTGGCGCTCGCCTCCAACACCATCACCATTACGACGGCCGCCTCGGTGGTCACGGTGACCATGCTTCTGGCGATCCTCGGCGTGAACTGAGCCCGCTCAAACGAAAAAGGCGGCCCGATCCGCGGGGCCGCCTTCCGTCTTCGTACCCGTGCCTCGACGTCAGAGCGCCGGGATGCGCAGCACCTGGCCGGGATAGATCTTGTCCGGATCGCTCAGCATCGGCCGGTTGGCCTCGAAGATCGCGGTGTATTTCGAGCCGTTGCCATAGTGCTTTTCGGCGATCGCCCAGAGCGTGTCGCCCTTGGCCACGGTATGGAACACGGCCGGGTCGGCCGCCTCGTCGGTGCCGATCTCCTCTTCCACCTTGCCGATGCCGGCGACGTTGCCGGCGGCGAGGATGATCTTTTCCTTGATCTCCTGGCTCGGCGCCATGCCGGCGATCTTCACCGTGTCGCCGTCGACCTTGATCTGGACGTCGCCCCCAAGGCCGAGATCCTTGACTTCCTTCTCGATCGCCTCGGCGGCCTCCGCCTCGTCGTCACCGCCCCAGAGCGACTTGCCCGCGTCCTTGACGAAATCGAAAAATCCCATCCTGCTTTCCCTCCATGATCTGCAGAATTACGTAGCTATTCCGAGATAGGGATTTGTCGAGGCCTTTGCCAGTAGAAGCAGCGCAGGGAAATCGACCGGCTCAGAGCCCGACGAGGCGCCGGATATCGGCCGGCGTGGCACCGGCGGCGCGCAGTTCCGAAAGGCTGGTGTCGCGGCGCGACTTGGAGAGCTTGCGGCCGTCCTCGTCGAGGATCAGCCGGTGGTGGTGGTAGACGGGCGCGGGCAGGCCAAGGAGGGTCTGCAGCAGCCTGTGCACCGACGTCGACCAGAACAGGTCACGGCCGCGCACCACATGGGTGACGCCCTCCAGCGCATCATCGACGACGACGGAGAGATGGTAGCTCGTCGGCACATCCTTGCGCGCCACCAGCACGTCGCCCCAGGCGTCGGGTTTTGCGGTCACCTCGCCGGTTTCGCCGTGCGGACCCTCACCCGTTTCCGTCCATGAAAAGTCTTGGCCGATGCGGTCGATGGCCGCTCGCATGTCGAGCCGCCAGGCGGACGGGACGTCATCTGCCGACGAATCGCTGGAACCAAAAGGATAGAGCGGCGCGCCGTCGGGATCGCGCGGCCAGGCCTTTCCGGTTCCCGCTTCGCGGGCGGCGATTTCGTCGGCGACCTCCTTGCGGGTCGCGGTACTTCGATAAACGAGGCCGGCCACCTTCAGGCGGTCCAGCGCCGCCTCATAGTCGGAAAAATGCTCCGACTGCCGGCGCACCGGCTCCTCCCAGGTGATGCCGAGCCAGTCGAGGTCCTCGTAGATCGCCTGCTCGAATTCCGGCCGCGCCCGGCCGAGATCGATGTCCTCGATCCTGAGCAGAAGCCGGCCGCCGGTCTCCCTCGCCATCTCGAAATTCTTGAGCGCGGAGAGCGCGTGGCCGAGATGGAGGCGGCCGTTGGGGCTGGGCGCGAAGCGGAAGACGGGAGCGGTCACGAACGGCACTTCCTTGCGGCGACGGATCGGAAACTCATAGACGGGTGAAAGTCATGGCGCAAAACCCGTCGCGCAGGTTCCGGCTTGACGGGCGGCGCAGAGACGCGATGCTTTCGAGCGAACAGGGAGCTAGCCATGCGCCGCATCGAAACCGAGGCCGACATCGCCGAGGGCCTGTCCCACATCGCCAGGGCCGACGCGCGGCTTCAGCCCATCATCGAGGCGGCAGGAAGCGTGCCGCTGCGGCGGCGCCATGGCGGCCTCGACGGGCTGTGCGAGATCGTCGTCGCCCAGCAGCTTTCCAAGGCCAGCGCCGATGCCATCTTTCGCCGGCTGGAAGCGGCACTGGCGCCCTTTACCGCAGACGGCCTGCTGGCGATCGACGAGACCGATCTCCGCGCGTGCGGCCTTTCCGCCCCGAAAATCCGCACGCTGCGGGCGATCGCGGAAGCGGCTTCGGGCGGGCACCTTGCGATCGACGCCCTTGGCGAATTGCCGCAGGAGGAGGCGATCGCCGTCCTCACCGCAATCCGCGGCATCGGGCCCTGGACCGCCGAGGTCTATCTGATGTTCTGCGCCGGCCATCCGGACATATTTCCGGCCGGCGACCTTGCGCTCCAGGTCGCCGTCGGCGAGGCGTTCGGCTTTGCGGAGCGGCCGAAACCGAAGGCGGTCGCTGAGATGGCGGAGGGCTGGGCGCCGTGGCGCAGTGTAGCCTCGCGGCTGTTTTGGTCCTACTATAGCGTCTGCCGGAAGGGCCGGGACGTCATGCCGATCTGACGATACGGCGGACAAGAACCGGCCTGGTCCGGCGGTAAGGACGCTTGAGACGGGGCACGAAATGGCCGCCCGCGGCCGCTCGGGACCCCTCAGAAGGAGCCGGGGTCTTCACAAATCTGACACCTCAACCTAACAATATTGCGCCGCCGAGCGGAAATCCATGATTCGACGCGAGGATCTGGCGTGACAGTTGCCGTATCACCCGGAGCGCATCCGGCGCTTGTCCTCAACGCGGACTACCGGCCGTTGAGCTACTACCCGCTGTCCCTCTGGGCCTGGCAGGACGCCCTGAAGGCGGTGTTCCTCGACAGGGTCAACATCGTCTCCGAATACGACGTTACCGTTCGAAGTCCGAGCTTCGAGATGCGCCTGCCGAGCGTGGTCTCGCTCAAGAACTACGTCAGACCGAACCGAAGTCCCGCCTTCACCCGCTTCAACGTTTTCCTCAGAGACAAATTCCAGTGCCAGTATTGCGGCGCGCCGGTCGACCTCACCTTCGACCACCTGGTGCCGCGCTCCCGGGGCGGCATGACCACCTGGGAAAACGTCATTACCGCCTGCGCGCCCTGCAATCTCAAAAAGGGCAACAAGTCCTGCGGCGACATCGACATGTGGCCGATGCAGATGCCGTTCCGGCCCTCCCTCAACGACCTCCACCGCAACGGCCGCCGCTTCCCGCCGAACTACCTCCACGATAGCTGGATGGACTTTCTGTACTGGGACACCGAGCTGGAACCGTAGGGCGCGGTGTTTTTCCCGGAATTGATTTCGGACGATCTTTCCCCGGACGCCAAGGTTTTCTGGATTGCTTAACTGCGCCCGCAATGACGGCGAACTGAAATTTACTCGTCATTTCAGTGTCATCGCGAGCGGAGCGAAGCGATCCAGGCAACGGCATTCCAACAATAACGGACATACCGTTTTGAGATGGGCATTGGACGCCGGCCCTCCGCTCCGCTGCGGCCGGGGTGACGGCAGAAGATCATGCACGCGGAACCGCCAAAAGCCTCAGGCGTCGAGGCGCACCGATACCCCGGCCGCGGCCATGTGCTCCTTGGCTTCGCGGATCGAATGGGTGCCGAAGTGGAAGATCGAGGCGGCGAGGACCGCCGTCGCGTGGCCCTCGGTGATGCCGTCGACGAGGTGGTCGAGCGTGCCGACACCGCCGGAGGCGATCACCGGCACCGGGACGGCATCGGCAATCGTGCGGGTCAGTTCCGTGTCGAAGCCGATCTTGGTGCCGTCGCGGTCCATAGAGGTCAGCAGGATCTCGCCTGCGCCGAGGGAGACCACCTCGCGGGCGTAGTCCACCGCGTCGAGCCCGGTCGGGTTGCGCCCGCCATGGGTAAAAATCTCCCAGCGCGGGGCCTCGCCCTCCTTCGACACAAGCTTGGCGTCGATGGCGACGACGATGCACTGCTCGCCGAATTTCTCCGCCGCCCGGCGCACGAAGTCGCGGTCGTTGACGGCCGCCGTGTTGATCGAGACCTTGTCGGCGCCGGCGACCAGCAGCTTGCGGATGTCCTCGGTGGTGCGCACGCCGCCGCCGACCGTCACCGGCATGAAGCACTCCTCTGCCGTCCGCCGCACCACGTCGAGGATGATGCCGCGGTTCTCGTGGCTCGCCGTGATGTCGAGGAAGCACAGCTCGTCGGCGCCGGCGGCGTCATAGGCCTTGGCGGCCTCGACCGGGTCGCCGGCATCGATCAGGTCGACGAAATTGACGCCCTTGACGACGCGGCCGTCCTTGACGTCGAGGCAGGGGATGACACGGGCTTTGAGAGTCATAGCGCGGTTTCCATCGCGGAAAGGAAGTCTGCCAGAAGATCGGCAACGGCCGCGGGGACGCGGGCCTGAAGGTCGTAAGCCGGATCATAGGCGCTGAGGGTGATACCACAAACCGGCCGGGCGCGGGCAATGGCGGAAACGGCCGCACGCAGCTCGGCTGGTCCGGGGCCGCCCGCCGTTCCGTAGCGGTTGACGCGAAGGGCGCGCGGGTCGTGGATGTCGAGGTCGACGTGGATATGGGTCGCAAGGCCCGCTCCGGCCGAAGCAAGGCTGTCGGCGACGGCCCCGGTCTCCACCCGCGAAACGGGTATTTCCTCAAGGAGCTCGACCTCGTCTGGGTCGAGGTCGCGCGCATCGACCAGCAGGCAATGCGCCGGGTCGATCGGACGAAAGCCGGGGATTGTCGCCGCCATCGGCCGCCAGCAGAGGCCGAGGACGGTGGCAAGCGCCATGCCGTCGAGGAACCCGTAGCCCGAGGTCTCCGGCGTGTTGAGGTCGCCATGCTGGTCGAACCAGCAGATCGCCTCGGCGCCTTCGCCGGCGACCGCACCGGCCGCGGTGAGGCAGTTACCGGCAAGCACGACCGGGAAACGGCTCCCGGCGCGCGCCGCGGACGCTGCTTCGGCAACGGCGGAACAGACGGCAAAGCCGGTGGCGATCTCGCGGCCCTGGTCGTCGCCGGCCCGGCCGATATCGACAAGCTCGACGTGATGTCCGACGGCCTCCAACCGGCCCCTCAGCCCGCCGGCAAGGAGCGCCTCGGGGCCAAGGCCCATGCCGGCGCGATGGTGGCCACTGTCATAGGGCGCAAGAATGAGGGCGACGTTCACGGCCGGCTCACCCCTTCAGCACCGCCAGCGCCTCTGTCGCATCGAGCCGCCCGTCATAGAGCGCGCGGCCGGAGATGGCGCCTTCAAGGATCGCGCAGTCGGGCTCGGTCAGGCGCCTGACGTCGTCGATGGAGGCTAGGCCGCCGGAGGCGATGACGGGGATGGAGACGGCATTGGCCAGCTCCAGCGTCGAGGGAATGTTGAGGCCCTTGAGGACGCCGTCGCGGTCGATGTCGGTGTAGATGATGGCGGCAACGCCCGCGTCCTCGAATTTCTTGGCGAGGTCGATGGCGGAGAGCGTCGAGGTCTCGGCCCAGCCTTCCACCGCCACCTTGCCGCCCTTGGCGTCGATGCCGACCGCAATGCGCCCCGGATGGGCCTTGCAGGCTGCCTTGACCAGCTCCGGATCGCGCACGGCGACGGTGCCGAGGATCACCCTTGTGATGCCCTTTTCCAGCCAGGCCTCGATGCCGGCCCTATCCCGGATGCCGCCGCCGAGCTGGATCGGAATTTTTATGGCCGCGCGAATGGCTTCTACGGCCGCGCCGTTGACGCTGCGGCCCTCGAAGGCGCCGTTGAGATCGACGACGTGGAGATACTCAAAGCCGGCGTCCTCGAAGGCCTTCGCCTGCGCGGCCGGGTCGTCGTTGAAGACAGTGGCCTCGTCCATATCGCCGAGCTTCAGGCGGACGCACTGACCGTCCTTCAGGTCGATGGCGGGAAAGAGGATCATGGCGTCCACTTCAGGAAATTGGCGATCAGGGTGAGACCCAGCGCCTGGCTCTTTTCCGGGTGGAACTGGGTGCCGACCTTGTTGCCCTTTGCGACCATCGCCGTCACCGGCCCGCCATAGTCGGCGACGGCGACCACGTCGGCCGCGTTCTCCGCCTTCAAATGGTAGGAGTGGACGAAATAGGCGTGTAGGCCGTCCGGGCCAGTGTCGATGCCGTCCATCAGCGGGTGGTCGCGCAGGAGCCGGATGGTGTTCCAGCCCATATGCGGGATCTTCAGGGTCGGATCGTTGGGCGCGATGCGCGTCACCTCGCCGGGGATCCAGCCGAAACCTTCCGTCACGCCGTGTTCCAGGCCGCGCGCGGCCATGAGCTGCATGCCGACGCAGATGCCGAGGAACGGCGTGCCTGCCGTCTCCACGGCCTCCATCAGCGCCTCGGCCATGCCGTCGACGGCGAAAAGCCCGGCCTTGCAGTCGGCAAAGGCGCCGACGCCCGGAAGCACGACCCGATCGGCCTTGGCGACCACATCCGGGTCGGAGGTCACGACGATCTCCTGGCCGGTGCCGGCCTCGCGGGCGGCGCGCTCGAAGGCCTTCGCGGCGGAGCGCAGATTGCCGGAGCCATAGTCGATAATCGCAACGGTCATTGAAGCCCCCCTGGCATTCACGCCCCCCTTGGCGTCGGCATCGAGCCGATGACGCCGGTGCCTGTCGCGCGGGCCCGCGGCGGCTCGGCGCGCCGGCGTTCGGGCGCCGGTGTCGATGGGTCGTCCTGCGGCTGACCGGCGGCCAGCAGGCGATCGAAATAGCGCCGCTCATACTCTTCACGGTCGCGCCCGACGACGACGCCGGAAAGCTGCCAGCCGCGGCGCTGCAGGGTCCAGCGGCGGAGCTGGTTGGCCTCCAGCGCAAAGAGCAGCGAAAACGCCAGCGACAGCACCTGGCCGGCACCCATGCTGAAAAAGTCGCCGACCGCGCCGATGGCAAGGCTGATGACGATCCAGCAGGTCAGCACCAGCCAGAGGCCGTGATAGAGCGCCCAGAGCGGCGCGAAGAAGAGGGCCGCCCACGAGAAGCCGTCCTTGACGAAGGCCGTCTTCACCGCATCGCTCACCGGATCGCCGGAGGCCGGCGGAGTCATCACCATGAAGGCTGCCATGGCCGAAATGCCTTATCCGCCGAGCTGGCCCTTGGTGGAGGGAACGGCGCCGGCGCGGCGCGGATCGATCTCCAGCGCCTGGCGCAGGGCCCGGGCGAGCGCCTTGAACGAGCTTTCCACGATGTGGTGGCTGTTGGTGCCGTAGAGGGTTTCCACGTGCAGCGTGATCCCGGCATTCATGGTGATGGCGCGGAAGAACTCTTCCACCAGCTCGGTGTCGAAGTCGCCGATCTTGGCTTTCGGGATGTCCACCTTGAAGACCAGGAACGGCCGGCCGGAGACGTCGATGGCGGCCCGGGTCAGGGTTTCGTCCATGGGCAGGAGCACGTCGGCATAGCGGGTGATTCCGGCCATATCGCCGAGCGCCTGGGCGATCGCCTGGCCGAGCGCGATGCCGGTGTCCTCCACGGTGTGGTGCATGTCGATGTGGAGGTCGCCTTTCGCGCGGACGGTCAGGTCGATCATACCGTGGCGCGAAAGCTGGTCGAGCATATGGTCGAAAAAGCCGATACCGGTCTCGATATCGCCCTTTCCGGTGCCGTCGAGATCAAGGCTGACCGAGATCTCGGTCTCCTTGGTGGTGCGGGTAACGCTCGCCTGGCGCATGGTCGCGGTCTCCTTCATGCGAGCGGTCTTTTATCAAGCTGGTGGGGTCCTGCATAGGCCGGTCCTGCATAGGCCTCGGGCGCGCTAGGCAAATCGGCGACAGCCTGCGATATAGACGCGGACCCTTGCTGCCAGAGGAGCCCCCGCCATGACCCTTCGCCCTGAAACCGCCACCGACCGGCTGATGGTCGCCCTCGACGTGCCGACCGTTGCCGAGGCCCGCGCCATCGTCGAGGAGACGAAAGGCGCCGTCGGCGTCTACAAGATCGGCATGCAGCTCCAGTTCGCCGGCGGGCTGGAATTTGCGAAAGAACTGGCGGCGGAGGGCCAGAAAATCTTCCTCGACGTCAAGCTCCTCGACATCGACAACACCATCGCCAAGGCGGTGGAGAACATCGTCAAGATGGGCGTTTCCTTCGTCACCATCCACGCCTATCCGAAGGCGATGCGCGCGGCCGTGGCGGCACGGGGCGAAGCGCCCTTGGCGCTCCTCGGCGTCACCGTTCTGACGTCGATGGACGACGGCGACCTGGTCGAGGCGGGCTATGCGGAGGGCGTTGCCGATCTCGTGGCCAATCGCGCGCTTGATGCAAGGGCCGCCGGCATGGCGGGCGTCATCTGTTCGCCGCAGGAGGCAAAGGCCCTGCGGGAGAAGGTCGGCGACGACCTGTTACTGGTGACCCCCGGCATCCGCCCGGCGGGCGCCGATGTCGGCGATCAGAAGCGGATCATGACCCCGGCCGACGCGATCCGTGCCGGCGCCGACTACCTCGTCATCGGCCGCCCGGTCGTCGGCGCGCCCAACAGGCGCGCGGCGGCAGAGGCGATCGTTGCCGAGATCGAGGGAGCGCTCGGGGAGTAGGGGTGCGGCGCCTGTCTTTGACCGATCAAAGGGCGGCCGCGTCGGCCATCCGGTAGCAGGTATCGCTTTTTTCCGGACGCACGCCGCTCGCCCAACCCTCTGCCGTCACCCCGGGCGACGCGGGGGCCAATGTCCGTTTCAACGCGGTACGCCCGGTGTCGTGAAAGGGGCATGAGCGTGGATCGACACCGGGAACGGAGCCGTGGCGGCATACCGTGTCGATAGGGGCAATGAATCCCGGATCAAGTCCGGGATGACGGCTGAGTTTGACGAGAGGTCCACCGAAACCCGCGAGGCTTCGCGAAGCACGACCGCGCGGCGGGCGGTCAGGCCGCCTTCGCGGAGGCCAGCAAGCGCAGGCGAGCGCTCGGCCGCGAGCGCAAAAAACCACGTGAGCGCAAAAATCCCTACCGCAACAGCTTGCCCACCACCTTCGCCGTGTAGTCGACCATCGGGATGATGCGGCCGTAGTTGAGCCTTGTCGGGCCGATGACGCCCAGCACCCCGATGATGCGCTGTTCGGTGTCGCGGTACGGCGCGACGACCAGCGACGAGCCGGAGAGCGAGAAGAGGTTGTTTTCCGAGCCGATGAAGATGCGCACGCCGTCGCCGCGTTCGGCCGAGCCAAGGAGGTGGATCAGCTCCTGCTTGGTCTCCAGCTCGTCGAAGAGCCGGCGGATGCGCTCCAGGTCTTCTTGCGCGCGCACGTCTTCAAGCAGGTTGGCGCGGCCGCGGACGATGAGCTGGCCGGGGGAATCCTTCGATGCGCCGGACCAACTCGCAAGGCCCTCGTCGACGATGCGCCGCGTCAGGGCGTCGACTTCCGCCTGGGCCTCGGCCCGGCGGCGCTCGATCTCGGCGCGGGCATCGGCCAGCGTCTTGCCGCGGATCTGGGCATTCAGGTAGTTGGTCGCTTCCGTCAGCGCCGAGGCCGGCAGGCCGGCCGGAAGCTCGATAATGCGGTTTTCCACCGAGCCGTCCTCGCCGACGAGGATGACCAGCGAGCGCGTCGGCTCCAGCCGCACGAACTCGATGTGCTTGACCCGCATGTCGCTCTTGTGGGTGAGCACAACGCCGGCGCCGCGCGACAGGCCGGAGAGCGTCTGGCTCGCCTCGGTCAGCAGCGATTCGACCGAGCGGTCGGCGCCGGCCGCCTGCATGTCGGCCTCGATGCGCTTGCGCTCGTCGGAGGAAAGGTCGCCGACTTCCAAAAGGGCGTCGACGAAGAAGCGCAGCCCCTGTTCGGTCGGCAGCCGCCCGGCGCTGACATGGGGCGCGAAGATGAGACCCAGATGCTCCAGGTCGGCCATGACGTTGCGCACCGAGGCCGGCGACAGCGCCATCGGCAGCAGCCGCGACAGATTGCGCGAGCCGACCGGCTCGCCGGTCTCCAGATAGCTTTCCACGATCTGCTTGAAGATGTCGCGCGAGCGCGCGTCCAGATCCTTCAGGCTGATCGAGGAGGAAAGGCTGGTCACAAGGTCACCCAACGGGCTCTCCGGGTCTCGGGGACAAGGTCGAACGGCGATTCTAATGGCAAAACGTGGCGAAGATGCAAGCCGGACTTTACGGCGCCGCGCCGGCAACGTTACAAGGCGCCATCCGACGCCGCGCCCGATCGCGGCCTTATGAACGCCGCCGCGATGCGGCGCAAATGGAGAGATCGATGCGCCCATCGAAACGCGCCGCCGACGAGATGCGCTCGGTGACCCTGGAACGCGGCTATTCGCGCCATGCCGAGGGCTCCTGCCTCGTCAAGTTCGGCGAGACCCATGTCCTGTGCACCGCCAGCCTGGAAGAACGCGTGCCGCCCTGGCTGCGCGGCCAGAACCGCGGCTGGGTGACGGCCGAATACGGCATGCTGCCGCGCGCCACCGGCGAGCGCATGCGCCGCGAGGCGACCGCCGGCAAGCAGTCCGGCCGGACCCAGGAGATCCAGCGCCTGATCGGACGCTCGCTCAGGGCCGTCGTCAACCTGGAAGCCCTCGGCGAGCGCCAGATCACCGTCGACTGCGACGTCATTCAGGCCGATGGCGGCACCCGCACGGCCTCGATCACCGGCGCCTGGGTCGCCCTCAACGACTGCCTCTCGTGGATGAAGGCCCGCGACATGGTCCGCGACAACGTGCTGACCGACCACATCGCGGCGATCTCCTGCGGCATCTATGGCGGAACGCCCGTCATCGACCTCGACTATCTGGAGGATTCCGATGCCGAGACCGACGCCAATTTCGTCATGACCGGCGCCGGCGGCATCGTCGAAATCCAGGGCACCGCGGAGGGCGCGCCGTTCTCGCGCGACGAGTTCAACAGCCTGCTCGATCTGGCGTCTGCCGGCATCGCGCGGCTGGTCGATCTGCAGAAGATGGCGATCTCCTGAGGACGTGAAGCCATGACCGCTCGCAAACTCACCGAGCCGCGCCTGGTGGTCGCCAGCCACAACGCGGGCAAGGTGCGCGAGATCAACGATCTCGTCTCCCATTTCGGGATCGAAACGGTCTCGGCGGGAGCCCTCGATCTGCCCGAGCCGGAAGAGACCGGCACGACGTTTACCGAGAACGCCGGCATCAAGGCGCTCGCCGCGGCAACGGCGTCGGGACTGCCGGCACTCGCCGACGATTCGGGGCTCGCCGTCGAAGCGCTCGGTGGCGATCCGGGCATCCACTCGGCGCGCTGGGCCGGCCTAGGTCGCGACTTCGCCATGGCCATGCGCAACATCGAGGAAAAGCTGCAGGCGGCCGGCGCGACGACGCCGGACAAGCGCCGGGCGAAGTTCGTCGCCGCGCTCTGCCTTGCCTGGCCCGACGGCCACCGCGAGGATTTTCTTGGCGAGGTGGAAGGCACGCTGGTCTGGCCGCCGCGCGGGACCGCGGGTTTCGGCTACGACCCGGTGTTCCTGCCGGACGGTCATGACCGCACCTTCGGCGAGATGACGGCGGAGGAAAAGCACGGCTGGCGGCCCGGCGAGCCGGAGGGGCTTTCCCACCGTGCCCGCGCCTTTGCCAAGTTTGCCGCGGCGTGCCTTCAAAAATGACAGAACCCTTCGGCGTCTACGTCCATTGGCCGTTCTGCGCCGCCAAATGCCCCTATTGCGATTTCAACAGCCACGTCCGCCACGGCGGCATCGACGAGGATCGCTTCACGGCGGCCTACCTGAAAGAAATCGCGACGACGGCCGAGCGCATTCCCGGCCGCAGCGTTTCCAGCGTCTTTCTCGGCGGCGGCACGCCGTCGCTGATGAAGCCTGAAACCGTCTCGGCCATCCTTGAGGCCATCGCCCGGCACTGGACGCTGGAAGACGGCGCGGAAATCTCGCTGGAAGCGAACCCGAACAGCGCCGACGCGGAAAATTTCGCCGGCTACCGCGCGGCTGGCGTCAACCGGCTGTCGCTGGGCGTCCAGGCGCTGAACGACGTCGACCTGAAATTCCTCGGCCGGCTGCACGATGCCAATGAGGCGCTCGGCGCCATCGAGCTTGCGAGAGCAACTTTTCCGAGGCTGTCCTTCGACCTCATCTATGCCCGGCCGGACCAGACCCTGGCCGAGTGGAGGCGCGAGCTGGAGCGGGCCATCGGCTTTGCCGCCGACCATCTGTCGCTCTACCAGCTCACCATCGAGCCGGAGACCCCGTTCGCGCGGCTGCGGGCCGCCGGCAAGCTCTCCGTGCCGCCCGACGACCGGGCTGCCGACCTCTATACGGCAACCGCGGAAATCTGCGCCGCCAACGGCCTTCCCGGCTACGAGATCTCCAACCACGCGGCCCCCGGCGCGGAATGCCGTCACAATCTCCTTTACTGGCGCTACGGCGAATATGCCGGCATCGGCGCAGGCGCCCATGGCCGGCTGATCGAAGGCACGACCCGCACGGCGACGGCGACGGAGCCCAATCCGGAGCGCTGGCTGGACCTCGTGGAGCGCCAGGGCCATGGCCGGATCGCCGACGATCTTCTGACCGCCGAAGAAGTGGGCGACGAATTCCTCTTGATGGGCCTCCGGCTCGCCGAGGGCGTCGACCTTGCCCGGTTCGAGCGGCTGTCCGGGCGCACGCTCAGTCCCTCGCGGCGCGCCGACCTGATCGCCCATGGGCTCGTCGAAGAACTCGGTCCCGCGCGCCTTCGCACCACGCCTGCCGGCGCCCTCGTCCTCGACGCCGTCGTTGCCGACCTCGCCGCGTGAGCAAACGGCCGCGCCAATCCGGCGCTTGCCAAGCCGCGAACGGACCGCAATAACGGCTGAATGACCTACAGACACGGACGATACGGCGCCGTTGCCGCCGGCCATGGCGTCACCGCGGCGGCCGCCGAAGAAATCCTCGCAGAGGGCGGCAACGCCTTCGATGCGGCGATCGCGGCGCTGTGGACGGCGTGCGTTGCCGAGCCGGTGTTCGCCTCGCCCGGCGGCGGCGGGTTTCTGATGGCGCGGCCGGCGGCCGGCGCGCTGACGCTCTACGATTTCTTCGTCGACACGCCGCTGAAAAAGCGTCCCGAGGACGACATCGAATTCGCCGAAATCCTCGCCGATTTCGGCACCGCCACCCAGGCCTTCCACATCGGCGCAGGCGCGGCGGCGACGCCCGGCTTCGTCCCCGGCCTCTTTGCCGTCCATGCCGCCCATGGTCGCGTGCCGATGAAACGCTTGGTCGAGCCGGCAATCCGCGCGGCCCGCGAGGGCGTTACCGTCACCGCCTTCCAGGCGTTCCTCTTCAAGGTGGTGAACCCGATCCTCGTCTGGACCGCGCCGGCCCGCGCCGTCTTTTCGCCGGACGACAAGCTGCTGGAAGAGGGCGCGCCCTACCGCAATCCCGACCTTGCCGATGTCCTCGACGAGATCGGCCGGGAGGGCGAGCGCTTTGCCCGCGAGGGCGAGCTCGCCGCTGCCATGCTCGGCGAGACGCGCGAGGCCGGGCACCTGACGCGCGAGGATCTCGTTGCCTACGAAGTCGCCCGGCGCGAGCCGATCCGGCGCAAGCTTCCCGGCTGGGAGATCGCGCTCAATCCGGCCCCGTCCATGGGCGGCACGCTGATTGCCGCGATGCTTGCCGCCCGCGATCCTTTGCGCCGTCCGGACGCGCTTTGTCTTGCGGAGGCGATCGATGCCACCGACCGACGCTGGCGCGAGGCGCCGACGGACCCCGGCCGGCTGCTCGGCGCCGCGCAGCCGCTCGTTGCCGGCCTTGCCACCCGCGGCACCACCCATGTCGGCGTCGCCGACAGGGAGGGCAACGTCGCCGCCGTCACCGTCTCCAACGGCGAGGGCAACGGGCGCATCGTTCCCGGCTGCGGCTTCATGCTCAACAACATGCTGGGCGAGGAGGACGTCAATCCGGGCGGCTTCCACCGCTGGGCGACCGGCGCGCGGCTCTCCTCCATGATGGCGCCGACGGTGGCAGTCTCCGGGGCGGGCGATCTCGTCGCGCTCGGCAGCGGCGGCTCCAACCGCATCCGCACCGCCGTGCTGCAAGTGCTGATCCACCGGCTGGAAAAGGGCCTCGACCTTGAGGCCGCCGTCGCCGCGCCGCGCATGCACGTGGAAAAGGGCCATCTCGATTTCGAGGATTTCTTTGGCGAGGACGCGCGGTCGGCCCTCATGGAGGCGTTCCGCGACCATCGCGCCTGGCCAGAGCCGAGCCTGTTCTATGGCGGCGTCCACTCGGTGGAACGCCGCGCCGACGGTGCCTTCGCCGGCAGCGGCGACCCGCGCCGGGAGGGCGTTTTTGTCGTGGTGTGACGGGGATAGCGGTTTTTCGGGTGATTTGATCGCGCCGGTGGTCGCCTATTCGCGCCATCCGCCGACGACCTCATTCGACCCATAGCTCTCAAGCTGGCGGTTCCTGCCGCTCCGCTCTCTCCACTCTCCGCGTCATCACCGGGCGTGACCCGGTGATCCATGATGCCTCGCGGCTCACATCGACTTTCTCGTTTGAAATCAATGCCTCATGGATTGCCGGGTCAAGCCCGGCAATGACGCCGAGAGAGGTTGAAAGGCGCAGGGCAGATTCGCGGCGGGCCACCTTGCCAGAACGCCAAATGGTTGATGCACCGGCCAAAACCGTATTTTTCGCCCTCATCACAGGGACAGCAGTGGATTCCGCCCGCCGATGGCGCCAAACTCGTTCTCGGATTTTTGAATAACGAAGGACAGCCGCCATGGCCAAGGGCTACTGGATCGCCCGTATGACCGTCGACGACCCGGAGGCCTACAAGGGCTATGTCGAGGCGGGCAAGGCCGCCTTTGCCAAATACGGCGCCAAATTCCTCGTCCGCGGCGGGGCCTTCACCGCGCCGGAGGGCACGCCCCGCGATCGCAACGTCGTCATCGAATTCGAGGACTATGAGACGGCGCTTGCCTGCTACAACTCTCCGGAATACCAGGCGGCGCGGGAAAAGCGCCGGCCCGTTTCCGAAGGCGAACTCATCCTCGTCCACGGTTATGACGGGCCGCAACCGTGAGCCCCGACATGATTCCTGACGACATCGAGGTCCGCACAGCCCGGGCGCCGGAGACCGTGGCGCTGCATGAGATGTGGCTCACGGCGCCCGATCGCTACGACTGGGCGCCGGCCGAAAGTGATGATGCGCCGCTCCTTGCCGAACTCGACGTTCTGGTCGCCGATCGCCGGGTCTGGGGGGCGTTCGATGCAAACGGCAGTCCGGTCGGGCTGGCGGCGGCCGGCGAGATCGATTCCCAGCTCTTCCTTGCCGTTCTCGGCGTTGCCGAAGAGGTCCGCCTCCAGGGCATCGGCCGGGCGCTTTTAGAACCCGTCCTGGAGTTCGGCGTCGCCGCGCAATACCCGGCCCTCGTCACCGTCACCGCGCGGCACGGCGCCGGCGCAACGTTCCTGCGCCATTGCGGCTTCGTCGACCTGCCGGAGGGGCGGGAATCCGCGGGCCTTGCCGCCCTCCTCGGCGACGATCCCTCCGCCCCGACCAAGGCGGCCTTCGCCCGCCCGCTATAGCCTTCCCGCAACCGCTCACCCCTTTGCCCGCGAACAGTCGCCTGCTATAGACCGCACTGAACGTTTTTTGCGGAGCAGCATATGTCCGACATGCGTCTGGTCGTGGTCGGTGCCGGTGGCCGGATGGGCCGCGCCCTTATCACCGCAGTGACCGAAATGGACGGCGTCGTCCTGTCCGGCGCCATCGAGCGCGAGGGCTCGGACTGCCTTGGCATGGACGCCGGAACGCTCGCCGGCGTCGGCGAGAACGGCGTTCCCGTCACCGAGGACGCGCTCGCCGCCTTTGCCGCCTCCGAGGGGGTGCTGGACTTCACCACGCCCGAGGCGAGCCTCTGGTTCTCCGAGCTCGCGGCCCAGGCGCGCATCGTCCATGTCATCGGCACCACCGGCATTTCGGCCGAGGACGAGGAGCGGATCGCCGCCGCCGGCCGCCATTGCCCGACCGTCAAATCCGGCAATATGAGCCTCGGCGTCAATCTCGCCGCCCAGCTCGTGCGCGAGGCGGCGCGGGCGCTCGATGAGGATTTCGACATCGAGATCCTGGAAATGCATCACAAGCACAAGGTCGATGCCCCCTCCGGCACCGCGCTGATGCTCGGCCGCGCCGCCGCAGAGGGCCGCGGCATCGACCTTGATAGCCGTTCGGTGCGCACCCGCGACGGCCAGACCGGACCGCGCCCGAAGGGCGACATCGGCTTTGCGACGCTGCGCGGCGGCTCCGTCGTCGGCGAGCACAGTGTCATCCTTGCAGGCGAGGGCGAGCGCATCGTCATCTCCCACATCGCCCAGGACCGGTCGATCTTTGCCCGCGGCGCCGTCAAGGCGGCGCTTTGGGCCCGCGGCCGCAAACCCGGACTGTTCTCCATGGCCGACGTTCTCGGGCTGACCGGCGCCTGAGACGCCGCCTCCCCGGCCGCCGGCCGACCACAATTCGACGAAAGGGACAAGAGACTATGGAACGTCTTCTCGTGCTCGTGCGCCATGGCCAGAGCGAATGGAACCTGAAGAACCTCTTCACCGGCTGGAAGGACGTCGACCTGACCGACAAGGGCGTCGCCGAGGCGATCTCCGCCGGCAAGAAGCTGAAGGACGAAGGGCTCCGGTTCGACGCCTGCTACACCTCGGCCCTGAAGCGGGCCCAGAGGACGCTCGACCTGATCCTTGCCGAACTCGGCCAGAACGACCTGCCGATCACCCGCGACCAGGCCCTCAACGAGCGCGACTATGGCGACCTCGTCGGCCTCAACAAGGACGATGCGCGCAAGAAATGGGGCGACGAGCAGGTCCATGTCTGGCGCCGCTCCTATGACGTGCCGCCGCCGGGCGGCGAGAGCCTGAAGGACACCGCCGCGCGGGTGCTGCCCTATTTCAAGGAGCACATCCTGCCGCGCGTCCTCGGCGGCGAGCGCATCCTCGTCTCGGCCCACGGCAACTCGCTGCGCGCCCTGATCATGGACCTGGAAAAAATGAGCGGCGAGGAGATCGTCAAGCGTGAGCTCGGCACCGGCGTGCCGATGATCTACCGGCTCAACGAGGACGCCTCGGTCGCCGAATACCGGGACCTGAAGGACTAGGGAGCCTCGGTACCCGCAGGACGGCGAATTTGAGAGAGCCCGGTGACATCGGATCATTGGGCTCTTTTCTTAGGCTTCGATCCTTCGTGCCAACTCTCTGTCAATTAAGGAAAAACACCGAATCATGGCACCCTCTTTGTCGCGGTCGGAGCGTTGCGGATGGCATTTCGATGAATTTCCTGCTTAAAATCGCAGCGCGTTTGCAGTGCAACATGGCGCCGGCGACTTGCCGGCGAAGATGATGACCGATTTCTCCCTTGACGACCTGGCCGGGATCATCGCGGTCAGGGCCCGATCCGGTGATGAAAAATCCTATACCCGCAAGCTGATCGGCAAGGGGATTTCCAAATGTGCCCAGAAGCTGGGCGAAGAGGCCGTGGAAGCGGCCATCGCCGCGGTGGAAGGGGACCGCGACGGGTTGCGGTCCGAAGCGGCCGACGTGCTCTACCATCTGCTCGTCGTGCTGGAAGCCTCGGGCGTCACGCTCGACGAGGTGATGGCCGAGCTGGAAGGACGTACCGGCCGGACGGGCCTGGAGGAAAAGGCGTCGCGAGCGGGCTGAAGATCCGTCGCCGAGCCAGTGTGTGCACAAGGAGCGGTGGTTGAAGGCCGCAACGACGATGGACCAGATCAATCGCAGCGAACTGACCCCCTACCGGCATTTCTCGCGGGACGAGTGGGCGCGCTTGCGCGCCGACACGCCGATGACGCTGAGGCCCGACGAGGTCAAGCGTCTGCACAGCCTCAACGATCCGTTCTCCATGGACCAGGTGGAGGAGATCTACCTGCCGCTGTCGCGGCTGCTCTCCTTCTATGTCGAGGCGACGCTGAACCTGCACGCCTCGACCAAGCGCTTCCTCGGCACCAATGACGGCAAGATGCCGTTCGTCATCGGCATTGCCGGCTCGGTCGCCGTCGGCAAATCGACCACGGCGCGGCTCCTGAAGGCGCTGCTCGCCCGTTGGCCGGCGAGCCCCAAGGTCGACCTCATCACCACCGACGGCTTTTTGCTGCCGAACGCGGTGCTGGAGGCCGAGGGGCTGATGAACCGCAAGGGCTTTCCGGAAAGCTACGACGTCGGCGCGCTCCTGCGCTTCCTCACCGACATCAAGGCCGGCAACGGAACGGTGCGCGCGCCGGTCTATTCCCACTTCCACTATGACGTCATGCCGGGCCAGACGATCGCCGTCGACCGGCCGGACATTCTCATCCTGGAAGGCCTCAACATCCTGCAGACCGGCAACATGCCGCCGGACGGCAAGGCGATCCCCTTCGTCTCCGATTTCCTCGATTTCTCGATCTATATCGACGCCGACACGGAAGATGCGCACAGGTGGTATGTGGAGCGGTTCATGCGGCTGCGCGAGACCGCGTTCAAGGACCCCGGCTCCTACTTCCACCGCTATTCGCAGCTTTCGGCCGAGGAGGCGCTGGCCACCGCGAACCGGCTGTGGACCGAGATCAACCTTGAAAACCTCAACGAAAACATCCTGCCGACGCGGCTGAGAGCCGACCTGATCCTCGCCAAGGACCCCAACCATCGCATCGAGACGGTGGCGCTCCGGAAGCTTTGAGGGGCAAGCGTCGGCCGGGACGGCAGATTTTGATTGGCCCTTTGCGATGAGCGGCCATGGCCGGATTATTGTTGCACGGCCGGACTGGATTGCTTCGCTTCGCTCGCAATGACGGTGGTGGGGTTTCTGACGTATTTCCAACGTCATCGCGAGGAGCCGTAGGCGACGCGGCGATCCAGACTGGCGTTTGGTGCATCCTCCGCCAACCTACCCACACTCCGCGTCGCAGCCGGGCTTTACCCACCACTTTCCGGTTCTCGGCCTACGTACTCCGGAACCCACCCATTCTGCATCACCACCGGACTTGGTCCGGTGGTCCATGAGGCCGTGCGGTAATTCTTATCTTAAGTGATTGAAATCAAAAGTATCATGAATTGCCGGGTCAAGCCCGGCAATGACGCAGGAGGGGGTTGGCAGGCCGAGTTAATGGCGACGCCCAGGGAGGGACTGCCCAGACGCGCTGAACAGCCACTCCGACGGACCGCAGGTCCCCCTACTCCGCGCGCCCAATCACTCCCCGGCGCTGCCGGAAAGGCCCGCTTCCCAGCCGAGGATGGCGCGCTTGCGGGTCAGGCCCCAGTGGTAGCCTGTGATGGCGCCGGAGCGGCCGAGCACGCGGTGGCAGGGGACGACGAAGGACATCGGATTTCGCCCGACCGCGCCGCCGACGGCGCGTGCCGCCTTCGGCTTGCCGAGGTGCCAGGCGATGTCCGAATAGGTCGTCGCCTTGCCGAACGGTATCGCGAGCAGCGTCGACCAGACCCGGACCTCGAAGTCGGTACCGATAAAGACGACGCGGAGCGGCGTTTGCGGGTCCCAGCGGTTCGGATCGAATATCCGCGCCGCATAGGGGGCGGTGGCACCGGTATCCTCCACGTAGTCGGCGTTCGGCCAGCGCGCGGCCATGTCGTCGAATGTGGCGCTCTCGGCGCTGGCATCGTCGGCAAAGGCAACGCCTGCGAGCCCGTGCTCAGTGATCATGACCAGCGCGCGCCCGAACGGCGAGGGGTGGAACCCCCAGCGAATCTCGATGCCGCCGCCCTTGGCCTTGTAGTTGCCCGGGGTCATCGCCTCGTAGGTGACGAAGAGATCGTGCAGGCGGCCGGGACCGGAGAGCCCGACCTCGTAGGTCGCATCGAGCACGCTCGCCGAATCGCGCAGGAGCGCGCGGGCGTGGTCCAGCGTGATCGCCTGCAGAAACTGTTTCGGCGACAGGCCGCACCAGCGCGTGAAGAGGCGCTGGAAATGGGCCGGCGACATGCCGACCGAGGCAGCGATCGCCTCCAGCGGCGGCTGGTCGAGCCGGTTCTCGGTGATGAAGGTGATGGCGCGGCGGACGACGTCGTAGTCTCGGGCGGATTGCGGGTCCACAGGAAGAACCCCGTTGCGGTCCGGCATGATGACCGATCCCTGGATCGCGTTCATGGCTGCTCACTCCCTTTCTCAGCCAACACTAGGAAGAGGGAAAAAGCGAGACCACCCGAAACTTGCTCTGGTAAAAAAACGTCAGGCGGGCTGCAGCGTGCCGGAGCGTGCCGCGTGGAGGGCGCCGGAAAAGGCGCTGGCAAAGCTTTCGCGGTCATCCGGGTTGAGGAAGCCGCCGAGCACCAGGTCGATGCCGCGGCCGACCAGCGAGATCTTGACGCAGCCCTCGTCTTCCAGCCGCGTCACCGAAAGCCGTATCCAAAGCGGATTGAATCGGTAATCCTCGATCCGGCCCGACGGTGAGACCTTGCGCACATGGACCTCGTGGTGGGAGACGTTGACCTCTTCATAGGCGCGCCCGGAGCGGTAGCTGAGCCGGAAGGCGAGCCACAGGGCCGCGATGTCGAGGCCGAAAAAGCCGGCGACCGGCCAGGCGCCCATGGACCAGAAGACGAGACCGGAGGACAGGCAGACCAGTCCGGCGACGACCATGACGGCCCTGAATCCGCTACGCGGCAGGGAGCGGTGCGGCGTCACCAGGGCCGAAAAGAACGGCCGGTCTGTTTCCGGATTGCGGTCACCCATAACGACTAAGTATATCTACGTGATGGCGAAAACAAAGACGGAAAATAATTCTTCGGCGAAGGCATCGGCGGCCAAACCGGCAGCTGGCAAGGCTTCGGGGGCCAAGAAGGCCGCCGCGAAAAAGCCTGGGGCCGCTAAGCGCCGGGCCCGCTGCCGCTATTCGCGTGAGGAGATTTACGAAATCTTCTCAAGGCTTTCGGAGATGAACCCGGAGCCGGCGAGCGAGCTTGCCTATGTCAATCCGTACACGCTTCTGGTCGCCGTCGTGCTGTCGGCACAGGCGACCGATGTCGGCGTCAACAAGGCGACGAAGCCGCTCTTTGCGGTGGCCGATACGCCGGAGGCGATGGTCGCGCTCGGCGAGGACACCGTCCGCGACTACATCAAGACCATCGGGCTCTATCGCAACAAGGCCAAGAACGTCATCGCGCTTTCCGAGGCCTTGATCGCCCAGCATGGCAGCGCGGTGCCGCGCTCGCGCGAGGCGCTGGAGGCGCTGCCGGGCGTCGGCCGCAAGACCGCCAATGTGGTGCTCAACGTCGCCTATGGCGAGCCGACGATCGCCGTCGACACCCACATCTTCCGGATCGGCAACCGCACCGGCCTCGCCCCCGGAAAGACGCCGCTGGAGGTGGAGGAGGAGCTGGAGCGGATCGTGCCGCAGGATTTCCTCACCCACGCCCACCACTGGCTGATCCTGCACGGGCGCTATGTCTGCAAGGCGCGCAAGCCCGCCTGCCCGAACTGCGTCATCCGCGACATCTGCAAGGCGCCGGACAAGACCGTCGAAGCGGCGTAATTAAAGCCTTTCCATAAATTTTTGCCGGTGGCCGGCCGTCGTTTCAGGAACCGCCACCGCCGGCGACGCGTTGGCCGGGAGAGTGGCAAGGCCGCCAAGGCTGTTGCGCATCGAGATGTGGCGCATGGTCCAGGTGGCCTGCCGTGCGGGCATTCCGGCCCGTTTTCAGGAATTCGAACGATGCGGGGCGCCCGTTTTCGGGCGCCTTCTGTTTCAGGAGTTTTTTCGCCATGACGACCCGACACACCGCCATCCGCGCGCTTGCCGGCGCCGCCCTTATCGCCGCCCCGGTGGCGCTTGCCACGACTGGGCCGGCGCAAGCCGGCGCCCTCAGCCAGGTATGCCGCGCCTATGCCAAGCGGGCCGCGGCAGCCAACGAGAAGAACGTCTCCATGCGCTGCGGCTTCCAGGGCAATCGCTGGAATGCCTCGCGCCAGTTTCACGCCCACTGGTGCCGCACCCAGAACGGCGATCCGCGGGCGCTGCGCAACCAGGCGCAGGAACGCCGGGCGCAGCTCCGGCGCTGCCGGGCCGACGCACGCCGTACGGGCCACGAGCGCGATGGTCGCGAACACCGCGGCGTCCTTGACCTGCGCGACGATCACAGAGCCGACTACGGGCGTCCCGATTACAGGGGCGACCGCAGACGCAATCACTGGAGCAATCGCGAACCGGACCGTCATGACGACCGTGGACGCCACCATCGCAGTGACCGGGGACGCGACGACTGGAACGATCGCGGACGCGGCCATCGGGACGACCGCGGGCGCCATCACAGGCGCGACGACGACCGCGCGCGGCACGACGACCGGGGCCGCAGCATGCCGCACCGCACCCGCGGCGACGACCGGCGGCCCGGACACATGAATCCGGGTGGCCGACCGCTGCTGCCGCGCTTCGGCACCGACAGCTAACCATGCGGCCATCCGGGAGCGACGGGCGGACCGCCTGCCGCTCCCGGCGGAATGCATTCGCTGCCCTATTCATGAACCATTCACGCGGTCTGATAGAGAACGGTTACCGAATCGGCGCCCGGCAACGGGCGCCTTTCAATTCAAAAAGGAGTTTTTCGAACCCATGACGCCGACCCGTATTTCGACACGCCTCGCTGTTGCCGCCGCCCTTGCCGCGCCGCTGATGTTCGGCATCGCCGCCCAGCCGGCCGCCGCCAAGGACATCCAGGACATCTGCCGCAACTACGCCCAGCGCGCCGTCGACGACAACGCCGAGAACGTCAGGATGAACTGCGGCTTCAATGGCAACCGCTGGAATGCCTCCAAGCAGTTCCACGCCGCCTGGTGCCGCGAGCGCAAGGCCAATCGCGGCAAGATGCGCGACCAGGAGCAGGAGCGCGCCAAGCAGCTCCAGAAATGCGCCAACAAGAAAGGGCCGCGCCGCGACAAGAAGGGCTAAACGACCTTTCGATCGGGACTCGATCCGAACCCGGATGCAATCCGGGTTCGGCAAGCGCGACTGCGCACCGGCGCCGTTGTGCCGAAAAGCCTCAGTGGCGCCTGAACACCACGAAAAGCCTCAAGCCTCCGGCGGAACGACCATCGACAGGCCGTTCTCGTCGAGGGCCACATAGGTGAAGATCGCCTTGGTCACCCGTTCGCGCCGGCCGAGGCGGTCGCGCAGGGCCCAGGCCTCGATGCCGACGCGGATCGAGGTCCGGCCCACATGCAACAGCTCGGTGTAGACGCACATGACGTCGCCGATCTTGACCGGGCGGATGAAGGTCATCGCCTCGACGCCGACGGTGACGACGCGGCTGCGGGCGCGATCGCCGGCGCACAGGCCGCCGGCCACGTCCATCTGCGACAGCACCCAGCCGCCGAAGATATCCCCGGCCGGGTTGGCATCGGCCGGCATGGCAAGAATGCGGATGGTCAACTTGCCGCGCGGCTGGTTTTCTTCTTCGCTCATATCCGTTTCGTTCCTGGCTCGGCGCACCCCTTTGCGGCGCGGCCGATCGTTCGCATGCAGAGACGCCGGCACGGCTTTTCCGCGCCGGCATTTTGTTCCTTCTGCCCTGGCCGCCCGGTGCTGTTTCTAAGGCACCTGAAGGGCCGGCGTCATGCTCCCAGATTATAGGCGGAGATCGCCGCCATGTTGACGATGTCGGAGTCGCGGGCGCCGAGCGGCAAGATCTGCACCGGCTTGTCGAGGCCGGTGAGCAACGGCCCGATGACCGTTGAGCCGGCCAGTTCCTGCAACATCTTGGTGGAGATCGAGGCGGCGTGGAAGGCCGGCATGATGAGGACATTGGCGGGTCCCGACAGCCGGCAGAACGGATAGCGCGCCATCAGCTCGGGATTGAGAGCCACGTCGGCGGCCATTTCGCCGTCGAACTCGAAGTCGACGCGCCGGCGCTCCAGGATCTGCACCGCTTCCATCAGCCGTTCCGCGCGCTCGCCCGGCGGATGGCCGAAGGTGGAATAGGCGAGCATGGCGACCCGCGGCTCGTAGCCGAGGCGGCGGGCGACGGCGGCCGCCTCCTCGGCGATGTCGGCAAGCTCCTCCGACGTCGGCATGTCGATGACGGCGGTGTCGGCGACGAGCACCGTGCGACCGCGCGACAGGGCGATGGAGACGCCGATGACCCGGTGGCCGGGCTTCGGATCGATGACGTCGCGGATGGCGCCGAGGGCGATGGAATAGTTGCGGGTGAGGCCCGTGACCATGGCATCGGCATCGCCGAGCGCCACCATGCAGGCGCCGAAATAGTTGCGGTCGTTGTTGGCCAGCCGGATGCAGTCGCGCTTCAGGAAACCGCGGCGCTGCAGGCGGCTGTAGAGGAAGTCCGCATAGTCGCCGGCGCGCGCCGAGGTCCTGGCGTTCTCCACCACGATGCCGTCGCGCAGTTCGACGCCGGCCTCGGCCGCCCGTTCCTGGATCTCGTCGGTGCGGCCGACGAGGATCGCGGTGCCGAGCCCCTGGGAGACGAAGCTCGCCGCGGCGCGGATGACCTGGTCCTCCTCGCCCTCGGCGAAGACCACCCGGCGCGGGTTCTGGCGGACCTTCGAAAAGATGCTCTGTAGCGTTCCGGCGACCGGGTCGCGGCGGGCGTTCAGCCCTTCCGCATAGGCGTGCATGTCGACGATCGGCCGGCGGGCAACGCCTGAGTCCATCGCGGCCCTGGCGACCGCCGGCGGCACCTTGGAGATCAGCCGCGGGTCGAACGGCACCGGGATGATGTAGTTGGGGCCGAATTTCGGCCGGTTGCCGCGATAGGCCGAGGCGACCTCGTCGGGCACGTCTTCCCGCGCCAGTTCGGCGAGCGCCTCCACGGCGGCGATCTTCATGGCGTCGTTGATGGTCGTCGCCTGGACGTCGAGCGCGCCGCGGAAGATGTAGGGAAAGCCGAGGACGTTGTTGACCTGGTTCGCATAGTCGGACCGGCCCGTCGCCATGATCGCGTCCTCGCGGACCTCGGCGACCTCCTCCGGCGTGATCTCCGGGTCCGGATTGGCCATCGCGAAGATGATCGGGTTTGGCGCCATCGACGCGACCATGTCCTGGGTCAGCGCGCCCTTGGCGGAGACGCCGAAGAAGACGTCGGCGCCGTCAAGCGCTTCGGCGAGGCTGCGCGCCTTGGTGTTGGTGGCGTGGGCCGACTTCCACTGGTTCATGCCGGCCTCGCGGCCGACATAGATCGGCCCCTTGGTGTCGCACAGCGTGATGTTTTCGTGGCGCATGCCCATCGCCTTGACCAGCTCCACGCAGGCGATGCCGGCCGCGCCGGCGCCGTTGCACACGAGCTTGACGTCGGCCATCTCGCGGCCGGTCAGGTGCAGCGCGTTGAGGATGCCGGCAGCCGCGATGATCGCCGTGCCGTGCTGGTCGTCGTGGAACACCGGGATGTCCATGAGCTCGCGCAGCCGGCTTTCGATGATGAAGCAGTCCGGCGCCTTGATGTCCTCAAGGTTGATGCCGCCGAAGGAGGGGCCGAGATAGCGCACGCTGTCGACGAAGGCGTCGACGTCCTGGGTGTCGATCTCAAGGTCGATGGAATCGACGTCGGCGAAGCGCTTGAACAGCACCGCCTTGCCTTCCATCACCGGCTTGGAGGCGAGCGCACCGAGATTGCCGAGGCCGAGAATGGCCGAACCGTTGGAAATAACGGCGACGAGGTTGCCCCGCGAGGTGTAGTCGAAGGCGCGGCTCGGGTCGTCGGCGATGGCGCGTACGGGAACGGCGACGCCGGGCGAATAGGCCAGCGACAGGTCGCGCTGGGTCGCCATCGGCTTGGTCGGGGTGATTTCCAGCTTTCCCGGCCGGCCCTGCTGGTGGAACAGCAGCGCTTCCTGGTCGGTAAAGGACGGTCCCGACTTATCGGACTTGTCGCTCCCTGGCATTCTCTTGCTCGCTTGTTCTGGGTCTTTTTGACGGTTGCCGCCCCGGGGGCGGGGGTGAGGACAATATCCGCGCAACTGACTATCCACAACCCGGCCGAATGGCTGCTCTGAAGCGATGAATCCGCATGGCGCTTCTGCTAGTGTCGCCGGCCATGAGTGAAGCGATGTCAAAGAGTTCGCCCGAAACGGGCCGGGTCACGCCGATGATGGAGCAATTCATCGAGATCAAGGCGGCCAATCCCGATTGCCTGCTGTTCTATCGGATGGGCGACTTCTACGAGCTGTTCTTCGAGGACGCGGAGGAGGCATCGCGGGCGCTGGGCATCACGCTGACCAAGCGCGGCAAGCATCTGGGCGCCGATATCCCCATGTGCGGCGTGCCGGTCCACGCCGCCGACGACTATCTGCAGAAGCTGATCGCCCTCGGCTACCGGGTCGCCGTCTGCGAGCAGATCGAGGACCCGGCCGAGGCGAAAAAGCGTGGCGCCAAATCCGTCGTCAAGCGCGACGTCATCCGGCTGGTGACGCCGGGAACGCTGACCGAAGAAAGCCTCCTGGAGGCCGGGCGCTCCAACTATCTCGCCGCCGTCACCCGCATCCGCGCCGGCACCGACGATCCGCACGGCGTCTTCGGCCTTGCCTGGATCGACATTTCGACCGGCGTCTTCCGGGTCGGCGAGACCACGTTCGAGCGGCTTTCCGCCGACCTGTCGCGGATCGACCCGCGCGAGCTCATCGTCTCCGACGCGCTGTTCGAGGACGAGGCGCTCGCCGGCTTCTGGCGCCAGCTCTCCTTTGCCGTGATGCCGGTGCCGCGGGCCTATTTCGACGGCGCGACGGCGGCCGATCGCATCGCCCGCTTCTACGGCGTTGCCACCATCGATGCCTTCGGCGGCTTTTCGCGGGCGGAAACGGCTGCCGCGGCCGGCGCCATTGCGTATGTCGAAAAAACCCAGCTCGGCGAACGCCCGCCCCTCGATCCGCCAACGCGCCAGGATTCCGGCCGGCTGATGCATGTGGACGGGGCGACGCGGGCGAACCTTGAACTCCTGAAGACCCTTTCGGGCGGCCGTGCCGGCAGCCTGATCGATGCCATCGACCGCACGGTGACCGGCGCCGGCGCGCGCCTGCTCGCCGAGCGGTTGTCGGCGCCCCTCGCCGATCCCGACGAAATCCGCAAGCGGCTCGCCTCCGTCGGCTTTTTCCTCGGCGATACGGGGCTTCGTGCCCGGCTGCGCGAAGCGCTTGCCGGCGCGCCGGACATCTCGCGGGCGCTTTCCCGCCTCTCCCTCAACCGCGGCGGCCCACGCGACCTCGATGCGATCCGCGCCGGCCTTGATGCGGCACGCGACATCGCGGCCCTGCTTGCCGAGGCCGATGCCAGCAGCGCCGAAGAAATCGCTGAGGCCGGAGCGTCGCTTGCCGCCCTTCCCGATCCTCTTCGCATTGAGCTCACCAGCGCGCTCGCCGAGGAACTCCCGGTCTTTCGCCGCGACGGCGGCTTCGTTGCCGGCGGCTATCGCGACGATCTCGACGAGCTTCGGGCGCTGCGCGACCAGAGCCGGCGGATCATCGCCGAACTGCAGGCGCGCTACCAGGACGAGACCGGCATCCGGTCCCTCAAAGTCCGTCACAACAACGTGCTCGGCTATTTCGTCGAGGTCACCGCCAACCACGCCGACAAGCTGACGGCGGGTGCGACCGCGGCGACCTTCATCCACCGCCAGACCATGGCCAACGCCATGCGCTTCACCACCACCGAGCTTGCCGACCTGGAATCGAAGATTTCCAGCGCCTCGGACCGGGCGCTCGCCATCGAGCAGGAGGTGTTCGACGACCTTTGCGCGCGGATCACGGTGGAGGCCGAAATCCTCAAGGACGCGGCGCGGGCGCTTGCCGTCCTCGACGTCTCGGCGAGCCATGCGGTGCTGGCGGAGGCCGAGGACTACACCCAGCCGAGGGTCGACGACGGCCTTGCCTTCGATATTTCCGGCGGCCGGCACCCGGTCGTGGAACAGGCGCTCCGCAAGCGCGGCGAGGACCCGTTCGTTGCCAATGACGCAACGCTCGGGCCGGCGGAAGGCGACGACGACGGCCGCATCTGGCTCGTCACCGGGCCGAACATGGCCGGCAAGTCGACCTTCCTGCGCCAGAACGCGCTCATTGCCGTGCTTGCCCAGATCGGCGCCTATGTGCCGGCGAAGGCCGCCCATATCGGCGTCGTCGATCGCCTCTTTTCCCGCGTCGGCGCGGCCGACGACCTTGCCCGCGGGCGCTCCACCTTCATGGTGGAAATGGTCGAGACGGCGGCGATCCTCAACCAGGCCGGCCCGCGCTCGCTGGTGATTCTCGACGAGATCGGCCGCGGCACGGCGACCTTCGACGGGCTCTCCATCGCCTGGGCCGCGATCGAGCACCTGCACGAGGTCAACCGCTCGCGCAGCCTGTTCGCCACCCACTATCACGAGCTGACGGCGCTGTCGGAGACCCTTTCACGGCTCCACAACGCCACGGTCAGGGTCAAGGAATGGGAGGGCGACGTCGTCTTCCTGCACGAGATCGTCGCCGGCGCGGCCGACCACTCCTACGGCATCCAGGTCGCCCGGCTCGCCGGCCTTCCCGAAGCGGTGATCGCCCGCGCGCGCCAGGTGCTGGCGCAGCTTGAGGAGCACGAGCGCAAGTCGCCGGTGGAAATGATGATCGACGATCTGCCGCTGTTCTCGGCCTTGCGCGACAAGCCGGTCCCGACTGCCGGCGCGCCTGCGGCAGAGAACCCGGCGCTGACACTCCTTGCCGACAGCAACCCGGACGAGCTCACGCCGCGCGAGGCGCTGGAGCTGCTCTACCGGCTGAAGGCGGAGGCCGCGAAAGGCTGAGCCCTCCCCGGTTCCGGGTCGTCCTGGCGCCCCTGCCCTCCGCAATGGTTCACAACCGGCGCGAACTGCACTAGCTATTGGGGGCGCGGCCGGCGGCATTCGGGCCCCGGATTGCCGCCCACCCATCGACGAAACGCGGAGCGCATGACCAAGCTTCCCCCCTACGTGACCGACTGCATCGATTCGGATGCCCTCAGGGCCTCCCTCACCGCGCTGACGCTCGAGACCGACGGCGACGGCTCGAGCACGAAAATCCGCGCCGAGGTCCTGAAGCTCCTGAAGACGGCACTGGCCGAGGCGCGCACCGAGGTGCAGCAGCGCTTCGAGACGGACAATGACGGAACGCTCTGCACCCGGCGACTGTCGCACATCCAGGACGAGATCATACGCGTCATCTACGATTTCGCGGTCGTCCACGTGTTCCGCTCCATCAACCGGTCGGCCGCCGAACGGATGGCGCTGGTCGCCGTCGGCGGCTATGGCCGCGGCATGCTGGCGCCGTTCTCCGACGTCGATATCCTGTGCCTGCTGCCCTACAAGCAGACGGCCTGGGGCGAAACGATCAACGAATACCTGCTCTACATGCTGTGGGATCTCGGTCTCAAGGTCGGCCACGCAACGCGCAATCTCGACGAATGCGTCCGGCTCGCCAAATCTGACCTGACGATCCGCACCGCGGTCCTGGAAGCGCGCTTCATCTGGGGCGAGGAGAGCCTCTTCGACGAGCTGGTCGAGCGGTTCGATGTCGAGGTGGCGGCGAAGTCCGGCCCGGAATACATCGCCGCCAAGCTGGCGGAGCGGGACTCCCGGCACGTGCGCCAGGGCCAGTCGCGCTATCTGGTCGAGCCCAATGTCAAGGAAGGCAAGGGGGGGCTGCGCGACCTCCATACCCTGTTCTGGATCGCCAAATATTTTTATCGGGTCCGCTCGGCCGAGGAACTGCCGAAGCTCGGCGTCTTTTCACGCCGCGAATACAATCTCTTCAAGAAGGCGGAGAGTTTCCTCTGGGCCGTCCGCTGCCACCTCCATTTCCTCTCTGGGCGGGCCGAGGAGCGGCTCTCCTTCGCCGTCCAGCCGGAGCTTGCCAGCCGGCTCGGCTACACCTCCCATGCGGGCCTGAAAGACGTCGAACGCTTCATGAAGCACTACTTCCTGATGGCCAAGCACGTGGGCGACCTCACCCGCATCTTCTGCGCCGGACTGGAAGACAAGCACGCCAAGCAGACGCCGCCGCTGAACCGGCTCTTCAACACCATCCGCCGGCGCCGCCGCAAGGTCGTGCAATCGGGCGATTTCGTCATCGACAACGACCGCATCACGGTCGCCGACGACGAGGTCTTTGCCCGCGACCCGGTGAATATCATCCGGATCTTCCAGCTCGCCGACCGCTACGACGTCGCCTTCCACCCGGACGCCCTGACGCTGCTCACCCGCTCCTTGAAGCTGGTCGATGCCAGGCTTCGCGACAACGAGGAGGCCAACCAGCTCTTCGTCGACGTGCTGGCCTCGCGCAACGACCCGGAAACGGTGCTGAGGCGCATGAACGAGACCGGCGTGCTCGGCCGGTTCGTGCCCGATTTCGGCAAGATCGTCGCGATGATGCAGTTCAACATGTACCATCACTACACGGTCGACGAGCACCTGCTGCGCGCCATCGGCATCCTGTCGGAGATCGAAAAGGGCGAGCTGCCGCACGACCTCGGCCTTGCCACCGAGCTGATGAACAACCTGCCGAGCCGCAAGGTGCTTTACCTCGCCGTCCTCCTGCACGACATCGCCAAGGGCCGGCCGGAGGACCATTCGCTCGCCGGCATGAAGATCGCCCGCAGGATCGGCCCGCGCTTCGGCTTCACGCCGGCCGAGACCGAGACCGTCGCCTGGCTGGTCGAGCATCACCTTTTGATGAGCATGGTCGCCCAGTCGCGCGACCTCGGCGACCGCAAGACCATCAACGATTTCGCCAACATCGTGCAGAGCCCGGTGCGGCTGCAGATGCTGCTGATCCTGACAATTGCCGACATCACCGCCGTCGGCCCCGGCGTCTGGAACGCCTGGAAGGGCCAGCTCCTGAGGACGCTTTATTTCGAGACCGAGCCGGTGGTCGCCGGCGGATTCTCGCATATCTCGCGCGACCAGCGCGTGGCGGCGGCGCGCGCGGAGCTCGGCAACGCGCTCACCGGCTGGACCCAATCGGAGATCGACGCCTATGCCGAGCGGCACTATCCGGCCTACTGGCTCAGGATCGACCTTGCCCGCAAGATCGCGCATGCGGAACTGATCCGCGCCGCCGACAGGGCCGGCACCAAGCTCGCCACCACCAGCACCTGCCACGAGTCGGAAGGCGTCACCGAGGTGACCGTCTTTGCCCCCGACCATCCGCGGGTGCTGTCGACCATCGCCGGGGCCTGCACGGTCGCCGGCGCCAACATCGTCGACGCCCAGGTCTTCACCACCTCGGACGGCTTTGCGCTCGACACCATCTTCATCCGCCGCGCCTTCGACACCGACGAGGACGAGGACAGGCGGGCGGAGCGCATCCGGACCATCATCGAGCAGACGCTGAAGGGCGAGGAGGAGCTGCCGAAGCGGATCGCCGCGGCGGTGGAATCGCGCTCCAGCCGCGTCAAGGCGTTCCGGCTGGCGACCGAGGTGCTGGTCAACAACTATTCCTCGGACCACTTCACGGTCATCGAGGTCTCCGGCCTCGACCGGCCGGGCCTCCTTTATGACCTGACGCGCGAAATATCCGATCTTCGCCTCGACATCGGCTCGGCCCACATCGCCACCTTCGGCGAGCGCGCCGTCGACGTCTTCTATGTCACCGACCTCACCAACGGAAAGATCACCAACGGCAGCCGCCAGGCCGCCATAAGGCGCCGCCTGACCCGCGCCTTCGAGGGCGGCGACGAGGAGGCCGAGGCAAAGGACGACCGCGCGGCCGTCGCGTGATTTTTTTGCGGGGGTGGGGCAACGACGCTCCCGATTGCGTCGCTCCCTCCACTCACGCGCAATGGCGTTGAAATGCCTCAGGACTCTCCATCGTCATTGCGAAGAGGCCGCTAGGCCGACGCGGCAATCCACGGGGCGTCGGCAGCAGGCTCCGCGTTCTCCTGGATGCACTCCCGCCTGCTCAACACTCAGCCGTCACCCCGGCCCCCGAGCCGGGGCCTATTGCCCGTCTCGACGCGGTATGCCATCGGCTGGCGGAATAATGACGTGACCCGGACATGGGCTTCGCAAGGCCCGATGCGGGCGACAATGTCGCGTCGGGCAATGGGTCCCGGCTCTCCGCTGCGCTGCGGCCGGGATGACGACGGGGGTGTGGCGGCTGTCGGTGCACGGCCTCAAATGCCGCTCTGGATCGCTTCGCTTTCGCTCGCGATGACGAACCAGAGAACAGTTGCCATTACGAGAAGGCCGCGGGTTCAACCCGAGCCCTTTCGCGTCTTCCTCGCCCGCAGTATAACTCGCCGGATTTTCGCGCCATTGTCGCGCTATGCCCGTCATGATCGGCGCATGACGCTGCGGATCGCCGGCGCCCGGAGGGCCGTCCTTGAATCTCTTGCGCAATTTCGCGACCGTCGGCGGCGCCACCATGGTGAGCCGGCTGCTCGGCTTCATCCGCGACGTGGCCATCGCCGCCTTTCTCGGGGCCGGGCCGATCGCCGATGCGTTCTTCGTCGCCTTCAAGCTGCCGAACCTGTTCCGGCGCCTGTTCGCCGAGGGCGCGTTCAACTCCGCCTTCGTGCCGCTGTTCGCCCGGGCGCTTGAAGAAAAGGGCGAGGACGGCGCGCGCACCTTCGCGGAAGAAATCCTCGCTGCGTTCCTGATGACCCTGATCCTCGTCAGCATCGTCGCGGAAATCGCCATGCCGGCGCTGGTCTTCGTGCTGGCGCCCGGCTTTACGGACGATGCGGACAAATTCGCGACCACCGTCGCCTTCTCCCGGATTTGCTTTCCCTATCTTATGTTCGTGTCGCTGGTGGCGTTCCTCTCCGGCATCCTCAACAGCCTCGGACGCTTCGCCGCCGCCGCCTTCGCGCCGGTGCTCTTGAACGTCGTCTTCATCGCGACGCTGGTGCTGATCGGCTTCCTCGATACCGGCCAGAGTTTTGTGTCCGGCACGATGCTGTCGGCCGCCGTTGCCGTTGCCGGCGTCGTCCAGCTCGTTGCCCTGATCCTTGCCCTGCGCCCTACCGGCATGCGCCTGACGCTGCGCCGGCCGCGGATCACCCCCGGTGTCAGGCGGCTGGTGAAACTCGGCGTTCCGGGGGTCATTGCCGGCGGCATTACCCAGCTCAACATCATGGTCGGGACGATCATCGCGTCCTTCTCGGCGAGCGCGGTCTCGTATCTCTACTATGCCGACCGGGTCTACCAGCTGCCGCTCGGTGTCGTCGGCGTCGCCATCGGCGTGGTGCTCCTGCCCGACCTTGCCCGCCAGCTTCGCTCCGGCGACCACTCCAATGTCTTCCACACCCAGAACCGGGCGCTGGAATTCTCTCTCGTACTGACGCTGCCGGCGGCCGTCGCGCTCATCGTTATCGCCGGGCCGATCGTCCAGGTGCTGTTCCAGCGCGGCGCGTTCCTTGCCTCCGACACGGCGGCAACGGCCCCGGCGCTTGCCGCCTTCGGCGCCGGCCTGCCGGCCTTCGTCCTCATTAAGGTGCTGTCGCCCGGCTTCTTTGCCCGCGAGGACACGGCAACGCCGATGTGGTTCGCCGGCGCCGGCATGGTCGTCAACGTCGCCGGATCGCTGATTCTCTTCCCGTTCCTGGCCCATATCGGCATTGCGATCGCCACCTCGCTCGCCGGCTGGGTCAATGCGCTGCTCCTTGGCGTAACGCTCTGGCGGCGCGGCCACTACAGGGCCGACCATCTGCTCGCCCGGCGCCTGCCGCTGACGCTCTTGTGCAGTGTCGCCATGGGCGCGGTCGTCTTCGGGGCGGCAGAGCTGCTGTCCCCCTGGCTCACCGACGCATCGCTCGCCGTCCGGGCCGCAACCCTTGGCCTTATCGTCGTCATCGGCGCTGTCGCTTTCTTCATTCTCGCCACCACCACCGGGGCGGTCGACGCCAAGCGCTACTACGCCATGCTGAAGCGGCGGAAGGTGCCGGCGGAGGATTGAGGGTTGATCTCGCCGGCCCGCTTGGCGATAACCCCGCCAACCACTGAGAACATAAGGACTTGAAGCCATGGCGGCTTTCGAACAGCGCGTCTTTTCCGGCGTCCAGCCGACGGGCAATCTCCACCTCGGCAACTATCTCGGCGCCATCAAGCGCTTTGCGGAACTGCAGCACGACTATCCCTGCCTCTATTGCGTCGTCGACCTGCACGCGATCACCCAGCCGCCGTCCGTCTGGGGCGGGCCGGAGGGGCTTGCCGCCAACACCCGCGAGGTCGCGGCCGCCTATCTCGCCGCCGGCATCGACCCGAAGACACAGATCATCTTCAACCAGAGCCAGGTGCCGCAGCACGCCGAGCTCGCCTGGCTGTTCAACTGCGTCGCCCGCATGGGCTGGCTCAACCGGATGACCCAGTTCAAGGAAAAGGCCGGCAAGGACAAGGAGAATGCCTCGGTGGGCCTGTTCGCCTATCCGACGCTGATGGCCGCCGACATCCTTCTTTACCGCGCGACCCATGTGCCGGTCGGCGACGACCAGAAGCAGCACCTGGAGCTGACCCGCGACATCGCGCAAAAATTCAACAACGACTTCGCCGATTCGATTGAAAAGAACGGCTTCGAGGACGCCTATTTCCCGCTGCCGGAGCCGCTGATCACCGGTCCCGCGACGCGCGTCATGAGCCTTCGCGACGGCTCCAAGAAGATGTCGAAGTCGGACCCTTCCGACTACAGCCGCATTGTTCTCACCGACGACGCCGACACCATCGCCAAGAAGATCAGGAAGGCAAAGACCGATCCGGAGCCGCTGCCGAGCGAGGCGGAGGGCCTTGACGGCCGGGCCGAGGCGGAAAACCTTGTCGGGCTCTATGCCGCGCTCTCCGACCGGACGCGGGACGACGTGCTGAAGGAATATGGCGGCTCGGCCTTTTCCGTCTTCAAACCGGCGCTTGCCGAGCTGACCGTTGCGAAGATCGCGCCGATCGCCGACGAGATGCGCCGGCTGACGGCCGATCCGGGCGCCGTCGATGCGATCCTGTCCGACGGCGCGGAAAAGGCGGCGGAAATCGCCGAAAAGGTCATGGCGGAGGTCAGCGCCATCGTCGGCTTCGTCTCGGGCCGCAAGCGCTGAAGCATGAAGATCTTCGTCGACGCGGATGCCTGCCCGGTCAAGGACGAGGTCCTTCGCGTCGCCGACCGCCACGATCTTGTCGTCCACATGGTCGCCAATAGCTGGATGCGGCTCGACGACCATCCGCTGATAAAGCGCGTCATCGTCTCCGAGGGCCCGGATGCGGCCGACGACTGGATCGTGGAGAACGTCACCCAGGGCGACATCGTGATTACCGCCGACATCCCGCTCGCCTCACGCGTCCTGAAGAAGGGCGCGGCAGCCCTTTCCGGCACCGGCAAGCCGTTCACCGACGACAATATCGGCATGGCCCTCGCCATGCGCGACCTCAACGCCGAACTCCGCGACAGCGGCACCATCCGCGGCGGCGGGCCGGCGTTTTCGGCCAAGGATCGCTCGCGGTTTTTGAACGAGTTGGAAAACATGGTGCAGCGGCTGAAGCGGGGATGAGGCGGCGCTTTCGTTTGCACGTGACGCCCCTCCCTGTTTACGTCGCTGAGGCGCTAAGATTGCTTTCGGTAATTCGCTTTTGTTTTCACCGTCATCGCGAGCGTAAGCGAAGCGATCCAGAGCGATTGAAGCCCTGAGCGTTTGGAATGCCACCTGGATCGCCGCGTCGCCTGCGGCTCCTCGCGATGACGCCTGAGTGTGATGCGAGGCCAATCGAAGCCGCAAGGCTTCGCAAGGCCGACCGGCCGCCGGCGCCGATGCGCCGCCCCGTCGGAGGCGCGAGCGAAGCGAGCCTGCCGTGAGACAGAAATCAAGCCCCGTCGTGTGCGGCGGCGCTGCGCAGGTCGTGGAGCAACTGGGTGAGCGAGGGCTCCGAAAGGCCGGCGATCTTGTCGGCCAGCAGATTGGCAAGTTCGGTTGCCTTGGGATCGAGGCCGGCGGTGTCGACGACGACGCGGGGGTCGGAGATCTCGGCGAGCCGCTGCAGCTCCTCCGCCTCGTCCCAGATGACGTTGAAGAAGGCGATGATCCTCTGGACCATGAACCAGGTCGGGCGGCCGCGCTTGCCGTGTTCCAGGGCCGAGAGATAGGCGCTGGTGACGTCGAGGCTTGCTGCCATCTCCTTCAGGGTGATGCCGCGTTCGCGCCGCAACTGGCGGATCTTTGCGCCGAATGGGGTCATGGCCCTATCTCTTCAGTCGGTCTCTTCAGTGGTTCTTTTCTTGTCGGCTCTGCCGTTTGTGTGGCCCGGCTGGAAGCCTATGGGCGCCGTGGCGCCTTGTACAGGAAGCGCGGGGCCGCAGACCCGAAATCAGGGCCTGCGCTTCTTGATGCGGACATAGAAGGCGCCGGCGCCGCCATGGGCGATATGGGCCTCCTCGAAGCTGGAGACGTAATGCCGGAATTCCGGCATCGACAGCCAATGGGGGACGACCCGGCGCAACACGCCGCGCTCGGAAAAATCGTGACCGTAGCGGTCGGCGCTCCAGGGGCCGCCATTGCCGCCCTTGCCGGTGATGACGAGGACGTGGCGCCGGCCCTCCATCTGGGCGACGGAGAGGAACGCGCGCAGGCGCGTATGCGCCTCCCTCTGGGTCATGCCGTGGAGGTCGAGGCGGCCGTCGATGGGGATGTTGCCGCGGGCGATGCGCTGCTTCGTGCGCCGGTCGAGGGTCGGCGGGGCCGGCGGATGGTGGGTCCTTGCCGGCGGCGCGGGCTTTTTCGGCGGCGGATTGCGGCCCGGTTTCAGGGCGGCCGCGGTCTTGGCGGTGCGCTTGGCGGCGCCGTCGACCGGCGCTTTCGGGGCGGAGACCTCGTCCTCCAGCGCCCGGGCCGTGCGCTCCACCACGCGCTCATCGCGGAGCGGCTTGACGGTCTTCTTCACCGCGTCCCAGAGGGCGCGGTCCTCGTCGGAAAGCTGGCCGCGCCGGCGCCTACCGCTCGCCATCGGAAACGGCTCCGGTGCGAGGGACGAGAACGTAAAGATCGCCGCGGTGGCGGATGCGGCCGGCAAAGAGGCCGGCGGCCTCGCCGGAGCCGACGAAGATATCGCCGCGTGCGGGGCCGACGATCGCCGATCCGGTGTCCCCGGCCACCATCAGGCGGCGATACGGCATCGGCTGCTGGCCGGGCTCGGGCGGCAGGTCGACGGCCACATAGACCGGGGTGCCGAGGGTGTGGAGCCGCCTGTCGACGGCGATGCTGCGCCCGGCGGTCAGTTGGACGCCAGCGGCGCCGACAGGACCGAGATCCGGATCGAGGCCGGTCAGCTCGCGAAAGAAAATGTAGGAGCGGTTCCTGGCGATCAGGTCTCGGGCGCGCTCCGGATGTGCCTTCAGCCAGGCCTTCAGGACGTCGGCGGTGAGATCCTCCGGCGCGAATTCACCGGCCTCGACCAGCATCCTGGCGACCGAGGAATAGGGATGACCGGTCTTGCCGGCAAAGCCGACACGCATGCTTGTGCCATCGGTCAGGCGAATGCGGGCGGACCCCTGGACGTGGATAAAAAAGGCGTCGACGGGATCCTCGAGCCAGACGAGTTCCAGGCCGCGGCCATCCAGCGCGCCGTCCATGATCGCCGCCCTGTCGGGGTGCTCGACAAGACCGCTTTCCGTCCGGCGCGCCCATTCCAGCTTGGCATCGAGGGTTTTGGGGTGGGCCTCAGGGGTCAGCTTGACCAGATCGTCGGGCCGCTTCAGGAGCGGGGTGGAAAAACGCTTTGTCTTCTGCCGAGACCCGAGGACTTCCGGCTCGAAATAGCCAGTAAAGAAGGCCTTTGCCGGCCCATTGACCCGCATAGGCACGAAATTGCTTTCGAAAAAGCGGCGGGCCGCCGCGGCGTCCTCGATCCGAAGCCCTTGCGCCTTGATGCACAGGACGTGGACCGCGGCGGCGTCGATGCCGAGGCTACCGGTCTCCGGGGCGTGGGCAGTCGGTCCGCAACTGTGCCTGAAGGTTTCGAATGCGGCGAGGTGGTCGTCCCCGGCCCATCCCGGCAGGTCGTCGAAGTCAGCCAAGGGGGAGACGATCGGCGACACGGGACCCTTCTCGTGGTCTTGCGCCGTTGCCTGAGGCGACAGGCCGACGGCCGTAAAAACGAAAAGCGCCGCGTGAAAAACGCGGCGCGTTCGCGGCCCGTGGCGGCGCACCGGCCCCGGCCCCCAAAAACGGCTCAGTCGCCGCTTTCGGTCGCCACCAGCTTCCAGTTCGGATCGGGCGATTCGGTGTCGCGGGCGAAGGTCCAGATATCGGTCACCTCGTTGACGGCGTTGGGATCGCCCTCGACGATGCGGCCTTCGCTGTCCTTGGTGACGGAGATGAGCTGGCTCTTGAAGCGCACGGTGATCTGCGCCGTCGTGCCCTGCAGGGCGGCTTCCACGATCTCCGCCTTGTCGATGCCGATGAAGGTGGATTCGATGGTCTCGCCGCGGGATTCCCGGTCGGCGATGGCTCCGACGAAGCTGTCATAGACGTCGTTGGCGAGAAGGTTCTGCAGCGCGCGCCGGTCGCCGTCGGCAAAGGCCGTGACGATCATCTCGTAGGCGCTGCGGGCACCGGTCAGGAAGTGCTTGGCGTCGAACGAGCGGTCGGCGGAGACGATCGTGCGCAAGGCCGTGTTGAGGGCGGAGCCCTCCGGCGCCATGCGGTCGACATTCTCCATGCGCTCGTCGGTCTCGATGCCGGTCGCCGGCGGCTCGTCCCGGTGGCGCGGCAATGTGACCACGTTGTCGCCGCCGGAGCGGGCCGGTTTTTCCTGCTCGCCCCTTGAGGAATAGGGGTCGAAGGGCGGGCGCTCATGGCCGGTGCGCCGGCCGAGCACGCTGCGCAGACGCAGGAAAATCGCCACCGCGAGGATCAGGAAGAAGATGTTATAAACGTCGAGAAATTCGGTCATCACCGGATACCGGAAGCCTTCATAGCGATTTGTGGCCTGGCGGTTTGTGGCCGGATGTCGCAGAGAACGGTCCCGACGGTCTTTCTATTGTCGAGGCACCACTTATCTATGTCTCGATACGGCATCCGCACACGATTCCGCAACCGCCGTTCACCCCCCTTTTTCGCAGTGTCCACCCTAAACGACGCTGCAAGGGACGGCAAAGAGCGATTTGTCTTTTTCCTTATGTAGGTAGCAAGGGCGGATCGCCAAAGGGTCAAAAGGACTAAAGGTTTTTTCATGCCGCTCGGTTTTCTCCTGTTTCTGCTCTTCCTCGGTGTCCCGCTGGCGGAAATCGCCGCCTTCGTGGTCATCGGCGGCAAGATCGGCCTTTTCTGGACGCTGGCCATGGTCGTCATCACGGCGATCATCGGCAGCGCGCTCCTAAGGTTCCAGAGCTATTCGGTGATCAACAGGATCCGTGCGGAAATGGATGCCGGGCGGTTGCCGGGGGAGCAGATCGGCCATGCGGCGATGATCTTCGTTGCCGGCATCCTGCTCCTGACGCCCGGTTTCGTCACCGACGCCATCGGCTTCCTCCTGTTCGTCCCGCCCGTGCGCGAGGCGATCTGGGCGTTCGTGCGTTCGCGGCTGAAGGTAACCGTGGTCACCGCCGGCCAGGGCCGCGCCGGGCCGCGGCCGGATGCCCGATCCGATCCGCACACCGTCGAGCTCGATGCGGACGACTATGCGGAAACGCCCAACCCGGACACGCCGTGGCGCCCGGAAGACCGCAAATAGCGCTTTGACGCCGGAAATTCGCGGCGGCGCTTGTCCTTAACCCCGGCAGCGTGGTAGCCACCGGCCAAATCCCGTGGCGGCCGATGCCGGCCACTCCAATCACGTTCCAGATCGGAAACGACATACCATGAGCACGAATTCCCAGAACGGCGACGGTGCCGCTGCGGCCGGCGCCGCCAACGCCCAGAACGCCCCGGGCATGAATATCCTCGGGCAGTATGTGAAGGACTTTTCCTTCGAGAACCCGAACGCGCCGCGCTCGCTGGCGCCGCGCGAGAACTCCCCGGCCATCAACATCCAGGTCAACGTCAACGCCAACCCGCTCTCGGACAACGAGTTCGAGGTGTCGCTGGTGATGAACGCCAAGGGCGGCACGGACGACGACCTGATGTTCAACGTGGAACTGACCTATTGCGGCGTGTTCCGGATCCAGAACGTGCCCCAGGAGCACCTGCACCCCTTCGTGCTGATCGAGTGCCCGCGGATGCTGTTCCCGTTTGCGCGTCAAATTGTCGCAGAAGCGGTGCGCGCCGGCGGCTTCCCGCCGCTGATGATCGACCCGATCGATTTCGCCGCGCTCTACCAGCACAACGCCGCCCGGAACACCGGCGAGGGCGCCGCCGCGCCGACGCCGAACGCCTGACCGGCGGCAACGGGTTACGACCATTCAGACGGCGCTGCGGAGAAATCCGCGGCGCCGTTTTTGTTTTTGCCTTCGGCGTAGGGATCGGTCTTCGGCGAAGGCAGTTCAGGCTTCTTAATGACACCCCGCACGTCATCCTTGCCGGGTCAAGCCACTTGCGATCCGGGCGACGGCTCGCGAACTCCCAGCACCACCCACTCTGCGCCACCACCGGGCTCGACCCGGTGGTCCATGATGAGTTGCGGCGCGATCTCGCCTAACGGTTTGAAATGAAAGGCCTCATGGATTGCCGGGTCAAGCCCGGCAATGACGCATGAGAGGGGTCTGGATAGGGGAGTGCGACCGCAATCGCATCACCTGTCCATCCGCCATCCCGCTGTTTTATAAATGGATTTTCGCTTGATGAGTCGTCGAGCGATCAGTCCGCGTCGCGGTAGCGCCGCCAGAGGGCGTTGTCGCCGAGGGTTTCCACGAAGGCCCGGTGGGCCGCGGCCTCGTCGGCCGTGATGCGCGGCGGCAGGGGTCCCGGGCGGCTTGCGACGGCCTTGGGGCGCATCCGCGGGGCGTAGGCGTCCTCCGCGTCGCGATCGGTGGCAAAGCCGAGGGCGGCCTGCTTGCCGCCGATGAGCTCGATATAGACCTCGGCCAGCAGCTCGGCGTCGAGCAGTGCGCCGTGCTTGGTGCGGCGCGAATTGTCGATACCGAAGCGGCTGCAGAGCGCGTCGAGGGAGTGCTGGCCGCCGGGATTACGCCGGCGCGAGATCTGCAGCGTGTCGACGACGCGTTCCTCGCCGATGGCGGCGATGTCGAGGCGGGCGAGCTCGGCGTTGATGAAGCCCATGTCGAAGGAGGCGTTGTGGGCAATCAGCCGGGCATCGGCGATGAAATCGAGCCACTTTCCGGCGATCTCGGCGAATTTCGGCTTGCCGGTGAGAAACTCCTCGGACAGGCCGTGGACGTTATAGGCCTCGACCGGCATCGACCGCTCCGGGTCGATATATTCGTGGAAGACCGCGCCGGTCGGGATGTGATTGACGAGCTCGACGGCGCCGATTTCCACGACGCGATCGCCGCCATTGGCCTTGAGGCCCGTGGTTTCCGTATCGAAGACGATTTCCCGCATGGCTTCAGGGAATCACGGCAGGCTCAGCCGCGCAAGTCCGGCGCGATGCCTTTCCCCGCCATTTGCGCCAGCACCCGGCAGACGCCCGCGACCTGACGGCGGGCCGGCTCGAAGCCGTGGCCGCTGTCGATGAGGAAATGGGCGCGGCGGCGTTTTTCCGCATCCGGCATCTGGCGGGAGAGAATTTGCTCGAATCGGTCCTCGGTCATGCCGGGACGCGACAGCACGCGCCCGGCCTGGATGTCGGCATCGGCGGTGACGACGACGACGGCATCGACCCGCGCATCGCCGCCGATCTCGAACAGGAGCGGGATATCGAGGACGACGGCAGCGGCGCGGCTGTTGGCGGCGTCCCGCAGGAACGTCCGTTCGGCCTCACGCACCAGGGGGTGGACGATAGCCTCGAGGCGCGACAGCGCCTTGCGGTCGCCGAGCACCCTGTCGGAGAGTTTGGTCCTGTCGACGGTGCCGTCCTCTGTCGTACCGGGAAACTCCGCCTCGATCAGCGGCGCGGCGGGTCCGGAATAGAGCCTGTGGACGGTGGCGTCGGCGTCGTGGACCGGCAGGCCGGCGGCGGCGAACATGGCGGCCGTCGTCGACTTGCCCATGCCGATCGATCCGGTCAGCCCGAGGACGATCATTCGTCTTTGGAAAGGTCGGCGACGACGTGCGCGCGCAGCTCGTCGGTGACTTCCGGGACCTTGCCGAACCATTTGGCAAAGCTCGGAACGGCCTGGTGGAGGAGCATGCCGAGGCCGTCGACGGCGACAAGATCGCGGGCGCGGGCCGCCTTCAGGAGCCCGGTTTCCAGCGGCGCATAGACGGCATCGGCAACGAGGCAGGTGTCCCGCAACGGCGACAGGTCGATCTCCAGCGGCGGCTTGCCGGTCATGCCGAGCGAGGTCGAATTGACGAGGATATCGGCCTTTTCCAGAACGCTGGGCAAGTCGCCCCAGCCATGGGCGCGGGTGCCGGCGCCGAAGAAGGCGGCAAGGCTTTCCGCCTTTTCGAAGGTGCGGTTGACGATGCGGACCGGATCGAAGCCGCGGGAAAACAACGCCCAGACGATGGCGCGCGCAGCACCGCCCGCCCCAAGCACCACGGCCGTGCCCGGGTTCTTGTCCCAGCCGGGTGCGGCCTGGTCGAGATTGGCGAGGAAGCCGTAGGCGTCGGTGTTGGCGCCGTGCAGCCGGCCTTCGTCGAGCCATAGCGTGTTGACGGCTTCGAGCGTGCGGCCGACCTCGTCGACGTCGTCGCAGGCGGCAAAGGCGGCCTGCTTGTGGGGCAGGGTGACGTTGCAGCCGATGAGGCCGTGGTCGGAAAACCGGGACAGGAACGCCTCGATCTGGTCCGGCGGCACGCCGTAGCGGTCGTAGGCGCCGTCGATGCCGTATTTCGCGATCCAGTAGCTGTGGATGACCGGCGAGCGGGAATGGCCGACCGGCCATCCGATGATGCCGGTGCGCAGGAGTGCTGTCTTGGCGTCCGTTGTCATTTGTCGATGGCTCCCTCGGCACGCAGGAAATCGAGAAGCGGCAGCATCGGCAAGCCGAGAATGGTGAAAAAGTCGCCGTCGATCTCTTCAAAGAGCTGCACGCCGCGGCCCTCGAGCTGGTAGGCGCCGACGCTGGTCAGCGCCGCCTCGCCGACATCGGCTAGGTAGCGGCCGACGAATTCCGGTGAGAAGGCGCGCATCTTCAGGTGCGCCGTGGAGAGGTAGCGCCACAGCGTCTCGCCGTTGCGGGCACAAGCGACGGCGGCGTGCAGCGAATGACTTTGACCGGAAAGGTCGAGCAGCAGCCGGCGGGCATCCGCCATGGTCTCCGGCTTCGACAGGCACGCGTCGCCAAAGCCGAGCGTCTGGTCGGCGCCGATGACAAGGGCGTCGGGATGGCGTTCGGAAACTGCCAGCGCCTTCGCCTCGGCAAGGACCGTGGCGATGTCGTCCGGCGGCATGCCGCTGACGAGGAGCGGCGCCTTGACGGTCTCCTCGTCGATGGCAGCGCCTTCCGACGTGAAGGAAACGCCGGCATTTTCCAGGAGCGTGATCCTTGTGGTGCTTTCGGAGGCCAGGATAATCGAAGGCAAAGGCCTTTTCCTTTCAGATACTTATTGGTCGTGCTGGCGGGCCCGGTGCTGGCTGAGGAGGGACAGGATCTCCGCCGCCGTCTCCTCGATGGAGCGGCGGGTGACGTCGATCAGCGGCCAACCCTGCTCGGCGCACATGCGCCGCGTATAGGTCACTTCTTCCGCAATGGCGCGGCGGTCCACATAGCTGGAATTGGCGTCGCTGGCATTGAGGGCGAGCAGCCGGTTCTGGCGGATCTGGCCGATCCGCTCGGCGGTGGCGATCAATGCCACGATCAGCGGCTTTTTCGCCTCGAACAGCGCCGGCGGCAGGGGAATGCCGGGGACGATCGGGATGTTGGTCGCCTTGATGCCGCGGTTGGCGAGATAGATCGAGGTCGGCGTTTTCGACGTCCGGCTGATGCCGATGACGACGACGTCGGCGGAATCCACATTGTCCGGGATCTGGCCGTCGTCATGGGCCATGGTGAAATTGAGGGCCTCGATGCGGTCGAAATATTCCGCGTTCATCTCGTGCTGGCCGCCGACGCGGCGGGCGAGCGGCGTGTTCAGGTAGTTCTGGAACACGTTGAGCACCGGGTCGAGCACGTTGACGCAGGGAAGGCCGAGCTCCAGGCAGCGGTTTTCCAGGCGGGCGGCGATCTCCAGATCCATGACGGTATAAAGGACGATTCCCGGCGCATGTTCCAATTCCACCAGCACCCGGTCGAGGGCGCGGTCGGAGCGGATCATCGGATAAACGTGCTCCACGGGCTGGGTTTCGCGGTACTGCACGCCGGCGGCGCGGGCCACCGTCATCAGCGTCTCGCCCGTGGAATCGGACACCAGGTGGAGATGGAAGTAGTCGAGATTGTTGCGCACGCCTTCATCCCCAGCGCTGTGAACAAAATCCGGAAAACCGCGTGACGGGCGCGGCGGGTGGAGCGGCGGGCGGGACAGCCCGTCGGGTTTTCAACAAAACCGCTCGCGGGAAAAAGGACAAGCCCGCAGCGGTGAAAAGCGGGGATCGGGGACCGGCTTTCCCCGGCCGTCAACCCGGAGTTTTCCGAAATAGCGCCGCCATCCCTTTGAATGCCATATGGCACGCGGTCCTGTCCCCGAACTTAACAGGCTCCGGGGTTTTGCGACCCTATGGCGCAAGGCGTCCCCGGAAAAAACTGTATCGTATGTGGATGATGCTTTATCCCGATAATCCACGCGCAAACAACAAAATCAGTCTGGATTCTAGACTCTATTAGAGGATCGCCGTGGATTATCGCAGTCAGGAAAACACCCGCACCGAGCGCCGGATCGTCCAGGCTCTGGATGGCAGGACACTGTCGCCGCCACCCATCTGGATGATGCGCCAGGCCGGACGCTATCTCTCCGAATACAAGGCGACGCGGGCCGAGGCCGGCAGCTTCCTCGATCTTTGCTACAACCCGGAGCTGGCTTGTGAAGTGACGCTGCAGCCGATCCGGCGTTACGGCTTCGATGCGGCGATCCTGTTCTCCGACATTCTCGTCATTCCCGATGCGCTCGGTCAGCCTGTGCGCTTTGAAGAGGGGATCGGTCCGATCCTGGAGCCGATCGGCCTTGAGGCGGCGGCAAAGCTCGACCCGGGCGTGGTGACGGAAAAGCTGGCACCGGTGCTCGATGCCGTCGGGCTCATTCGCGCCAACCTGCCGTCGGAGACGACGCTTCTGGGCTTTTGCGGCGCGCCCTGGACGGTTGCCACCTATATGGTCGCCGGCCGCGGCTCGTCCGACCAGGCACCGACGCGGCGAATCGCCTTTTCCGATAGCGCCGGCTTCGACCGGCTGATCGACCGGCTGGTGGAAGCCTCGATCCGCTATCTCGTTGCCCAGTTCGAGCGCGGGGCCGATGCGGTTCAGGTCTTCGACAGTTGGGCCGGGGCGCTCGACGAGGAAGGGTTCGAGCGCTGGGCGGTGGAGCCGATGCGGCGTATTGTCGCCGGCGTGCGGGCGGAAGTGCCGGGTGCCCGGATCATCGGCTTTCCGAAGGGCGTCGGCATGTTCCTGGAGCGCTATGTGGATGTGACCGGCGTCAACGCGGTCGGCCTCGACTGGTCGGTGCCGCTCGATTTCGCCAAGAACCTGCAGAAGACCTGTGCGGTGCAGGGCAATCTCGATCCGATGCGGCTGGTTGCCGGCGGCGAGGCGCTGAAATCCGGTATCCGCCGGGTGGTGGATGCGCTCGGCTCGGGACCCTTCATCTTCAATCTCGGGCACGGGGTGACGCCGGACACGCCGGTGGAGAATGTTGCGGAAATGGTCGCGCTGGTGCGCGGCGAGGCGGTTTGACCAGAGGACATTGACAACCTTCGCCCCGGACCGGGCGGAGGAAATGGACAAAATGGCTTTTCCGGCGGCTCGGCGAGCCGCGGTCGGTGTCCGTACCAATTGAGCAAAAGGGGCGTTCGACGGTGTTCGACGATCTTTATTCCTGGCAGAAGACACTGCACATCATTTCGATCATTGCCTGGATGGCGGCGTTGTTTTACCTGCCTCGGCTTTATGTTTATCACACCATGGTGCCCGTTGGCTCCGATCAGTCCGAACTCTTCAAGGTAATGGAGCGGAAGCTTCTTCGGATGATCGGCAATCCGGCGATGATTTCAAGCTGGATATTCGGCTTGTGGATCGCGTGGGATATGGATTACTATTTCGATGTCTGGTTTATTCTTAAGTTTATCTTTGTCGCGCTGTTGACCTGGTACCATATGTGGCTCGGAAAGCTCAGAAAGGCCTTCGCGGCCGATGCCAACGAGCATTCCGAACGTTTTTACCGGATGATCAATGAAATCCCGACCTTGATCATGATCGTTGCGGTAATCCTCGTCATCTTCAAGCCGTTCTGAAACTTCAGGCCGTTCCGGTCGCTCCGGGTCGAGAAGCGGCCCGGATGCACCCATTGGTTATATTACCACGGGTCTTGTCGGCTTCGGCCGAAGCGACTATGTTCCCAATAACCTCTCTGAAAGACAGGCGGGCGCCCGGGCTATATGCGACGAGGCGCCGAGGTTCGGCGAGCGATCGAACCTAAGATCTGTCGAATTTTCCCAAACCCTCAAAAGCAAGCGACGTCTTCAACCGTCGCGGTCCCAAGGAATCTCAACCCCATGCGGGAAATCAAACTTCAGGAATTGAAGGCGAAGACGCCGACCGATCTGGCTGCCTTCGGCGAAGAGCTCGAAGTCGAAAATGTCAGCACCATGCGCCGCCAGGAGCAGATGTTCGCGATCTTGAAGCAGCTCGCGGCGAATGACGTGGAGATCATCGGCGAAGGCGTCGTGGAAGTGCTGCAGGACGGCTTCGGCTTCCTGCGCTCGCCGGACGCCAACTATTTGCCCGGTCCGGACGATATCTATGTGTCGCCGTCGCAGATCCGGCGGTTCTCATTGAAGACCGGCGATACGGTCGAAGGCCAGATCCGCAGCCCGAAGGAGGGCGAACGCTATTTCGCGCTCCTCAAGGTCAACACGATAAATTTCGAGGATCCGGACAAGACCCGCCACAAGGTCCATTTCGACAATCTGACGCCGCTCTATCCGGACGAGCGGTTCCACATGGAAACGGAAGATCCGACGCGCAAGGACAAGTCGGCGCGGGTGATCGACCTGACCTCGCCGCTCGGCAAGGGCCAGCGCGGACTGATCGTGGCACCGCCGCGCACCGGTAAGACGGTGCTTCTCCAGAACATCGCCCACTCCATCACCAGCAACCACCCGGAATGCTACGTCATCGTCCTTCTGATCGACGAGCGGCCGGAAGAAGTCACCGACATGCAGCGCTCCGTTCGCGGCGAGGTCATTTCCTCGACCTTCGACGAGCCGGCGGCGCGGCACGTGCAGGTGGCCGAGATGGTGATCGAAAAGGCCAAGCGCCTGGTCGAACATGGCCGCGACGTGGTGATTCTTCTCGACTCCATTACCCGGCTCGGGCGCGCCTACAACACCGTCGTGCCGTCCTCCGGCAAGGTGCTGACCGGCGGTGTCGATGCCAACGCCCTGCAGCGGCCGAAGCGGTTCTTCGGCGCGGCGCGTAATATCGAGGAAGGCGGCTCGCTGACGATCATCGCGACGGCCCTCATCGATACCGGCAGCCGCATGGACGAGGTGATCTTCGAGGAGTTCAAGGGCACGGGTAACTCCGAAATCATCCTCGACCGCAAGGTGGCGGACAAACGCGTGTTCCCGGCGATCGACATCCAGCGCTCCGGCACCCGCAAGGAAGAGCTGCTGGTCGATCCCAAGCAGCTCAAGAAGATGTACGTGCTGCGCCGCATCCTCAATCCGATGGGCACGGTCGACGCCATCGAGTTCCTGCTCGACAAGCTGAAGCAGACGAAGAACAACGACGAGTTCTTCGACTCCATGAACACCTAAAGCGCCAAATCCGGGTCGCGCGGCATGTATGTCCTGAAACCGGGCATCAAGCGCGATCCGGAACGCCGCTGGGCCCTTCCCGACCGGATATTCTTCGGCTTTGGCGCCTGCCATATCCTGGCGGGCGTTTTTCTGCGCCGTTCGCCGCTGGCGGGTTTTTACGGTGAGCGCGTTGTGCCCGACGAGGGCTTTTCCGGAAACCATATTTTTGTCACGGACGGGACGGTTGCCTTCGACTTCCACGGCTATGTGCTGCGCGAGCGTCTTGTTGCTCATCACTGCAATTGCTGGCGCCGGCAGCAGGCGGGATGGCACGGCCGCATGGAGCGCGTCGATTTCGATCTCCTCGACACGGCCGACCTGAACCGGCGCAAGATGCTCGGGCCGGACCAGTATTTCGGCGACGCCGTTGCGCGAGCCGAACGTTTCCTCGCGCGAGTCGACCACGCCAAGAGGTATGAAAAAGCGGCCGGCTCGGGCGGTTGCGACGCCTAATGTTTCACGTGAATCGTTTTCAGAAGAGCATCCGGATCCGTCACTGGCGGACCGCAGCGGTCGTCGTGGCAGACATAGGCGGTCTCCTTGTCGTCGATCGGCGTCTTGCCGGCGGCCGGGTGCGAGGGCGGCAGGGATGCAGTCGATTCGGTGACGAAAGGAACGACGTTGAGATGGTCGCAGCGGCGGACGGCCTCGACCATCGGCGAGACCTCGCCTGGCATTCCGCCGACGATGACGACGGAAACCGGATCGAGCCGGAAGTCAAAGGCATTCAACAGTGCCGCCGTCATGAAGACGTTCTTGGCGATGTCCTCGGCAAAGATGGAGAGGATGCCGTCCGCACGCTGGCGGTAGATATCGTTGCCGGTCAGAGTCCAGAGTTTTACCAGGGCCTTGGCGGCGACTGCATTGGCGTTGGGCGTTGCCTCGTCGGCCGATGATTTCGGCCTGAGGATCAGGTCGTCGGCGTCGTCGGCCGTGAGGAAATAGCCACCGGCATCCCTGTCCGCATAATGCTGTTCCAGGTTCTCCGCGCGGGCGACGGCATCCTGGAGATAGGCGTCTTCGCCGGTTGCCTCGTAAAGAGTGAGGGCGGCCTCGCAGATTGCCGCGTGGTCGGAGGCAAGGCCCGGATAGACGAGTTTCCCGGCGCACCAGCTATGGCCAAGGCGACCGTCCTTCACCATCGATTCGGAGATGAAACGGTAGGCGGACATCGCCCGTTCCAGCCAGACCGGTTCGTCGAAGACGGTGGCGGCGCGGGCAAGGGCGGAGATGGCAAGGCCGTTCCAGTCGGCAAGCACCTTGTCGTCGCGGGCCGGGGGGATGCGGCCTGCGCGATCTTCGAACAGCCGCTGGCGAAGGATCGTCAGCCGCTCGTCCGTTTCCGCATCGTCGGTGCCGGGTGTGTTCAGCCGGTTGAGGACGACCTTTCCTTCCCAGTTGCCGCCGGGCATGGCGTCGTAAAGGTCGCAGAAAAAGCCGCCGTCGTCCTCGCCGAGGAGGGTCAGGATTTCGCCCCGGGTCCAGACATAGAACCGGCCCTCCTCGCCTTCGGAATCCGCATCGAAGCTGGCGGCGAACGCTCCGCAGTCGAGTGTCATCTCCCGTTGCATCCACGCGACGGTTTCCGTGATGCGGCGGCGGAAGAGGTCGTCGCCGGTCTCAAGCCAGGCGGACGTCATCAGCGAGACGAGCTGGGCATTGTCGTAGAGCATCTTTTCGAAATGGGGGACAAGCCAGCGGTCGTCGACGGAGTAGCGGGCGAAACCGCCGCCGAGATGATCGTAGATGCCGCCCTGGGCGATCCGGCGCAGCGCCAGGAGGACGGCATCGCGCATTTCCATGTTTCCCGTGCGCCGATAGGCCCGCCAGAGAAGCTCGAAGACGGAGGCGTTGGGGAATTTCGGCGCGCCCTTGGTGCCGCCATTGACCGGGTCCATGACGCCGAGAAGGCCCTCGGCGGCCTTGTCGAGGACGCCCGGATGAAGGCTCGAGCCTGTTTCTGTGCGTGCGGAAATGTGGGCGACGATGGCGCTCTGGTTGGCTTCCACCTTGTCCGGTTCGTCGCGGACGATGCGCGCGATCTCTTCCAGCACAGTGACGAAGCCCGGCCGGCCGAAGCGCGCCGTCTTCGGAAAATAGGTGCCGCCCCAGAACGGCTCCCCCTTCGGCGTCAGGAACATGGTCAGTGGCCAGCCGCCCTGTTCGCCGAGCGCATGGAGCGCGGCCATATAGATCTGGTCGACGTCCGGCCGCTCCTCCCGATCGACCTTGACGTTGACGTAGAGACGGTTCATCACCGCCGCCACGTCCGGGTCCTCGAAGCTCTCATGGGCCATGACGTGGCACCAGTGGCAGGCCGCATAGCCGACGGACAGAAGGATCGGCTTGCCGGCGGCCTCGGCCTCCTCGAAGGCGGCCTTTCCCCAGGGTCGCCAATGCACGGGATTGTCCTTGTGCTGGAGGAGATAGGGGCTGGTCTCGTGCTTCAGGAGGTTTTCGGTCACGGGAAATCCTTTTGGCGAAATCGCAAAAACGGGTTCCGTTCGTAACTAGCGGGACGGTCCGGGGAGAAAAGGCCGGCGTGGACAATCGGGGTGAGACGATCTTTGCGCTTTCAAGTGGCGCGTTGCCCTCGGCGATCGCCGTCGTGCGGCTGAGCGGGCCGCGGGTTCGAATCGTTCTCGAAACGATGGCCGGGTCGGTGCCGGAGGCGCGGCGGGTGGTTCTCCGGGCGCTGAAGGACCCGCGGGACGGGTCGGTGCTCGACGAGGCCGTGGTGCTTTTTTTCGAAGGGCCGGCGAGCGCTACCGGCGAGGATGTGGCGGAACTCCATGTCCATGGCGGACGGGCCGTGGTCGGCGCGGTGCTGGAAGCGCTTGGGACGGTCGACGGCTTGCGGCCGGCGGAGGCGGGGGAATTTTCGCGGCGGGCCTTCGACAACGGCAAGCTGGACCTGACGCGGGTCGAGGGGCTGGCCGATCTGATCGCGGCGGAGACGGAAGCGCAGCGGCGCCAGGCCCTGTCGCAGCTTCGCGGGAGCTTTGGCGATCTGGTGGAGGAGTGGCGTCGGCGCCTGATCGGGCTCCGGGCGCGGATCGAGGCCGGGCTCGACTTCGCCGAGGAGGAGGACGTGCTCGGCTCGGTGACCGATGCGGACCGGGCGGAACTGACCGATCTTCGAATCGGTATCGAAACGAAGCTCGAAGAGGGCCGCGGCGGCGAGCGGCTGCGCGACGGGCTTCAGGTGGCGTTGATGGGTCCGCCCAATGCCGGCAAGTCGAGCCTGATGAATGCGCTGGCACGGCGCGATGTCGCCATCGTCACGGAGGAGGCGGGGACGACACGGGATGTGCTGGAAGTCCATCTCGACCTTGCCGGCTATCCGGTGACGCTGATCGACACGGCCGGGCTTCGCGAGGCGGAGGGGGTCGTCGAGAAGGAAGGCATCCGCCGGGCGCTGGCGCGGGGGAGTGATGCCGACCTCGTCCTGTGGATGGAGGATGCATCGGGACCGATGGCCGGTGCGCCGGGCGAAGTGGTGTCAGCGGCGGGAACGGTCTGGCCGATCGCTAACAAGGCGGATCTCGTCGGAGACGGTTTTGAGGTTGGAGACGATGCGCTCGCGATCTCTGTGAAGACCGGTGCCGGTCTCGGCGGCCTTCAGGAAAAGCTCGCGGCCTTTGCCGGGGAAAAGTTCGCCGGGCTCGGCTCGGCGATGGCGACGCGGGAGCGGCACCGGGCGGCGCTGTCCGATTGCCGGGATGCGCTCACTCGGGCGGAAAGCGTCGTCGATCCGGAACTGATGGCCGAAGAGCTTCGGCATGCCGGCGATGCGCTCGGGCGGATCACGGGGCGGATTGACGTGGAGGATGTGCTCGACGTGATCTTCGCGGAGTTCTGTATCGGCAAATAGGCCGAGTGTTTCACGTGAATCCGATATACGGCCGAGACGCCGGATTCACGTGAAACAGGTTTTCGCAAAAGTCGACTCAAAACCGGCTTTGCGAATTGATTTTCCACATGTTTGTACCCATAACCGGGACAAATCGGCGGCGCGAATTGCGCCGCGCGGGCGATGAAATTACGGAAAGCGGATGACGAGGACGGCTGATTTCGACGTGATGGTGATCGGCGGCGGGCACGCTGGCATGGAGGCCGCAAGCGCTTCCGCACGGCTCGGAGCACGCACGGCCCTCGTCACCCATAGGCTCGACACGGTTGGGGCGATGTCGTGCAATCCGGCGATCGGCGGGCTCGGCAAGGGCCATCTGGTGCGCGAGGTCGACGCCCTCGACGGCCTCATGGGCCGGATGGCGGACAAGGCCGGCATCCAGTTTCGCCTTCTCAACCGGCGCAAGGGTCCGGCCGTGCGCGGGCCGCGGGCCCAGATCGACCGCAAGCTCTATCGCGAGGCCATGCAGGCCGAAATCGCGGCAACGGAAAACCTGACGGTGATCGAGGGCGAGGCGGAGGATATTTCGTTTTCCGGCAATCGGGTCACGGGGCTCGTGCTGGCGGATGGGCGGTCCTATTCGTGTGGCGCCGTCGTTCTGACCACGGGCACCTTCCTGCGCGGCATGATCCATATCGGCCGGAAAAAAATCCCGGCGGGCCGGGTCGGCGAAGCGCCGGCGGCGGGACTGTCGGCGAGCCTTGAGCGGTTCGGGTTCCGGCTCGGGCGCCTGAAGACCGGGACGCCGCCGCGGCTGGACGGGCGGACCATCGACCGGACCGCGCTTGCAGTCCAGGAAGGCGACGATCCGCCGGTGCCGTTCTCCACGCTGACGGATCGGATCGCGACACCGCAGATCGTCTGCCACATCACGCGGACGACGGAACGGACCCACGACATCATCCGCGACAATATCGGGCTGTCGCCGATCTATTCTGGCCAGATCGATTCCACGGGTCCGCGCTACTGCCCGTCCATCGAGGACAAGGTGGTCCGGTTCGGCGATCGCGACGGCCACCAGATCTTTCTGGAGCCGGAGGGCCTCGAAGATCACACCGTCTATCCGAATGGGATTTCGACCGGCCTGCCGGAGGATGTGCAGGAGGCCTATGTCCGGACCATCCCTGGCCTTGAGCGCGCAACCATCCTGCAGCCGGGCTATGCCATCGAATACGACCACATCGATCCGCGCGAGCTGCGTCCGACGCTTGAGACGAACCGGGTTGCGGGGCTTTTCCTTGCGGGCCAGATCAACGGCACGACGGGCTATGAGGAGGCGGCGGCGCAGGGGCTGCTCGCCGGCCTCAATGCGGCGCGGCTGGCGGGCGGCGGCGACGGCGTCACGGTCGGCCGTGATGAGGGCTATCTCGGCGTCATGGTCGACGACCTCGTCACCCGCGGTGTTTCCGAGCCCTATCGGATGTTCACCTCGCGCGCCGAATACCGGCTCTCGCTGCGCGCGGACAATGCCGACCAGCGGCTGACGCCGCTCGGGGAGGCCTGGGGCTGCGTCGATGCAGGCCGGGCGCAGTGTTTTTCGAAAAAGATGGCGCTTCTTCAGCGCGGCCGGGAGATGCTGAGCACTCTCAGCCTGACGCCCAGCGAAGGCCAGCGGCACGGCCTCTCGCTCAACCAGGACGGCACGCGCCGCAGTGCCTTCGAACTTCTGTCCTTTCCGGGGATCGATGCGGACCGGCTCTCGGGCATTTGGCCGGAGATCGGTGCTCTGTCGCTGGATGTCCGCGAGCAGCTTCAGATCGAAGCGGTCTATGCCGTCTATCTGAAGCGTCAGGATGCGGACATCGCCGCGTTCCGCCGCGACGAGGATCTGCGGCTCGCGGCCGATCTCGACTATGGGTCGATTTCCGGGCTTTCCAACGAGGTGCGGCACAAGCTGGAACAGGTCCGCCCGGAAACGATCGGCCAGGCCTCGCGCATCGACGGCATGACGCCGGCCGCGCTCACCCTCCTCCTCGCCCACGCCCGGCGCCGGCGGGCGAACGAGGATGCCGCGTGACGAGGCCGCTGCCGGAGAGCGTCGAGGCCGTTCGAGCCATCCTCGATGTTTCACGTGAATCCGCCGAACGGCTCTCGATCTATGTGGATCTCCTGAAGCGCTGGCAGAAACGTATCAACCTCGTCTCTGGAAAGACGGTGGAAAACCTGTGGACACGGCACGTCGCTGACAGTGCGCAGGCGCTCGCCGCGGCACCCAATGCGCGGCGCTGGATGGACCTCGGCAGCGGGGCCGGATTCCCCGGGATCGTAACTGCGATCCTCCTTGCCGAGACGCCTGGGGCGTCCGTAGATCTCGTGGAAAGCGACCAGCGCAAGGCCTCGTTTTTACGGACGGTTTCACGTGAAACCGGTATTCCCGCCACGGTCCATGTGGCGCGCATCGAGGACGTGGTGGCCGACTGGACCGCGCCGGTCGATGCGGTCTCGGCCCGTGCGCTGGCGCCGCTTTCCCGGCTTTGCGGTTATACTGAGTCAATGGTTGGACACGGCGCTGTTGCTGTTTTCCACAAGGGGCGGGATTTTTCCCGGGAACTGGAAGAAGCAAATCGTTTCTGGATCATCGATCTGGTAGAAAAGGTGAGCAGTATCGAACCGGACAGCCGGATCGTCGTGATTCGGCACCTGCAGCGGCGGTAGCAAGCGGGCCGGTTGCGAGAGGTGACCACCATGATTTCCAAGACGAACGGTTTGCGCGTCCTGTCCCTTGCCAACCAGAAGGGCGGGGTCGGCAAGACGACGACGGCAATCAATCTCGGCACGGCGCTGGCCGCGATCGGCGAACGGGTGCTGATTCTCGACATCGACCCGCAGGGCAATGCCTCGACCGGGCTCGGCATCGACCGGCGCGCCCGCGAGGTCTCGACCTACGACGTCATGACCGGCGAGGCGCCGCTTCACCGCGTCATCCTGGAGACCTCGGTGCCGCGGCTGTGGATCGCGCCGTCGACCCTCGACCTTCTCGGGGTCGAGCTGGAAATCTCCCAGGAGCGGGACCGGTCCGTCAGGCTGAGGAAGGCGATCTCGGCGCTTCAGGACCAGATGCAGGCGCTCGATCCGGAGGAACGGTTCTCCTACGTCCTGATCGACTGCCCGCCCTCGCTCAACCTGCTCACCATCAACGCGCTCGTTGCGTCCAACGCCATCCTCGTGCCGCTGCAGTGTGAATTCTTCGCGCTGGAAGGCCTGACCCAGTTGCTCTCCACCGTTGAGCAGGTGAAGACCGCGCTCAATCCGGGGCTGTCCATCCACGGCATCGTGCTGACCATGTATGACAGCCGCAACAATCTGTCGGATCAGGTCGCGGCCGATGTGCGCGAGACGCTCGGCGACAAGGTCTACCAGACCGTCATCCCGCGAAATGTGCGGGTGTCGGAGGCGCCGTCCTATGGCAAGCCGGCGCTGCTTTATGATCTCAACTGCGCCGGCAGCCAGGCCTATCTGAAGCTGGCCTCGGAGATCATCCAGCGCGAGAAGCGCCTCAACAACGCCGCGGCATAACCGAAACGATGTAGACTGGCGAAGGGCGGATTCGCTTCCGAAATGATTCGGAGTCTGCTTACCGGAATGACATTCAGGAGAAATCGATGAGCGAGGCAGCATCGAAAAAGCGGCTCGGCCGGGGGCTTGCCGCCCTGCTCGGCGATGTGGAGACGGAAGATGCGGCGGTCGAGCGCGCGCACAGCCAACGCCGGCTTCCCGTGGAATTCCTGCGCGGCAACCCGCGCAACCCGCGGCGCAATTTCAACGAGGACGACCTTGCCGACCTCGTCGCCTCGGTGAAGGAAAAGGGCATCGTCCAGCCGATCGTGGTCCGGCCCGTCGACGACAGCGGGCGCTCCTATGAGATCATCGCCGGCGAGCGGCGCTGGCGGGCGGCGCAGCGGGCGGGCCTCCACGAGGTGCCGGTCGTCGTCCTCGACGTCACCGACCGCGAGGCGCTGGAACTTGCCATCATCGAGAACGTGCAGCGCTCCGACCTCAATGCGATCGAAGAGGCGCTCGGCTATGAGCGGCTGACCGAGGAATTCTCCTATTCCCAGGCCGAACTCGCCAAGGTCATCGGCAAGAGCCGCAGCCATGTGGCCAACACCATGCGGCTGCTGCGCCTGCCGGAGGTGGTGCGGACTTATGTGCTCGACGGCAAGCTGACCGCCGGCCATGCGCGCACGCTCATTACCCGGGATGACGCGGAAGACCTCGCCAAACAGATCGTCGACGGCAATCTCAGCGTCCGCGAGGCAGAGCTGATGACCCAGGCGGCTTCGGACCGGCCGAAAAAGCCGGCCAAGGCCAAGCCGGAAAAGGACGCCGATACCCGTGCGCTGGAAAAGAGCCTGACCGACGCCATCGGCCTAAATGTCGTCATCGACCATCGCGGCGAAGCCGGCGGCTCCGTGCAGATCCGGTACAAGACGCTGGAACAGCTCGACGAGATCAGCGCGCGGCTGAGGGGATAGTGGTCGCGCGGCGCTGTTGTTCTCCGGTCAGGCTGAGCAAGTGAAAGCGGCTGATTTCCAGCGGTTCATTCGGTTCCGAAATGAAAAAGATGCGTTGCTTTCCGTGCCGCGTAGTGCGTTTTTGGTCCTGCCGGCTGGCGGACGTTACTTACCATCGCCGCGGGGCTCGAAAGGCCGCTTCTGGAGCGTATTCCCGAAAAGTGGGAACCGGCTTTCGGACCAGAATACGCGTCAAAACAATAAGTTAGAGCGTTTCGGGCGATTCCGTGATCGCATGAAACACTCTAGATTGCTTCGCTTCGCTCGCAATGACGGCTGCAGATGCGGTTCCTCAGAATTTGTGTCGTCATCGCGAGGAGGCCGAACGGCCGACGCGGCGATCCATACGGCGCTAACTAACTGTTCTGAAATAGTTATCCGGTTCTGCGGGGCAAGCGCATTACTGTCCGGTTTCCGGGTTACGTATGGCAGCACCCCCACGCTCTGCGTCACCACCGGACTTGATCCGGTGGTCCATGGGGCAGCGCGGCCACTCTCATCTTAAGTAATTGAAATCAGGGCATCATGGATTGCCGGGTCTAGCCCGGCAATGGCGCATGAGAGGGATGAGATGGCGAGAAAATCTGCGGATTGATTGCCTGATGCCCACGCATCAGTTTTTTCAAGCGATGGCCGGCCGGAAACTATCCGGAACCGGCGGGCGCTGCCAGGTCCGGAAAGGGAGGCCGGTTGCCCGATCGATGGAATCGGAAGCCTTCGGTCCCTCCCGTTCCTATCCCGGCGCCCGCGCCGCCCTGGCGATCAGCAACAGCGCCTCGCCGAGGATCTCGTCTTCCAGATCGCGCAGACGCCGTGCGTTGAGGATCGCTTCGTTCAGCACCCCCATGGCATGTTCCAGCCGGTGCGAGCTCCAGCGGGAAAGCGCGCGGGTGATGTGCGGGCGGCGGCGGAAGAAGATCGGCGGGCGCGCGCGGGCGACGACGGTCTCCGCGCTGGAGCCGGCATCGACGTCGGCGCGGGCCCGGTGCAGCATCTGCATGTGCCGGAGTGTCGCCGTGCCGATCGAGGCGGGCGAGGTGCCGGCCGCGATCATGCGGCGATAGTTGCGCACGACCTGGTCTATGCTGCCCGCAAAGACCGCGTCGATCAGCTCGTCCACCGCCAGACCGGAGGCGTCGCCGACGACGGCGGCCACATGCTCGATGGTGATGCGCTTGTCGCCGCGGGCGTAGAGGCAGAGTTTTGCCAGTTCACCGCGCGAGGCGAGGCGGTCGGCGCCGATCAGCGCATGGAGGGCCTGCCGGGCGTCGCGGTCGATCTCAAGGCCGGCCGCATTCGCCTCCTCGTCCATCAGGCGGTCGAGGTCGGCGGCGGCATCGGCGTAGCAGGCGATCGCCACGGCTTTCGAATCGGCTTCGAAACGACGCCGTAACCCCGTGCCTTTTTTAAGGTCTCCAGCCTCGATGACGACGAGGGAATCGGTCGGCGGTTCGGCGATGAGCGGCTCGACGGCGGGGACGATGTTCTGGGTGCCGGCGTTGCGCACCCAGACCGTGCGGCGATCGCCGAACATGGCGATCTGCAGCGCCTCGTCGGCAAGCCGGCTCGGATCGGAGGCGATTTCCGAGGCATCGAGGGTGACGAGGGCGAAGGGGTCTTCGGAGCCGGCGGTCGCCGTCTTCACCAGGGCCTTGCAGCGCTCGTTGACGAGGCCGGTGTCGGGCCCGAAGACGAGGACGAGCGCAAGGTCGGCGGGCGGGGACTTCAGGAACCGGTCGATGTCGCGGCCCTTGATCAAGGCCATGGCGGGCTCCCGGGGTCGGGCATCGGGTCAGCCGGCGGTGGCGAAATGGGCGGCGATGCGGGTGCGGATGTCGTCGGAAATCACCTTGACCGCCCGGTCTTCCGCGTCGCGCTTGGCGCGCAGATTGGCAAAGCGCTGGGTGGAGAAGTCGTAGGACGCGCTGGCAAAGCTCGATCCGGACAGCACCGTGGTTCCGGTGGCGATCTCGGTGAGAACGAAGGACGCGCGCACGAGAATGAAATAGGCGGCCGGAACGTCGGCGAGCTTTTCAACGCCGACGGCCGATTCATGTTCGGACAGCACGATCCTGAGGCTGTAGCGGTCCTCCGCCGCGGCGCTGCCGCCGCCGGTAAAGGCGAAAATCAGCTCGTTGCGCAGTTCCTGGCCGACGCGGGTGGTCGCCGGCTCGATGCGGATCGCCCGGGTGTCGTCGCGGACCGTGCCGCCGGACGGCAGCGTGCCGTAGAGCGGGGTGACCTGGCAGCCGGCAAGGCCGAAGCCTGCCGCAGCAAGCATGCCGAGAACCAGGGTCCGGCGTGTCGGCTCCCGTCGATGAGACATATCAGGCGACCACGTTCACGATGCGTTGCGGGACGACAATGATGCGGCGCGGCGGCTTGCCCTGCAAGGCCTTCTGCACGGCGTCGATCTCAAGGGCGGCGGATTCGATCTCGGCGTTGGCCGCATCCCGGGCGACGGTGACCTCGCCGCGCCGCTTGCCGTTGACCTGGACCGGCAGGACGATGGTATCCTCGGCGAGAAGGTCCTTCTCGACCGCCGGCCACTCGGCCGAGGCGAGCAGCGTCTCCTGGCCGAGGGCCTTCCAGCATTCCTCGGCCAGATGCGGCGTCATCGGTGCCATCATCCGGATCATCATTTCCGCGGCCTCGCGGAGGGCGAAGGCGGTGTCGTGCGACGGGTCCCTGGCGGCCGCCAGGGCCTTGCCGAGGCCGTTGCCGAGCTCGTAGAGGCGGGCGACGGCGCGGTTGAAGGCGAGCTGCTCGATGTCGCTCTCAACGGCGGCAAGGGTCTTGTGGGCGAGCTTGCGGACCTCCAGCGCCGGGGCGGAGAACTCCGCCGGGCGTGTCGCCGGCACGTCCTTCAGCTCGGCGACTTCCGAGGCGATGCGCCAGACGCGCTGGACGAAGCGGTGAGCCCCTTCCGCGCCGGCATCGGTCCACTGGATGTCGCGGTCCGGCGGGGTGTCGGAGAGCATGAACCAGCGGGCGGTGTCGGCGCCGTAGGTCTGCAGGATGTCGGTGGGGTCGACGGTGTTCTTCTTCGACTTCGACATCTTCTCCACCGGGCCGATCTCGACCGGGGCGCCGCCCTCCAGCATTTCCGCGCGGCGCGTGCCGCCGTCCTCAAAGATACGGATATCGGCCGGGTTGACCCAGTCGCCGCCCTTTGAGCGGTAGGTCTCATGGGTGACCATGCCTTGGGTGAAGAGGCCGCCGAAGGGCTCCTTCAGGTCCAGATGGCCCGTCGCCTTCATGGCCCGGGTGAAGAAGCGCGAATAGAGCAGGTGCAGGATGGCGTGCTCGATGCCGCCGATATACTGGTCGACGGGCAGCCAGGCGTCGGCGACCTTCGGATCGGTCGGCGCGTCGTTCTTGGGGTCGGTGAAGCGGGCGAAATACCAGGACGAATCGACGAAGGTGTCCATGGTGTCCGTCTCGCGCCGGGCCGGCTTGCCGCATTGCGGGCACGGCACGTCCTTCCAGGTCGGATGGCGATCGAGCGGGTTGCCGGGGGTGTCGAAGGAAACGTCCTCGGGCAGCTTCACCGGCAGGTCGGCCTCGGGCACCGGCACGGTGCCGCAGGCCTCGCAATGGATCACCGGGATCGGGCAGCCCCAATAGCGCTGACGGGAAATGCCCCAGTCGCGCAGGCGGAAATTGACCTTGCGGGTCGCCTGCGGCGCGCCGTCGATGGTGACGGCTTCCAGGCGGCTTGCGACCTCCTCCTTGGCGTCCGGGATCGACAGGCCGTCGAGGAATTCGGAATTGATCAGCCGGCCGTCGTCGACGAAGGCCTCGTCGCCGACCTCAAAGCTTGCCGCATCGGCATCGGAAGGGGCGACGACGGGCGTCACCGGCAGGCCGTAGGCACGGGCGAAGTCGAGGTCGCGCTGGTCGTGGGCCGGACAGCCGAAGATGGCGCCGGTGCCGTAGTCCATGAGGATGAAGTTGGCGATATAGACCGGCAGGGTCTTTTCCGGATCGAACGGGTGCTTGACCCTGAGCCCGGTGTCGATGCCCTTCTTTTCCGCCGTTTCGATGGCGACGACGCTGGTGCCCATGCGCCGGCATTCCTCGGCAAACGCCGCAATTTCCGGGTTGGTCTCGGCGAGCGCCTTCGCCACCGGATGCTCCGACGACAGCGCCATGAAGCTCGCGCCGAACAGCGTGTCCGGCCGCGTGGTGAAGACTTCCAGCGTGGCATCGCCCGAGGGCGGCGTGTCGGTGAATTCGAAGCGGACGTGCAGCCCTTCCGAACGGCCGATCCAGTTCGCCTGCATCAGGCGCACCTTGTCCGGCCAGCGGTCGAGGGTGCCGAGCGCTTCCAGAAGGTCCTCGGAAAAGTCGGTGATCTTGAAGAACCACTGGGTCAGGTCGCGCTGTTCGACGAGGGCGCCGGAGCGCCAGCCGCGACCGTCGATGACCTGCTCGTTGGCGAGCACGGTGTGGTCGACCGGGTCCCAGTTGACCTTCGACTTGCGGCGGTAGGCAAGGCCGGCCTTCAAAAAGTCCAGGAACAGCTTCTGCTGGCGGTGGTAATAGTCGACGTCGCAGGTGGCGAATTCGCGGGCCCAGTCGAGCGACAGGCCCATCGACTTCAACTGCGCGCGCATCGCCGCGATGTTGGCGTAGGTCCACTCCTTGGGGTGGACCTTGTTCTGCATGGCCGCGTTTTCCGCCGGCATGCCGAAGGCGTCCCAGCCCATCGGATGCAGCACGTTGAAGCCCCTGGCGCGCTTGTAGCGGGCGACCACGTCGCCCATGGTGTAGTTGCGCACGTGGCCCATATGGATGCGCCCGGACGGATAGGGGAACATCTCCAGGACGTAGTATTTCGGGCGCGGGTCGTCATTGTCGGTGCGAAAGACGCCCGCCTCGTCCCAGATCTTCTGCCATTTCGGTTCCGCCTCGCGGGCGTTGTATCGCGCGCTCGCCATCGTGCTGTCTGTGTCTTTCGGAGTGTGAGGGACGTTCGGTGGCGCGACCTTCACCAGAAACCGGGTCACCGGTCAATGGCTTGGGCCGATCAACGCGCCCTTTTTGGCCATTTCCCCGAGGGCCTGTGGTGCAAGCGCGACGGTGCGGTCGAGCCGGGCGGAGGTCCGCCGCCACGATCGCAAGTCGGTTTACTGCGTTGTCTTCGGTCGCGGGCCGGTGCGCCGGACTGCGACGACTTGACCCTTTCGCGTTCTCTGCGCCTAATACCGCACGGGACGGGGCGTCGAGCGGGCATCAAGGCCGCCAGGGAGGAATTCATCGTGGAGCTTTCCCGACGGGACTTCATTGCCGGTGCGGCCGCGCTCGCTGCGGTCGGCACCAGTGGTACAGCTCATGCCTCTGCGGCCGCCTATTACGGCGCGCCGGTCACCGACAACGGCATCACCTTCCGCTCGACGAACTTCAAGAAGATCGACAAGCGCTGGCAGCGGCAGATGGTGAAATACCTCAGCTCGGAAAAGCCCGGCACCGTCGTCGTCGATACCAAGCACCATTTCCTCTACGTCATCTGGGAGAACCAGACGGCGCTGCGCTACGGCGTCGGCGTCGGCCGCGAGGGCTTCAAGTGGTACGGGCGGGCGCGCATCGATCGCAAGGCGATCTGGCCGCGCTGGGTGCCGCCGCCGGAAATGCGCAAGCGCCAGCCGAACCTGCCGACGGCCGTCGAAGGGGGCGCCCGCAATCCGCTCGGGCCGCGCGCGCTCTATCTCTATCGCAACGGCGGCGACCTCGGCTACCGGCTACACGGGACGACCGAGCCCTGGACGATCGGCGGCGACGTCTCGTCCGGCTGCATCCGCATGTTCAACGAGGACGTCATCGACCTCTACCAGCGCTGCCCGATCGGCACGGAGGTGCTGGTGCTGAAGCATATCGCCGAGCACAAGGGTTAAATCCCCGGGGGGAGTTCCAGATGAGCATGTTCACGGGGGCTGGCGGCCGGCGGATCGGCCTTTCGGTACTGGTGGTTGCCGCGGCATTGGCGCTCGGCGCCTGCGCAGGCGGTCTTTCGTCCGTCGCAACGCCCGACAAGACCAACGCGCCGGCGCCCGGCTTTGAAAACATGCGGACCGGCAGCGAAGAGGACTTCATGCTGAATGTCGGCCGGCGAACCTATTTCAAGGCCGGCTCGGCGGAGCTCGACGACACCGCGAAGGTGACCCTCGACAAGCAGGCGGTCTGGCTGAACGAGCACACCCACTGGAAGATCAAGGTGCAGGGCTTTGCCGACGACCCGGGCTCTGACGCGGCCAACAAGGCGCTGTCGGAAAAGCGGGCGGCGAACGTGCGCGACTACCTCGCGGCCAGGGGCGTCGACGCCAAGCGCATGTGGATCAAGGGCTACGGCAAGGAGCGCATCGTGCGCGACTGCGCCGACCTCGTCTGCAAATCCCAGAACCGGCGCGCGATCACCAATCTGCGTGAGGATTTCGAGAGTTAGTTTTGTCTCTGGGTTTTTGCCGCTCACGCCAGGCTCGCTTCGCTCGCGGCTCCGCGGGGGCGGCGCATAGGCGCCGGCGGGCAGTCGCCCTTGCGAAGCCTGGCGGTTTCGGGGAGGGCACTCGCCCAAAATTCAGCCGTCATCCCGGATTTAGTCCGGGATCCAATGCCCATATCCACACGGTATGCCCGCACGGGTCCTTTCCCGGCGTCGATCCGGGATCACATCCATTCCACCAAACACCCGACATACCGCGCTGACAGGGGCTCCGATCCCCCGCTTCGCTGCAGCCGGGGGTGACGGCGGGTGGTTGGGCGGGTCAGAATCCGCACGATATGGCGCCGTCGCGCTATGGATTGACGGACCAAGCCCGGCAATGACGCGGAGCAGGTTGCCGTGGCCTTCCGCGGCACCCCGCCCTAATGCCGGAAGTGGCGGACGCCCGTGAAGACCATGGCGATGCCGGCGTCGTCGGCGGCCTTGATCACCTCGTCGTCGCGCATGGAGCCGCCCGGCTGGACGACGGCCGTCGCGCCCGCCTCGACCGCGGCCATCAGGCCGTCGGCGAAGGGGAAGAAGGCGTCGGAGGCGACGACGCAGCCCTTGGTGAGGAGCTCGTCGAGGCCCGCCGCTTCGGTCGCGTCGGCGGCCTTGCGGGCTGCGATGCGGGCCGAATCGACCCGGCTCATCTGGCCGGCGCCGATGCCGACCGTGGCGCCGTCGCGGACATAGACGATGGTGTTCGACTTCACGTGCTTGGCGATGCGGAAGGCAAAGCGCAGGTCGGACAGCTCCCGGTCGCTCGGCGCGCGCTTGGTCACCGTCTTCAGGTCGAGATCGTCGACGACGGCGTTGTCGCGGGTCTGGACCAGCATGCCGCCGGCGACCGATTTGAAGGTGAGGCCTTCGGCACGAGCCTCCGGCAGGGCGCCGACGAGAAGCAGGCGCAGGTTCTTCTTCCTGGCGACGATCTCAATGGCCTCGTCGGTGGCGTCCGGCGCGATGATCACCTCGGTGAAGATCTCGACGATCTTTTCGGCCGCCTCGGCGTCGAGCGTGCGGTTGAGGGCGACGATGCCGCCGAAGGCCGAGACCGGATCGCAGCGCAGCGCCTTTTCATAGGCTTCCAGCAGCGTCGCGCCCTCGGCGACACCGCACGGGTTGGCGTGCTTGATGATGGCCACGGCGGCCGTGCGGCCCGGATCGAACTCGGCGACCAGCTCATAGGCGGCGTCGGTGTCGTTGATGTTGTTGTAGGAGAGCTCCTTGCCCTGGAGCTGCCGTGCGGTGGCAACGCCCGGCCGGTCGTCGCCGGTGCGGTAGAAAGCGGCGCTCTGGTGCGGGTTCTCGCCATAGCGAAGGGTCTGGGCAAGGCTGCCGGCAAAGATGCGCCGGTCCGGGGCGGTGTCTTCCAGATGGCCGGCGAACCAGCCGGAGATCGCCGCGTCATAGGCGGCCGTCCGCTGGAAGGCCTTCGCCGCCAGCCGGGTGCGCAGCGCCTTGGTGGTGGCGCCGCCGGTCTCTTCCAGGCCCGCGAGCAGGTCCGCGTAGTCGGCCGGGTCGGTGAGGACGGCGACATAGGCGTGGTTCTTGGCGGCGGCGCGGATCATCGCCGGCCCGCCGATGTCGATGTTCTCGATCGCGGTCGCCGCATCGGCACCGCCGGCAACCGTCTTCTCGAACGGGTAGAGGTTGATGGCGACGATATCGAAGCCGGAAATACCGTGCTCCTCCATGGCCGCGGCATGCTCCGGGTCGTCACGCACGGCCAAAAGCCCGCCATGGACCTTGGGGTGCAGGGTCTTGACCCGTCCGTCCATGATCTCCGGAAAGCCGGTGACTTCCGAGACGTCGACGACCGCAATGCCGGCGTCCGCGATCGCCTTGCGGGTGCCGCCGGTGGAGACGAGTTCGACGCCGCGCTCGCTGAGCGCGCGGGCGAAATCGACGAGCCCCTCCTTGTCGGAGACGGACAGGAGCGCGCGCTTTACGGCGACGTGATCGGGAGTTTCAACGGCTTTCACGGTGACGGACATGTCGGGCAACCATTCAGGGATCGGGAAGGGGTTGGCCGCGCGATAGCACGAAATTCCGTCCGCGAACAGCGGGCGGATGGTCGTGACCGGGAATCCGTGGGGTGGGTGGCAGCCGTCGCTGCTCAGAGCGGCAGTTCGGGTTCGCCGTAGGAGCGGCCGCGGGCGGCGGTGGCGGCGGCCTGGCGGGTCAGCGACCAGGTGACGGTGGGGGCATGGCGGATGCGGCCATAGACGACGATCTGCTCGGTGCGCCGGTGGCCGTGGGTGTCGGAGAGGTAGATGGACTCCTCCAGCATGGCATCGAGCTGCTCGGCGTCCGGATCGCCCGGCTCGCTGGAATGGGCGGTGAATTCCCAGGCCTCGCCGTCCGGGCAGACGATGAGGATGGCGTCGCCGCTGCGCAGCCGGCTCGCCTTCACCGTCGGGTGCAGGTGGAAGCGGATGGCATATTGGTCGGCCTCCCGGCGCGGGCCCTTGCCGACGGTGCGGAAGCGGTCGACGCCGATGATGCGGCCGCCGTCGGCGGTCATCAACAGGCCGCGCTCGTGGACGATGTTGAAGCGCCGCGCATAGCCGTCATGGCTGGCGGTGACGCTGATGACGCCGTCGTCCTCGCGTCGGTCGACCTCGATCTTCTTCGGGCCGGAGAGGATCGGCGTGCCGATCCAGCGGCGCAGCCAGGCGGCGGCGAGGAACCGGCAGGACGAGGTGTCGTTGAGAACGGCGGTGGAATGGGCCGCGGTGGCGCGCACCACCTGCCACAGGGCCTCGCGATCCCTTGTCGGGGCGCCGCAATTGACGACGACGATGTTGCGTCCCGAACTCATCTCGAAGGACAGGCACCCGGCATGGGCGCGGTGGCTGACCGCGGCCGGCGGCGGCGGCCCGGTGTCGAGGATGACGACGGTGCGCCCGGTGGCGATGCGCTGGTAGCCGGAATGGGAGGCGTTGTTGGGCGGTGCGCCGCGGGCATCGTCATAGGCGAGGATGGTGGCGACGAGGTCCGTCGGCGTCGTGCCCATGCCGTTGAAGAGCGCGAAGCTGCCGTCGCCGTGCCAGAAGAAGCGCAGCATCGGCATCATCCGGTCGATGGCGTTCATCATGGCCTGGGAGGGGGCAATGCCGCGGGCGTTGAAGGCCTGGCGGACCGGCAGGAGGTCGGCGAGAATCTCGATGATGGCGCCGGGGCTGCGGGAGATATGGCCGCCATCCGGCAGGATCTGGTGGTCCAGCTCGTAGTCGAGGCGCTTCGCGGCCTGGCGCACGAAGCGCGACGAGCCGGAGGCCGAGGCGGAGGCGGCGGCGAGCGCGATGGCGACGCGCATGCGCGCCATACCCTCCGGCGCCTCGTTGATGATGTTGCGCAGGTAGACGATCTGCTTGTGCAGGGAGCGCATGAAGCGGCGGTAGAAGGTGCGGTTGCAGCCTTCCAGGAACAGCGGCGACTGGGAGAGCCAGGACTGGACGCGGCGCGCCACCACCTCCGGCGCCCAGGCGATCGGGTGCTTGCGCGGGGTCAGGCGGATCCAGTCCTCGATCAGCGCCCTTGCGTTCGACTGCGACAGCGCCCGGTCGGAGACGCGCAAATGGCGCAGCCAGCCGAATTCGTGCAGCGCGCGGGCCCATTCGGCAGACGGCGGCCGTACCTCGAAGGGCGACTGGCCGCCGACCTCCACGAGCTGGCCGACGAAGGCGAAGCGACCGGCATAGATGTCCTCGGCGATGATCGGATCAGCGGTGCGGATGTCCTGGGGCGCGATGACCAGGCGGTCGGGCAGCGGCGCGCCGGGCAGAATCCGTCCGACAAGGCCGGCGCGCATCCAGCCCATGGCATGGCGTGAGATATGGCTGAGTACGAGCCGCCAGATCTGTAGCTGCTCGGACAGGACGCGCGCTACCATCGGGTCAGTTTGCCTTTTCCTCTATTTCCTGGCGGTGCGGCTGATCCGGGCGGTCCGAGCACACCTTCCGTCCCGTCATAATCAATCATTAAGGTTACGAGATCGTTGATATTTATCCGACTTTGCAATCCGGAAAATCAGGGCCGCCGGAGTCGCGCGGCAAAAAAACCATCGAGGCCGGAAAGGCGGGCCTCGGCCGAGGAAAGGTGGCACGGCAGGGTGCGCAGGTCGCCGTCTGCGGTGACGAGGTCGGCAAGGCCACCGATTTCGCCTGCTTCGATCGGGCGGCGCTCAAGGCCGGGCATCTCCTGCAAGGCGCGCGCGACCTGCGCCTCGCCCTCCTCCGGCTCCAGCGAGCAGGTGCAATAGACGATCTCGCCGCCGGGCTTCAGCCAGGAAAGCGCCTGCCGCAGCATCTCAGCCTGCAGGGCGGCAAGTGATTCGATCTCGGTGCCGGAGCGGCGCCAGGGAAGGTCCGGATGGCGGCGCACCGTGCCGGTCGCCGAACAGGGCGCGTCGAGCAGAATCGCATCGAAGGGTGCTTCGGGCGTCCAGTCCGTCAGGTCTGCGGCGACGATTTCCGCGCCAAGGCCGAGCCGGGCGAGATTTTCTTCAACGCGTTTGAGGCGCGCGGCGGAAATGTCGACGGCAGTGACATTGGCGCCGGCAGCGGCGAGCTGGGCGGTCTTGCCGCCGGGGGCGGCGCAAAGGTCGGCGACGCGCTTGCCCGCGATGTCGCCGAGCAGCCGGGCCGGCAGGGCCGCGGCGGCGTCCTGCACCCACCAGGCGCCTTCGGCAAAACCGTCCAGCCGGTCGATGGGGCCGGAGGGTATGAGCCGCAGGGACCCGGTCGGCAGGACCGCGGCGCCGAGGCGCTCTGCCCAGCCACCGGGATCGCTCCGCACCGTGATGTCGAGGCTCGGCTCCAGGGCGTGCATGGCGGCGAATCGGCGGGCGTTTTCCGGGCCGTAGGCCTTTTCCCAGCGCTGCCACAGCCAGTCCGGCGTGTTGAGCCTTTCGGCGTCCTGGCCGGAAAGGATGGCGTCGCGCTGGCGGCCGAGATTGCGAAGCACGCCGTTGACGAGGTTCTTGAAGGGGCGCAGGCGCGGCTCGGCGACGGCCTGCGTCACCGCAAGGGAGACGGCGGCATGGTCCGGCACGTCCATGAAGAGGATCTGGGCGGCGCCGACGGCAAGGATGTGGTCGAGGCGATGGGCCTTTGCCGGCGGCCGCGATTTCATCAGCCTTCCGAGGGCATCCGTTATCTGGCCCTTGCGGCGGAGCGCGGTGCCGACGATGGCGCGGACCAGCGCCCTGTCCTTGGCGATGAGGGCGCTCGCGGCACCCGCGTTGAGGGCGCTCTCAAGGACATCTTCCAGACGCCGTCCGCGATCGGTCACGGATTCCAGGATATCGACGGCAACGCGGCGGGCAGCAAGTCCCGCCTGGGCAAGGTCGGCCGATTGTGAGCGTTTGGAACTCACCCCCAGGGCCCGCGGCGCCGGCCCGTGCGGGGCGGCCGCCCCGGTGTGCTGTTTGCGTTGCCGCGTGGCCGCGACGGGCCGCTGCCGCCCCACGGACCCGAAGCGGATCCGTTCGTCGGCGCGGGGCCGCCGGACGCCTCGGGTCGGTCCGCACGCGAGGACGGCATCGGCCGCCAGGGCGGCGCGCCGCGCGCCATTTCCTGAAGCGCGGCGATGCGGTTTTCCGTTGCCGGGTGGGTGGAGAACAGATTGTCCATGTTCTGGCCCGACAGCGGATTGATGATGAACATGTGGGCGGTCGCCGGATTGTCCTCCGCATTGCGGTTGGGGATGTGGGCCGCGCCGCCGGCGATCTTGCCGAGCGCCGAGGCGAGCCACAGGGGCTGGCCGCAGATCTCCGCGCCGGCCTTGTCGGCGGCGTATTCCCGTGTGCGGCTGATCGCCATCTGCACCAGCATGGCGGCGAGCGGCGCGACGATCATGGCGGCGATGACGCCGATGATGCCGAGCGGGTTGTTGTTGCGGTTGCCGCCGAAGAACAGCGCGAAATTGGCGAGCATGGAGATGGCGCCGGCGATCGTCGCCGTGATCGTCATGATCAGCGTGTCGTGGTTCTTCACGTGGGCGAGTTCGTGCGCCATGACGCCGGCGATTTCCTCCTCGCTCAGCGACTGCAACAGGCCGCGCGTGGCCGCGACGGCGGCGTTTTCCGGGTTGCGGCCGGTGGCGAAGGCGTTCGGCTGGGCCTCCTCGATGATGAAGACCCGTGGCATCGGCAGACCGGCATTCTGGGCGAGCCGGGCAACGAGATTGTAGAAGCGCGGCTCGGAATGCGCGTCGACCTCCATAGCGTTGTGCATCCTGAGGACGAGCTTGTCCGCGTTCCAGTAGCTGAACACGTTCATTGCCGCCGCGACGACGAAGGCGATCGTCATGCCGGTCGCGCCGCCGATCAGATAGCCGAGCCCCATGAACAGCGCCGTCATGGCGGCAAGCAGAAGGGCCGTGCGGAAATAGTTCATCGCGTCGTTCGTCTCCAGCAACGTCACACAAAGGCACGAACCCGCACAGGGATTTGCCCTGTGACGCCCGTGCCATAGTATATGATGGGTTCGGCGGTGGCCCGCTGCAAGGCGCCGCAGTCGGGGACCTTCTGGCAGGGTGCAGCGTTCAGCGGAGATTTGGTGATGGCGGACGGCGGGGAAAAGGGCGTCGAAGGGACCGGGCTGGAGCTCTCGGAGGCGGAGAAGGCCCGCCGCGCGACGCTCTCGCCGGCCGCGCAGCGAGCGCTTGCCGAGGCCGACGAACGGCGGCGCCTCGCCGATGCCGCCGAACCGCAGCCCAAGGAAATCGGCGGCCGGCGCAAGGGGCTCGAACCGGTCCGCTACGGCGACTGGGAGAAAAAAGGCATCGCGGTGGATTTCTGAAGTTTTTTTGTCTCGCGGCAGGCTCGCTGTCGCTCGCGCCTCCGACGGGGCGGCGCATCAGCGCCGGCGGCCTTCGGCCTTGCGAGCCCGTTGGGCTCGATTTGTCGCTCCCGCCAGGCTCGCTGTCGCTCGCGCCTCCGACGGGGCGGCGCACAGGCGCCGGCGGCCATTCGGCCTTGCGAGCCCATTGGGCTCGATTTGTCGCTCACGCCAGGCTCGCTATCGCTCGCGGCTCCACGGGGGCGGCGCATAGGCGCCGGCGGCCGTTCGGCCTTGCGAGCCGGTCGGGCTCGATCGTCTACAATCGCGCAAATATTTTGCGTGCGGGGCCTTCTACAAATCCACGGCGGGCAATCCGCGCCTGAGGCGCGCGGCGGTTACCGTGTTGGCGAGGAGGCAGGCGATGGTCATCGGGCCGACGCCTCCCGGCACCGGGGTGATCGCGCCGGCGACCTTCGACGCCTCCTCGAACGCGACGTCGCCGACGAGGCGGGTCTTGCCCTCGCCCCTTTCCGGTGCGGGGATGCGGTTGATGCCGACGTCGATGACGCAGGCGCCCGGCTTCACCCAGTCGCCCCGGATCATTTCCGTCCGGCCGACGGCGGCAACGAGGATGTCCGCCTGGCGGCACAGCGACGGCAGGTCGACGGTGCGGCTGTGGGCCATGGAGACCGTGCAGTTCTCGTTTTGCAGCAGGAGCGAGACCGGCTTGCCGACGAGGATGGAACGGCCGACGACGACGGCGTGCTTGCCGGTGAGGTCGCCGATGGCCTCCTTGGCCAGGATCACACAGCCGCGCGGTGTGCAGGGGACGAGGCCCGGCCGGCCGAGGACGATCCTGCCGGCGTTCATCGGGTGGAGGCCGTCGACATCCTTGGCCGGATCAATGGCCTCGACGACGCGGTCCGTATCGATGTGCTTGGGCAGCGGCATCTGGACGAGGATGCCGTCGACGTCCGGATCGGCGTTGAGATGGGCAACGAGTTCCAAGAGCGCCGCCTCCGAAGTCTCTTCCGGCAGCTTGTGCTCGAAGGAGACCATGCCGGCTGCCACCGTCTGCTTGGCCTTATTGGCCACATAGACCTTGGAGGCCGGGTCCTCGCCGACCAGCACCACGGCGAGGCCGGGTGTCACGTCGTGGTCGCGCTTCAGGGTCGCGACCTCCGCCGCCACGTCCTCGCGAAGGGCCGCCGCCCGTGCCTTTCCGTCGATGATCGTCGCCGTCATGGCCCCACTCCCCTTGAAAGCATTTTCCGGCGCTGGCCGCACTTAGGCGGTGTCGCCGAGCGCCATTTGCAGCGCCGATGCGAGTGCCGCGCCGTCACCCGCGATCCTGACCGTCTTCAGCCGCGACGTTGCCCCGGAAACGACCGTCGCTTGGCTCTTGCCGACGCCGAGGGTCTTGGCGAGAAGCTTTTCCAGCGCCGCATTGGCCGCCCCCTTTTCCGGCACCGCCCGGACCCTGGCCGCCAGCACAGAGCGGCCGTCGGAGAGCGCCTTGATGCCGTCGATGCCGTCTTTCGACGCCTTCGGCGTCAGCCGGACCGTCAAAGTCAGGGCGTCCGGCCCGATCTCCGCTATTCCGTCAAGGTCCGCCATCGACGCCGGTCAGAAGCAGAACATCGGCACCAGGTTGTTGCGGATCAGCATGTCGAGGAAAAAGATGATCAGGAGCACGATCACCGGTGACAGGTCGAGGCCGCCGAGATCGGGCAGGAAGCGGCGGATCGGCCGGTAGAGCGGCTCCGTCAACTGGTAGAGCGCATTGCCGATCATGGCGATGAACTGGTTGCGCGGATTGACCACGTTGAAGGCGTAGAGCCAGGAGAAGATCGCGCTGGCGACCACGATCCAGATCATCAGGTTGAGGATAACCAGCAGCAATTGGGTGACAGAGCACATGAAGCGGATCCGCTCGCTTTGGGACGTTGCATCGATTTCGGCAAGATGTAGCGGTGCGGGCGTCGCCCCGCAAGACCGCGGCACCCGCAAATTGCCGCGCGAAAACGGGACGGTCCGCCGCATTGCGCTTGACAGGTTCCGGGGCCGGACTCTAAATGGCCGACATTCCGGGGCCGTAGCTCAGATGGGAGAGCGCTGCAATCGCACTGCAGAGGTCAGGGGTTCGATTCCCCTCGGCTCCACCATTTCTCAAATCTCACGCCAGTTCGCTTTCGCTCACGACTCCGATGGGACGGTCTGACCGACCGGCGCGCCCGTTCGGGCTTGCGAGCCCGATGGGCTCGAAGTCGTTCCAGTTGCGTCCACCCTTTCTCCGATAGTATCGCCCACGCCAGCTCACGTCGTTCGCGGCTCCGCGGGCTGACGCGGATTGTTCTTTTGCTCGATGCGACCCAATTCCCGCCGGCATAGTCGCAAACGCCAGGGTGCTCGGACGGTGTCAATGCCGTTGTGATTGCGGTTCAATCAGGTTCCTACTAAACAACCCACAAACGACTATGCCAGGAGCAGACCGTGATTGGACGCGGAGAACTGACAGCCGATCTGCGCAGGAAATTCGAAGCGTCCGAGGACGCCGGTTTTCTGCCGATCTGGGAGATGGCCAAGCCGCATACGATGACATCGTTTGAGCGCGGCCACGCCCTTTTCCGCGCCTGCCGCTATATTGTCGAGCGCCGGCTGCCTGGCGCGTTCGTCGAATGCGGCGTTTGGCAAGGCGGATCGGCGATGATCGCCATGGCGACCCTGGACCTCCTCGGTGCGGGAGATCGGGAGTTCTTCCTCTTCGATACGTTCGACGGAATGACGCCGCCGACACCGGAAGACATGGACTGGCAAGGCCACGATGCGGGGGCATTGATGGAAAAGGATGCCGGTAACCGGGAAGACTCGCTTGTCTGGGCGATGGCATCGATAGATGTCGTGCGCGAAAATGTGGCAAAGACCGGCTACAATCCCGATCTCGTGAAATTCATCAAGGGCGATGTGGGCGATACGCTTCCCGGAACGGAGACGGGTGAGATATCCCTTCTTCGCCTGGATACGGATTTTTATCGCAGCACCTTGACCGAACTGGAGATATTGTATCCGCGGCTGACCCGGCAAGGAGTGTTGATCGTCGACGACTATGGTCATTGGCAGGGGGCCCGCCGCGCCGTCGACGAATACTTTTCGCGAAGCGATGCGCAATTCCCCGATGCGCCGATCCCGCCGCTGTTCCATTGGATCGACTACACCGGTCGAATGGCGGTCCGCATCTAGATCGTCTCCGGTGATAGGTGCCTCACGCGGGATGCTCTAGACAAAACTTCTCAATCGTTGCGACCTCATGTCCACCACCTACGTTCATATCGGCGTCCCCAAGACCGGCTCGACGGCCATCCAGCATTTTGCGACCGAAAACCGTCAACGGCTGCGCGATCGGGGACTGCTTTATCCGGCTGCCGCGTTGCGCGGTTTCGGGCACCACGATTTCGCGTTCCTGCTGGACGGGGGCTATCCCGACTGGGCGAAGCCGCAGGATCAGCCGCTTGATGACCTCGCCGGCGCGCTGCGATCGGAATGCGAGGGGTTTGACGGCGATATCCTGCTTTCCAGCGAAGATTTCTATCTCTTTCCGCAGCCGGAGAAGTTGAGCGAATTCCTGACAGAGACCGGTCTTGCCACCGGTCGCGCGGTCAGGATCGTCGTTTACCTGCGTCGCCAGGACGATCTCATGGTGTCCTGGTACAACCAGATCGTGAAGGCGCAGGGGTTTTCCGGCACCTTCTCCGATGCGCTCGAGGCGCATCGGTGGCTCGGCGACTACCGGGGCCAGCTTGCGCGCTGGGCCAACGTCTTCGGCGCGGGGAACATGCTGGTCCGGCGCTATCCGAGCCCGGGCGGGGACGGCCATGGGCTGATGGCGGATTTCTGGGGCCTCACCTGTCCGGACATCGCTGCCGAGGCGGAGCGGGCGGCGGGGCAGCCGACGAATGTCAGCCTCAATCGCGATCTCCTGGAAATCCAGCGCATCATCAACCGCCTGCCGCTGGAAATCGTCGAAAAGCGCCGCTTTCACCATGAGCTGATGAAGCTGACGATGCAGATGGACGGGTTCTTCTGCGACGCGCCGGTGGCGAGTGGGAGCGACCTAGACCGCCTCCTAGCCGGCTTTGACGATGGTAATGATGAGGTTTCCCGAACCTATCTGGAGGGCGAACCGCTCTTTGCCAAGCCGCTCCGGTCGGCCGAGCCGGACGAGCATTATGAGGGCGTCGCGCTCGAAAAGGCCGTGGCGGCGCTCGCCTGGATGCTGCTCGGCAAGTAGCGTTACGTTCGATTGGACCGCCATGGCGGCGTCCTGACCGTCAGCACATGACCCTGGAGCGTGAGATGAATCAGTTGGGCCCGAACCGCTGGACCGTCGGTGACCTGGAGGGCCACATGTTCCCCATTCCACAAGTCGAGGCATTGGCCGGGCGCCACGACTTGGTGCCCAATGCGACCGAGATGCCACAGAACGATGCCGTCGTTTCGGTGGCGACCCGAACGGGCGCGGCAAACGGATGACGGCACCGGGCATGCAGTCGGGAGTGGTTGTCGACGGGGATTTCTATCGCCAGCACTACCAAGGCCTGTTGGGCGGGCAGGCGCCGGCTCTGCACTACGAGACGGAGGGGCGTGCCCGGGGGCTGATGCCGAACGCCTCCTTCGATCCGCTCGTTGCCGCGATACGGTTCCCGGGTGTCCCGGAGGCCGAAGCGGCTGCGTTGATCGAGGAGCAAGGCCTCGAGCCCCTGTTGAAAGCGCTTGCCAAAGAGGTTTTTGAGCGGGTCGATCACGCCGATGCCTTCGATTGGCGTTTCGCGGATACACAGGTCCACACGGATCATCCCGAGCGCCAGCAGGCGCTGCTCGCCCATTGGGAGGAAATCGACGCGGACGGGGCCGTGGAATTCGATGCCGGCGGAAAGCACTACTGCATCCGCAAGCGCTCGCCGGACTATTGGAAGGACCTGATCACCAGCGGCAAACCCTCGGTCAGGGCCCGCCTGCCGCACGGGCTGATGGACGCTCTCGGTCGTATCGCGATCGTGGAGCGCGTGGTGCAGGAGCTTTGGGGCGAGACCCTTGCGACGGCGGAGCGAATTGGTCGCCTTGCGACCCGCCTGGTCCGCGTCCTTTATGCCCAGAGCCCGGTCTTCACCGAGAATTTCATTGCCGAGGTGGCGGAGCTTTGTCGCACCGGCGATGATCCGGTTTCGCCGTGTCTGGCATTCAAGGCGCACCCCGACTATCCGGACCGCCTTTTCGGCTCGGCCGATCCCTCGCAGGTTCGCTGGGACGCGGCGACCGATTTCATCGCTCGGAATTTTGCCGACGGAACCGTCTTTGAAGATGGCATCGCCTGGAAACGCTTCGCCTCGACGGGCAGCATCGGGACCCTCATCGAGGCGATGCGGGAGAGGAAAGTCGTCCTCGTTTCAAACAAGGGATTCGCGGCGCTCGGCGAGCGATGGGAGCTCCCGGATTTCCACCATCTGGAAGTGCCGCCGGCGAACAGCCACCTGACGCGCTATGACATCCTCGATGGTATCGAAAGCGAACTGAATGAGGCGGGCGTCGGACAACGCGATCATCCGCCGGCCATTGTGCTTACGCAGGCGGGCGGGTCGTTCTCGTTCTGGCTGCTCTGCAACCTGTCGCGCCGGCTTCCCTATGCGGTCTATTTCGATCTCGGGCAGGCGATCAATCTGTGGTTCTTGGACGACGCTCCGACCGGCAAGCCGGAAATGCTATGGCTGCAGGACTTCTGGGAACGTATCCTCGATGCCAATGATCTCTTCGATTTTTACGACCGGCTTCTCGACGTTCCCGACAGCCGCTCCCACTTTCGCGAGGCCGTCTTCACCGGCGAAATCCTCGCCAAGATGCCGAAACACAGCGGCGACTTCAACTTTGCCTGGCGCATGGTGCATCTCGGCCTTAGCGAGCGCGCGCTGATGTTCGCCGAGCGGGCGCATGCCAAAACGCCGGACGCCGTGCCGCCGCTAGTGCTCCTGACGCGCCTTTATCGACATTTTCGCCGGACGGACGAGGCGCTCGAGGCCTGCCAAAAGGGACTTGCGATGGATCCCTCGCACGCCGTGCTCAAGCAGTTCCATGCCGAACTGACCGGCCACGATTGAGGCGCCGAGAGCAACGGGGACGGGAGTTCCAGGGCTCACACGGTGCGGTCCTGCTTTGCCTTTCGCTGATCGATGAACCGCAGCAGGGCCGGGTCATCGGGCGTTTGCGAGAGCGCACGTTCGACGAACAGATCGGCGACATCGTCCAGGCCGCGGGCGGCAGCGAGCTGCGCATATTGCAGGAACCGACTTGAGGGCGACCAGCGTTGCGCCGGTTTCGCCTCGCCGTGCCGCTCGATGTGGAATGCCGCAAAGTCGGCAATTCCGCATTTGGATCGATAGAACTCCGCCAAATTGTTGATTTCAATCTGTTTTCTGAAGTTGGGCGACCATGGCAGGCCGCCTTTTCGCACAAAGCCGTCGCGGTCGAGGAACCACAGGTCGGCGGATTGTCCCAAATCCACGAACGAGGTCTGGGGAAACTCCCGCGCCAGCCGATTGATCAGATGAAAGGCAAACGAGCCTCCGCAGCGGGTCAGAACGATCGGCGGTGCGTCTGGGGAAGCGGCGCTCACGATAGGGGAGAGTGCCTGCCGGCATCGCTCCCAGATATCGTCGCGGACAAGGTGCGCCTCGCGCGGCGGGACCTCCACGAAGACGAACGCCGGCAGGTCGAAGCGCTCGCCGAAATCGGACAGGAACTGGTTTGCCACCAGAACCACCGGCCGATGGCGAATGCGGTCCATGAAAGGCTGGAACATGCCCGACATGACGACGCGCTTCATCAGCATGGCATCGCCGAATTCGCGCTGTCCGGGCTTCAGCCACTCCACGGCCTTGAAGACGAAAGGCGCACGCGGCGGATGGACCTCGCTCCGTCCAAAAAGGCCGGTTCCGCCATCGGGAAAGGACTTGAAGGCGAGGGCCGGCGGTCGCTCGGGCGCGCTGCCGGCTGCCAGCGTTCTGACCTCATGAAGGAAGTTCTCGGTGAACAGGATCGATTGGGGGTCGTTCGGACGGAGATGCCGCGCCAGGCGGATGGCGAGACGCAACCGCGCCTCGTCCCCGAGCCCGCGTCCGGGAAACTGCTCGGCGAGGATGTGCTCGAGGATAAAGACGCGCGCGATTCCGTCCCAGAAGCCGTGCGGGAGTCTGGCCTGAACTACGGGGTCTTCGCCATTTTCAACCCGGTCGAGGAAGGCCTGGCACGAGGGTTGCCGGATGTCATGCCGGGCGCCGCCATAAAGATAACCCATCCGCCCTGCGGATTCCGGATCGCCGATCAGCGCTTGATCGAACTGTGCCTTGGCCCCGGGCTCGGGCGGCTTGTGGGTTTCGAGAAAGGTCCAGAAATAGCCGTCATAGGCGGGATTGGGAAAGTGACGGATCATCTCCCGGCAGAGCGCATTGTAGCGCTGCTGCAGGGGCCGGTCGGCGTTGCCGGCAACGTCCTTGAATTGCTCGAGCGTCGGATCGAGCTCTGCATTGGGAAGCAGTCCGTTTGCCAGTCCAATCGCTTGAAAATGATCGCCGGGCTGCCTGCCGGCCAGTTCGGCGGCGTAGGTCTTTGCGTAAAACGCATCGTCAACATGGGGGGACGTGAACGTGGCCATCTGCCGGTCTCCAGCTCCTTGAGCGTGCTCGCAAATCCCGATCTAGGGTGCCGCCATGGGCTCGCCCCCGCGGTCCAGGGACAATTCATCGAGATAGGCCAGAATCTCCGTGCCCGGTACCCACATCAGGCAGTCCACTATGGACAGGTGGGGGACGAATTCAAACTTGCCGCCGACGGGATAGCGGAAGTCCGGTAGCCGCGTGAACGCGATGTCGATGCCGGCGGCCTGCCATTCTTCTCTCCGGAAGATCGATTTGCCGCCGGACGGATTGACATAGCCGGTGGCGCCGAGCTGGCGGCAGATTTCCAGCGCCCATTGGCCGGCGTGCTGGACGCCGGCATAATCCAGGTCGAGCTCGGAGCAGATGCGGTAGTCGAACGCGATGCCGAGATGGGCGCAGACCCGGGCAAGGCCGGCGACATTGAGATCGCTGAGGCGGACCGGGTCGTCGCCGACGTCGTCAAAGGTCTCCTCGACGATGCCGCAGACCGCATCGAAATAGGGCGCGACGTTGCGGTAGACGGCGAGTTGCCGGAGGATCTTCTCGCGCGCCTGGGGCATATCCTTGACCGTGATGTCGCTCAGCATCCGGGAGGAGTGCTTGTCGACCGGCACCGTGATGTATTGCTCGCCCTTGTTCGGCTCCAGGATGCGATTGCGGTTCATCCAGTGCTTGGCCTGGTACTTCACCACATCGAAGACGATCCAGCGGTCGGTCTTCCGGATGACGTCGAAATAGCCGAGATAGGGGAAGAAGTAGGGCTGCATGATGCCAAGTCGCATTCGGCTCTGCTCCGCACTGGGGTGGCGATAATCGGGATAATGCGACGGCTTGGCCCTGACAATGGCTGGTTGCCGGTCTTGCGGACATTGGCCGTCAGCCATTCCGGCGGCACACGAACGACGTCACGCCGACGCCGCACCGTCCTTTGACGTTGCCAGGCGCTGCGAAAACGCGTCGGCATTGTCGAGAATGACCGAGACAAGATTGGCGATCAGCCGCGCGTCCTGCGGTGTCACGAACGCGCCGACGGGAAGCTGGAACAGGGTGTCGCAGAGCTGATCTGTGATCGGAAGGGGAGGACCGTTCCTTCCCTCTTCGAACGGATGAAGCTTGTGGACGCCGGGGGCGAAATAGCGGCGCGCGTGCACGCCTTCGCGGCGCAGCACCGCCAGCAGATCATCGCGCGAAATCCCGGCCTCGTCGCCGAGCTCGAAGACGGCGTACTGGTAGTTCTGGAGCTCCGAGGCATCGAACGCGATCATGCGGACATCGGAACGAGGCCCCAGTTGCTCCCGATAGACCTCATAGATGGCGCGGTTTCTGTCGACGTATTGCTCGAACTCGGAAAGGGCCATCAGCGCCATGGCCGCCTGCGCCTCGGTCATCTTGGCGTTGATCCTGACCTTGCAGTCGCGGTCGGCCGGAGACCGGTGGAAGTTCGCCACGGTGCGCAGACGTGCAGCCAACTCGTCGTCATTCGTGGTGATGCAGCCGCCTTCGGCGCCGTTGACGATCTTGGTGGCGTGGAACGAAAATACCTCGACGTCGCCGAAATTGCCGAGCATGCGTCCGTCATGGCTGCATCCGAAGCCGTGGCAGGCGTCGAACGCCAGACGGAGCGCGTTCTGGCGACAGAATGCCTTCAGGCCCGCGGGTTCGCAGGGCCGGCCCCAGACATGCACACCGAGGACGCAGGTCGTTTCCGGTGTCATGGCCGCGGCGACGGTTTCCGGCGTCAGGTTGTGTGTTACGGGATCGACGTCCGCAAAGACCGGACGGAGGCCCGCCCAGACGACCGCCTGAACCGTCGCCGGAAAGGTGAACGCCGGCACGATCACATCGCCGCTCAATTCAAGGGCCGTGAGGGCCACCATGAGGGCGACGGTTCCGTTCGTGACCGAGACGGCGTTGGCGACCTCGAGGCGATCGGCAATGACCGCGTCCAGCCGCGCCACGAGCGGGCCGTGGTTGGTGTAGAACGCGCGCTCGGAAATCGCCGAAAACCACGTGTCGAAGACCTCGCGGTCCGGCATATAGACTTGGCCGACCACGCGATCGACGTCGAATGTCGGCGATCCCCCAAACACCTGGAAATCTGAAATCGTTGCTTTCACGGCTAGGACTCCGTCCGCGCCTGAAGGCGCATCCGAATGTCTTGCGCGTTCTCACGGACAAACCGGAAAAAATCCGCAAGACCCTCAATGTCGGTCGTGGCCACGTGACCACCCACCGGCATCTGGATGATACGTCGCGCGAGCTTGTCGGTAACCGGCATGAACGGCATGACGACATTGCGCGGCACATTCGGCGCCGAGCAGCTCCCGACTTCGGGATAGTCGTCATATCGGTAGAGCGGCTCGTTGTAATAGGCGCGCGCCAGGGCGTTCTCCGCGCGCAGAAGGCTCACGATCGTATCGCGCTCCAACGGCCAGTTCTCGTCGATTTCCAGCAGCGCGAATTCGTAATTCTTGGCCTTGTAGCTGTCTTCGTAGGGGACGAAGGAAAGTCCTTCGATATCGTGAAATGCATTACGGTATTTCAGGAAACGCTCTTCGTTTTCCGCGATCACCGTGTCGACCTGTTCCAGGGACGCAAGGGCCATGGCGGCGTGGACTTCGTTCAGCTTGCCGTTCAGGCCTATCGCATCCGTGGATATCTCGGTCGTGTAGCCGAAATTCCGCAGGCTCTTCAGCGTGTGCGCAAGGTCCGGGTTGTTCGTCGTGATGTAACCGCCTTCGAAGCCGTTCAGGATCTTCGTCGCGTGCAGGCTGAACACTTCGGCTTCGCCGAGCCCGCCGATCGGCGTTCCATCGGGCAGGCTGCAGCCGAGCGCGTGAACGGAATCGTACACCACGGGAACGCCCGTTCTCGACGAGAAGTCCGCAAACCATTCGTGATCGCACGGCGCGTTCACCTGATGGACGGCGAGAATCGCAGCCGTCTCCTCCGTCACGGCCGCTTCGACTGCGGATGGCGACAAGGACTGGGTCCGCTCGTCGATATCGCAAAACCGTGGTTGGTAGCCGGACCATACGATGATGTGCGGCAGGCCCACATAGGTGAATGCCGGCAAGATGATTTCGCGTGCGGTCGGCAGCGCCACGGACTTCAGCAGCGCGACGATCGCGAGCGAGGCATTGGCGAAGGTCACGCAGTGCTCAACGCCGTGGTACTCGGCGAGGCGATGCTCCAGGGTTCGCACCAGGGCACCGTTGTTGGACCAGCGGCGTTCTTCGTAGATCGTGTCCACGTAGCGGGAGAAGGCCGTGGAAGACGGCTTTGCGAGCTGTCCGATCGGGCGCGGCTGCGTCCGGTCGAACAGCGGGGGACCGCCGAAGGCGGCAAGATCGTCGAGTTTCGCCTTTGTCGGCCCGAGGCGCAGGGGTCCTTTGGGTCCTCGCCAGCCCGCTCCGACGGCCAGGGTCCGGGCGTCGCAAAAACGCGCGAGCGGGGTGCCGACGAGCTCCCGGCCGATCGTGTAGCGGATCTCCGGATCGATCTCCCCGGTCCAACGCTCCGAGACGTTGGGATCCTTGAACACCGCCCGCTTGTGGCTCTTGTTGGACGATTGGGACGCCGTCAGGAATGCGCTTGTCTGGGGATGCAAATCGAGGCCGAGACGATCGAACAGGCGCGCGGTCTCACCGCCGGCATCGCGCACCAGGTCTTCGTAGACCACCACCGTGACCCTGTCCGGCCGGGCACGGGCAAGGGCCAGTTGCTGCCGTGTGACGGCCTTCCAGTCGTCGAACCCCCAGAACTCTCCGGTGCCGGTCTTGCGGCAGGCGCCTGAACGCCATTCCGTCGCCGGATCGGCGCCGTCCGGAAACTCATGCGGGTTGGTCAGCCAGGAATGGATGGACGCTGCGGGATTGCGGACCAGGACGACAAGGTGAAGCTCGGGAACGAGGTCGAGGAGGTTCGGCAGCAGATGGTGGTACCGGGTCGACTTGATGCACAGGACGCTTGGAGCGTCCGACTTTTCCTCGAACGTCGGCAGAAGACCGTCCTTGCGAAGGTACTCCTGGTCGAGATACGCGTCGCTCGTGGTGTAGACGGCTTCAAACAGCTTGTTCCAGTCGTCCGCCGTGCTGTTTTCGTCGCAGGCATTCTTGAAGGGATAGGAAAACAGCGGGCAGAACTTGAGCCTCACGTCGGGGTGGGACGCGAAGATCTGGGAGGCCCAGTTCGTCCCCGAGCGGGGCATGCCGGCAAGCCAGACGACTTTCTTGAACATTCCTGACATCAAACCTGTGCCGGCCGCAAAACCGCATCGAAACGATAATGACTGGCGTAAAACGTGTCTGGCATGCGCCTGATCTCGGCGGACCAGCCCGTATCGCGGGCCATCTCTTCGAACGCCTGGCGCGACCACCAGACACCTATCGCCGAATCCGCCCTGTCTTCAATGCCGTCTTCGTACTGGTCTGCGAAAAATGCATGAATCTGGGCAAGATCCGCGACATTGCCGACGACGAAACGCGATACTCCCGTGAACCGTTCGCGCAGGACGCGGAGCATGCTGCGCGCGGCTTCGCGCGGGAAATAGCTGATCGAGCCGTAGATGACCGCCTTGGTGAAGCGCTCCGGGTCGGCTGCATTCTCCAGAAAATCGAGCGCCTCGCCGACGTCGTACGCGACGCCCGGCCCGCCGGAGAAATACTTTCGTGCGACACCGATCAGCGTCTGCGAATAGTCGATGCCGAGGCCGCCGGCGCAGTCCTCGAAAAACCGGGCGCTCAGCGCTCCGTTGCCGCAGCAGATGTCGAGCAGGATGTCGTCGGCCTGCAGGTCGAGGGCGTCTTTCATCTGGTCGATGATCAGGGCGATCTGCTCTTCGGGAACCGGCTTGCCGTTCACCGTGCGGCGGACCTGGCCCCAGAAGTCGGTCTCATCGCAGTTCTTCGCGATGTTCTCGTACATCGCTGCGAGGTCTGCCGGGATGATGTCCTTGTCGGCGGTCACGGGGGATGCACCTGTCGTCAGATGTGGCGGGGCCGGGTGGAGCGCAACTTGCCCGCAAGGCGCGGCGGCAGGGGCAGGCAACCCATGTTTCCAGTCGCCGCCAACTTATGAAGATCGGCACGGAATAGCAACATCCCGGCGGGCCGGACCGGCCAGGTCTCGGGCTGAAACCGTGGCCGGAACGGCCGCTCGGCAAGGGCGCCGGGAGTGACAAGGTGCGCAGCAGCATCGCCGCCGTGACAGGCGGCGCCGAGGCTTGGGGCTGGTGGCGGTATCGGGAGCTTCGCCGGCGAGGCCCGTCCTTCGGAACGGAAGTGGTCGTGGGGCCTGCCGGGCGCGTCAAAACGCTTCGAAGTGGCTGCGAAGCGCCTTGATCAGATCGGCCCAGCCTTCGCGGTCGTAGCAATCGGCCTGCGCATAGGTCGCCAGCTCCCTGACATAGCCGATGAGGACGCCGTCGTCGCGGGTCTCGAACGTGCCCGGCCGGTCCGGATCGGCCGTCAGCACCATCAGACGGTTCCCCGGATTGAATTCCCGCAGCAGCGCGTCCAACCGGCTGATCTCCGCTTCCGTCAGTTTCCTGGTGCGGCGGATGACGTGAAGGCGCGCCTCGTCCCGCAAGGTGCTCTGGAACTTCTGCAGGAGGTAGGAAAACTTGCTTTCCTCGTTGCCGTGTATCTCGCGGCGGGGCTCTTCGGGCAGGTCGAAGACGAAAACGCCGGTCTCGGGATCCTTGGACGAGCGCATCTGGGAATGGAACAGCAGCCCGGTGACGGGCTCGCGAACCATGCCGGCATTGTGCGGTCGAATCTCCGGAAAGTCATAGAAGCCTTCGAAGGAATCGCCGGCGGAGATCCTTTCAAGAAGGGAGATGACGTTTTCCGGCCAAGCGATGGCCCAGCGGAGCAGACCCGACGGCTCAAGCCCGAGATGCCGCTGCACGAAGCCGAATTCGCAATTGTCGCCGAGGGAAACAATTCGACCGGCCAGTTCCAGATCGTCTTCCGTCATGTCCTGGCACCTCTGCCAAATCTCAGCGGCGGCATGTGTCGGCTGTCGCGCGATGCGCGCTCGTGAGAAAAATCAATCGCGGTGATAGCCACTCGACCAGTCTTTCGCAAGCCTGCCTGGAATGGCTTCCGGCCCGTCCTCCAGTCGGGTCGCGACGGGAGCCGTGTGATGTCAAAGCGCCGCCCGCCGTGGCCCTTTACCCCTCGTTGCCGCGGGGCGTCACGTCTTTCAGACGCGTGAGGTCCCCGGCAGCGAGAATGCGGGCGTCCGTTCGTCCGGGATATGCTCGAACGGCTCGAAATCGCCGCGCCAGGCGACGCCCATCACCTGCATCGTGTTGTAGATGCGCGTGTTCCAGCCCATCTCGCCCGCTGCCCGGAAGCCGCCCGCAACGGCCGGCGAGACCAGATCGTGAAACACCAGGCACGCCGTTTCCGCGCAAAGGGGCGCAACCGTCTCGACGTCGAGCCGGGGCGCCTCGCCGTCGTGGTTTCCGTCGATGAACGCGAACGAAAACGGCCGGTCGTCGGCGGCCGCGACGGCCGGCACGACGGAGGGCGAAAATCCGGCCCACAGGCGCACGGTTGCATCGGGATTGCTGCGCCGGATCGAGTCCGCCACCGCGTCGTGGTGCTCGCCCTTGATCAATCGGGGATCGATGACGTCGAGGTCGATGCCGCCGGCAAGGATATGGGCCGTCGACCAGCCGAGATGACAGCCGATCTCAAGGCCGCGCTTGCCGGCAAAGGCCCGCGCCAGGTTGTAGAGGATGTGGGCCTCTTCCATGGAGAGGACGCCGATATTGGGCACGACCGACCTGAGGTCGGTGCGGAAGATATGCGGCACTTCCTTGCGCAGGTAACGCCAGCCGATCGTCCTCGTGTCCGTCTCCGCAAGCGAGGGGAAATGCGGCAGAAGATCGATCTTCTCAAGGTTCGGCGGAACGTAGTCATAGCGCCAGGCCTGGAGCCGCGGCGTCGGCGCGGAGCGGATCGCGACGCACCTCGTGAAGTCGATCCACTGGAACAGCGGCTTCCTGATCTGGTAGCCGTTGTCGGCGGCATCGCGCGAGAAATACGCCTCGAGCGCCTTGCGCATCCCCTGCCAATGGTCGCCGCCGTCGACGGCGATCACGCCGTGCTGGGTAAGGCGCTGATAAAGCCCGTCGATCTCCACGAGGGTCACCTCATAGGATGCGGCATCGAGCTTGACCAGCGCCGCCGCGCCGGTGCGCGTTTTCGCAAGGGTCTCGGTCACGTCGCCGTCGACGAAGACCACGCGCTCCATGTCGTATCCGGTGCCGGCAAGGGTCTCGCGGAGCGCATCGACCGAGCCGGGCGCCTTCACCTCGCCGTCCGTCGCCGCCTCGAAGCTGCCCAGCACGAAGAACGGCCGGTCCGCGGACCCGAACGCCTTCAGGGTTGCCATGATCACCATCGCCGACCCGACATCCTCGATACCGCATTGGACGATCGAGCCCGGCACCGGGCGCTCCGCCAGATAGCGGCAGGCCCGGAACAGCGCCAGCCCGTATTCGGCCGAGATCGCCGTATGGGCCCGCACGGCATCCCAGATGTCCAGGAACGCCGCCTCGCCCGACATCTCCAGTTTGCCGCGCGCGTCGTCGCTCAGTTCGCCGCTTCCAATCACTTCCAGTTCTCCAGACCAAGACCGATCGGCCGTACGTACAGAATTTCGAATGCATGCGAAAGCCGGCCGCGGCCGCGCGGCAGCTTTTCACATGGCGGCGCCGTTTTCCCCGGGCGCCGGCGGGGGAATACGCTCTAGTCCTGCTTCGCCGGATCGTGCCAGCTGTAGCGCTGAAAGGGATGGAACGGCGGCAGGGCCCGCCGTGCCTTGGCTTCCACGCTCTGCGAGCGGATGCGGCGGCGTTTGAAATGGACCGTATCGGGGGCAACCACGTGTTCGACGCCGGCGCAATAGGTCTCCCAGCCCCAATGCCAGTCCTCCAGCGCAAATCCGTTCGCGATATCGCGGCGCTCATAGGGATGGTCGAGGAAGATCGAGCGGTCGGCAAAGCACAGCGCATCCCAGTAGTTGAAGGCGCGGAACGCGTCGTCGTCGAACAGCTCGGAGTCCGAGGGGATGTTGACGAAGGTGCCGTGGTAATTCTCGAAAAAGATGTTGAATTCGGGGTGCACGATCACCGGCGCCGGCGCCGCCTGGCAGAGCTTGTGGGCCTCGGAAAGCCAGTTGAAACTCCACAGGTCGTCCCCGTCGAGCATCGCCACGTACCGGCCGCGGGCCTTCGACGCACCGTGGTTCCGGGTCAGGCCCTGGTCGCCGAAATCGACCTCTTCGACCTGGAAGGCGCCGTCCATCGGGGCGCCGGGGCCGAACATGGCGCGGGTGCCGTCGCTCGCCCGGTCGAGGACGGCGATGCATTCGACGGAAAGCCCCTGGCCGCGCGCGACGTCCGCCGCCTCGCACAGACTTGCCAGCGTCGGACCGAGGAGCACGCCCTCGCCATGACCCGTGACGACGGCTGTGATGTCGATGTCTCCGCTCATGACCCCTCTCCCAGCATCTGCTTCAGATCGTCCGCATAGCGGTCCTGCGCGTGGCGCGTGATGGCCAGCTCATGCAGCCGGCGGGTCTTTTCCACGGCGACCTCCGGGGCCTGCTGAATGGCCCTGATCTGCTCGATATAGGCGCGCGGGTCATCGAAGGCATCGACCGGATAGCCGGTCTCCTCCGACACGAGTTCGCCGACGCCGCCCACCCGGGAGGCAACGATCGGCAGGCCGGCGAGCCCGACCTCGATCAGCACCGTGGGCAGGCCGTCCCACTGGGACGTGTAGAGCCAGAGGTCGCATTCGTCGATCGGCAGCGTTTCGAACGACTCGTAGGGGTCGTTGAGCGTGAGATTGTCCGGGAACGTGCTCGGGTCGTAGGGGTTTTCGTCCAGCACCGCCGCGCCCCAGCAGACGAAATCGATATCGGGCATGGCCCGGGCGATCTCGATCACCACGTCGAAGCGTTTCTGGCGGTCGAGGCGCCCGCCCCAGAACACCCGCCAGCGGCCGTCCGGCCGGTCGCGCGCGGCAAGCGTGTTCACGAGCGGCTCGTCCCGAGGCGGCATCGGCACATAGGAGTAGATGGGCCAGAGCTTGTCCTGGATCGCCTTCGGCAGCTTGAAGATGTCGGTAAGCTGGTTCTTCAGGTACTGCGTATCGAGCATCACGCCGCTCAGATTATCGATCGTGGTGTCGAAGAAGCGCGCCGGATAGCCGGTCAGGACGTCCTGCTTGTTGTGGTCGAAGCAGAACATATAGGCGTAGAGGTCCGCGAAAAGCTTCAAGCGGTCGCCGAACTCCAGGAACGTGTTCCACGCCAGATAGCTGTTGACGTTGACGATCATCGACGGTGCGACGCCGATCAGGAGATCCATCAGCAGCCGGTCGCGATCGTGGGGCGGGATGCTCCTGGCGAAAGAGCTGATGTCAACGTTGCCGATCTCTTCGGGAAACCATTCCGGCCGCTGGAAATAAGGCCCGTCGGTGCGCACCAGCAGCATGGAGCGTTCCGGATAGGCCTTGCGCATCGCCTTGCAGAACGCACCGGCGACGAGGGCGGCCCCGGACATGCGGCAGTGCGGCACGCAGACCACGGTGTCGTATTGCGATCGTTCCAGCATGCGGCGCATCGGCTCGACGACATTTGCAAGGGCCGACTGGAATGGCGGTATCGCCAGGCGAAATGTGTGATCGGAGTGACCGACGCGCGGCTCCAGCTCCGTCGCCCGGCGCCAGATCTCCGAGATCACCGGCCCTTTCAGGCGCGCGCGGATTTTGTCCGGCCGGGCGTTCTTGAGGTATGTCTCAAGCCGGCTGAGCGCGAACGACACGCCGTTGGGATAGGTGCGCGTCCCGACCGCTGCGACTGACGGACCGGCATCGAAATACTCCTCCTCGTTCTCGGCGAAGAGCAGGTAGCGATAGATGCCGGGGATTTCGCCGGCGCTGATGCGCATCGCCTTGTCGAGAAGGGCCCGCGTCACATCGGGTGCCGGGGACAGGCGGTTTGCGACCCCTTCGGTCAGGTAATGGACCAGCGGATCGGCGGCCGCCGCCGCCGCGTCCGCCCTCTCCACCTGGTCGAGGTAGTAGTCGCGATCCATCAGGAGCGTCGGGACGATGCCGTGGTCCTTGCGGTGTTCCAGCCAATGGCGAAACGCCTGCTCCGGCTCGGGCAGCGCGTGGCCGGCCTCTGCGAGCCGTTCGACATAGATGTCGGGGTCGAAGAAGGGCGTCGGCGGCAGGCCCCGGTCGAGGCCGGTCCTCAGGAAATCGAAAAAGGCGTCCACATGGGGCGTCATCGGGTCGAGCTCGGCAACCCGGACGTAGAATTCCCGCTGGAAGATCGTCACCAGCATGGAGACATGCCGGAAGTGCCGCCGCACGTCGTCGCCCTCCCATCCCCGGCAAAGGGAATCCAGAAGGCGTCTCGGCGGCATCCCGCCCACCGGCTCGATCGGCGGCGAGCCTTCCGGCAACCAGGCCGGGCCGTAGGGGCGGCCCCAGGTCCGCAGGTACGGATTGAAGGGCCGGCTCAGCTTGTTGCCGGTGTGCAGGCAGGCCTCGTAGACGCGGTCGGGCGGGAACGGGGTGCTGCCCGGCGCGAGAAGCTGCTCGGGCGAAAACCACGGATTGGGACGAAACCGGAGCGGCTCGAGACGCCCGCGCGTCAGGTAGTGCTCGAACCCCCACTGGCCGTCGGCCAGGTCGTCGGCGTACTGGTCCTCGTACCATTCATTGTCGAAATGGATGGTCGGCACGATCCGCCTGGCGACGCCATTCTTGACCCAGTCGAAGAACACACCCTTGGCAAGTTCCGGTCCGGCGCCTTCGTCCGCGCTTCGAACGCGGCGGTAATACTGGATGGAAAAGAGCGGACTGGGGGAAATATTTCGCTCGGCTCCGAAGGTGACGAAATTCTCCACCGTCGAATCGTTGTCGCGGAATTTCTTGTCGATCTTCTTTTCGGAGTAGAACGGCTCGTAAAAAAGCGCTTCCGCCCAATGGAATACGCTGTCATCGTGCAAAACTTTCGTATCGTCTGCAGACGTCATGTGTTCACCTTGTGCTATCGCTTGAGGGCAACAGGGCGGCGCCTGCCTTGTGGCAAGCCTTTCTTATGTCGTCGGACCGGACCGGCTCCAGGTCGAAGGCTTCCCGGCTCTTCGACATGTCGAGCCAGAAGTTGTCGAAATCGCGAAGGTCGGTGACCAGCAGCTCGCCGCCACCGAAGCCTTCCGAAAGCCATTGCGCGATCCGGCCGACCGGCGTTCCGAAACCGGAGCCGAGATTGAAAATCCCGGGCTTGGGCGCATTCGCGATGCGCACGATGTCCTCCGCGCACTTCTCGACCGGGAGGAAGTCGCGCTCCACGCAGGGGCTCATGTCGAAGACCATGCGGTTGTCGGCCTTCAGGGCACCCTGCGCCAGGGACAGGAAGCTGCGCCGTCCGTCTTCAAGCTCGTTGCCGAAAATATTGGACAGCCTGAGGACGGTCAGGCGATCCCCGAGGACCGCCCGGGCCGCTTCCTCGGCCTTCAGCTTGGCGATGCCGTAGGGCGCGACCGGCGCGCAGGGATCGTCTTCGCAAAGGGGGCGTCCGGGCCGTGCCGGTCCATAGGCGGCGCGCGAGCTCAGCATCACCATGCGAGCGTCCGGCCGCTCCGCCAGTCGCCGCGCCACCGTCAGATCGAAGTCCCGGTCCTCGTGGTAGCCGTCGTGCACCAGACCCTTGTTGTAGGCGGCATTGACGACGACCGAGGCGCCATCCAGGCAGGCCGGGTCGGCGAGCACATCACGGTGGGAAACGGCCTGCCATTGCGGGGCTATCGTCGATATGGCCCGACCAATGAAGGAATGCGCACCCACCAGGAGGATCATGCTTGTCCAGCTCTTTGATCGCCGGCATTTCCGGTGATTGCTGAACCACGCGAAATGCACCGGCCGTGTGTCTTGGCGCGTATCCCTGTCCGAAGGCCGGGTCCCGCCTTTGGCTGGCGCGGAGCGTCGGGCCGGGAATACGCTCTAGAAATCGCCGATCGTCCCGAACAGCGGTTCGTATCGAAAGAAGTTCTCTTTGTACCAGGCGACGACGTCGGGCAGGTTGTCGGCCAGCCGGCGCCGCGGCGACCACCCCAGACCTTCCAGCTTGGAGAAATCGACCGAATAGCGGGCGTCGTTGAACGGGCGATCCGGCACGTATTCGACAACCGATGCCAGGTCCTTCTGGAAAAACCCGGCGATGGTCTCGGCGATATGGATGTTCCGGTACTCTTCGTCGGTGCCGATATTGTAGGTCTCGCCGACGGTGCCGTGCTCGGCCACGTGAAGGACCGCCTCGGCAAAGTCCTCCACCGCCAGGTAGTGGCGCCGGTTCGAGCCGTCGCCATGCAGCGTCAGCGGCCGGCCCAGCATCATGTGGCAGATGAAGCGGGGAATGATCTTTTCCGGGTATTGGCGCGGGCCGTAGAGGTTGTTCGCCCGGATGATCTTGACCGGCAGCTTGAAGCTCTGCGCGTAGCCGCGCACGATCATCTCGGCCGCCGCCTTGGAGGCCGAATAGGGATTGGTCGGCAGCAGCGGCGCATCCTCCGGCGCCGATCCGTCGATGACCTCGCCGTAGACCTCGTCCGTCGAAATATGGACGAATGCGGGCACCTCCAGATCGCGGCAGGCTTCCACCATCGCGTGGGTGCCGAGGGCGTTCGACTTGGTGAAATTCAGCGAGCTGTGAAACGAGTTGTCCACATGGCTTTCGGCGGCCGCATGGATGACGAGATCCGCCCCCTTGACGGCCCGATGGCAAAAATCGATGTCGCTCACATCGCCAACCATGAGGTTGACCCGGTTCGACGATATCAGGGGGAGAATATTGCGGATGTCCCCGGCATAGGTCATCTTGTCGGCAACGGTGACTTCCGCATCGGGAAATCTTTGACACACTAAATCAACGATATGTGAGCCAGCGAAACCGGCGCCGCCGGTTATGACTACATTTTTACAATCTAGCGACAACAGATTTTCCTTTGCAAGGAGCCTTCAGGCTACCTGTTCACACAAGCAAATACTGAATGCGTGAGGTTTTGTACTTGCTGCATACTTACAGATCGGCAACATCAGCGATTTGTCGAGCAGTGATAAGCGGAGACCGTAAGGTAGTCAACCGCTTCGCGGGCGCGGTGTCCCGGCCTGTCGGAGCGCCGGATTCGAAATGTTCAGAGGGGGACGCGACCGGTTGCAGGACGGGACAAAACGGCCGGAATGCCGGCGATGTCGGCCGGGTCGATCGCGCATTCGCCTGGCCGGCGCCGGATGGCCGGGCCGTCAGCCGCCGAGCAGCAGGGACAGGCGCCTTTCGCGCAGGGCGCCGGCGATCGGCGTCACGCCGCCGACGGGGCGCACCGTCACGGTCTGCAGCCGCTCGGCCTCCGGCAGCGCCCCCAGTGCGGCTTTCAGGTCGAAGGTAAAGGTGCCGATGCCGTTGCGGCTGAGCTGGCGGGTCAGCAGCCATTTGCTGAAGCCGTCGGCGCGGACACGGCCGATGATCGCCTCGCCAGAACGCACCTCCAGCTCGACGGCGCGCTCGCTCACCCCGTCGACCGCCCAGCCGGTCAACGTGCCCTCAAGCGTCGCCCGCATCCGCCCGGCAACGCCGATGCCGGCAAGCGCCGGCGGCAGGGGGTCGGCCACCGCTTCCCCGGGCGCGCGATCGAGGAAGAACTCGTAGAGCGCCTGGTCCTCGGCGTTGAGCTCGCGGATCCGGTGCCGCAGCGCCGCGTCCTTCATGTGCCCGGCGACGGTCTCGTCATGGACGCCGATATTGGTCCGCGGCACCTTCAGCCTGACGCCGAGGACATCGGAGAGGCGGGGAATATCCCGCTCCAGGCGTTCCGATATGCCGATGAAGCCGAAGCGGCGCGGGTCGGTGCCGCGCAGGTAGCGCGCCATGACGTTGCGCAGCCGCGGCCGCTCGATGAAGACCTCGATGGGATCCTCGTAGCCGTAGCGTCCGCGATGGTGGGAGAACTCCGACAGCACCCGCTCGACGGGATCGCGCAGGACGGCGATGAAGCTCTCCGGGGCAAAGAGGTTCCAGTATTTGAAGGCCTCGAAGTGCCCGGCAAGGAGCACCCGCCCACGTTCCGCGATCGCCTGGCGGAAGCCGGCGAGCGCCATCGGGTTGTCGGCAACGGCGAGCGCCTCGCGCCAGGCCTCGGACGTCGCGGACGACTTCGGCCCGTAGTCGAAGACGGCCTCGTAATCCGGCAGCGCCTTGACGAGCGCACCGCGCACCGCCGTGCCGGCGGTCTTGGGGATGTGGACGAAGACGATTTCGCGGGGAGCGCTCGATCCGGACATGGGATCCCGTGACAACGCGGAGTGAACGGGCCCGCCGGAATACGGCTCGTGCCCGCGGGGCGCGAGAGATGTACTCCGCACGCCCGGCGCTGTCGAGAGGAAGGGGCCGCCCCGCGATTGCGCTTGGCCGCGAAAGCGGGCTACATCCGGCGGGCGGCACGCCGCCGCAGGAAGGACGCCACCCATCGCCATGGCCGCCCCGCTCTCCCTCTGCGTTGCCGTCCCGCTCGATCCGGCCGCTCCCGGCGCCGGCCGCCGCTGGCAGGCAATCGCCGGCGCCAAGGCGCTGGCGCGTCTTCTCGCCGAGGCCGGCCATACGGTGACGCTCGCCCATTGGCCGGGAGCGATGCCTTCGGTGTCCGGCGATGAGGGCATTCGCGCTGAGGAAATCTCCGCGCCGCAGACGCCGCGCCGCAACTTCCAGCCCCATATGAGTTCTCCCGGCTCGGCCCTCCTTCGTGCCGAGACGTTCTATCGCTGGCTCAAGGGCCAGAGCTTCGACGCGGTCTATGTGGTCGGCGCGCCGGAATGTGCCGCGGTCGCCGCCATGGACCGGGCGATGGGGCTCGGCGGCATCGCGATGCCCGTCGTCGCCGTCATCGATGGGCCCGTCGCCGATCCGGCGCTGTTGCAGGACGCGACGCTCGCGCACCCTGAGCTTCTGCTCTGCGATGCCCTGGAGCGCGACGTCGTCCGCCTCGCCGATGCCGTCGTCGTCCCGCACCTTGCCGTTGCCGATCGCCTTATGGAGATCGTCCCGGAGGCGCCGCAACCCGCCGTTCTGCCGGTCCCGATGGCGGAGCGAGCGGCCGGAACGGGCAGCGCCGCGGCGATCGAGGAAATCGTCTTTGTCGGGAGGATCGATGCGGCCTCAGGCTTCTGGCTGTTCTGCGATGTCATTGAAACGCTGATCGCCCGCGGCGGCCTTTCCGGAGTTAAGGTGACGGCGATCGGTCCGCTGGCGCGTGGCGGCGACGGGTTGTCCGCCCGCTCCCTCGGCTATCGCACGGCGCGCTGGGGCATCGATTTCGAACATGTGCCGGCGGAGACCTACGGCACCGCCCTCGCCGCCCTCGCAGAGCGTCGCGACCATGTCCTCGTCGTCGCGCCGTTCCTTGCTGTTCCCGATCGGCGGCTGGTCGCCGATCTCCTTGCCGGGAGCTTTTCGTTCCTCACCACCGACATCGATGGCGTCGGCGAGATGCTGGCGCCGGAAAGCCGCGGCAGCGTCGTGGCGCCGGAGATGAACGCGCTTGCGGACGCCGTCTCCGCTGCGCTGGCGGACGGCCTCGCGCCGCCCGCACCGGCGGTTTCGCGCAAGGACATCGCCGCCGTCTGGTCGGCCCATGCGCAAGACCTTGCCGGCCGCACCAGACTGCCCGCGCCGCTCAAGCACAGCCTTTCGGTCATCGTGCTCCACCGCGACCGGCCGGATTTTCTGCGCCAGGCGCTGAAGAGCCTCGATGCCCAGACCCGGCGGCCGGACGAGGTCGTCCTCGTCGACAACGCCAGCGAGACCGGGGCCGCGCGGGCCCTGCTCGACGAACTCGCGGCCGACTTCAGAGCCAGGGGCTGGAAGATCGTCCGTCTCGACAAACATCTGTCGCCGATGCTGGCTCGCAATGCCGGCTTCGACGCCTCGACGGGCGAGGCCGTCGTCTTCCTCGACGACGACAACGCCCTGACCCCGGAGGCATTGGACGCTTACGGCAAAGCCGTCGACAGCGGCCGGTTCGACGCCGTCGCCTCGCCGCTCGACTGTTTCGAGGGCGATGCACCGCCGACGGACGCGGCCGGCATCCACCGGCGCCAGCTCTTTGCCGGCAGCGCGGGTGCCCTGTCGCTCTTTTCCAACGCCATGGGCGACACCAACATGGTCGTCACCCGCAAGGCGTTTCAGGCCGTCGGCCGGTTTCCCGATCCGGGCTACAGCTATGTCAGCGAGGACTGGTACCTGATGGCGCTGCTCAGGGCCCGCGGCCAGCGCATTGGCGTGCTGCCTGAGGCCGTGGTGCTGTTTCGCGAAAGCGCCGGGACGGTCAAGAAGAACTGGAAGAAGGCCAACCACGAGGGCGCCCGGCACCAGGTGTTCCGGCTGCTCGCGGGGACCGATCCGCGCGACACGCGGTTGGCGCTGCTTTACGCGCAAGGCCTCTTCCACCGCGGCGGCGTCGATCCCTCGCAAGGGATGGAGCCGCCGCCGGCGCCCGTGCGCAAAAAGGGGCTTTGGGCGAGGGTCCGGCGACTTCTCGGAGCGTGACCCGGGAGTACTTTGATCAGAAGGATGCCTGCAGGCGCGGGATATATCCGAACAGCATGATTCTGGATTGCCGCGTCGGCCTAGCGGCCTCCTCGCAATGACGTTGAAATGATTGAGAAAACGTCATTGCGAGCGGAGCGAAGCAATCCAGCGCGGCCTATCGGTTAATCAACTGATTTTCGCGATTTTCGGCGTTCGGTCGGCAATCCGGTATGGCTTTGCAAACAATCCGTTGACGGAAAGCGAGCGAACGCTGAAACGCATCAGCCATCCCGATGACCGGTCCCGGCGCAGCGCTTGCGCGCCGCCGGGGATGTCGGGGATGTCGGCCGAGCTGGGACCCGCCCCTTACGCCGCGTCCTTCTTCGGCTGGATCAGGCCGCGATTGACGAGGGTCTCGGCGATCTGGACCGTGTTGAGGGCCGCGCCCTTCCTCAGATTGTCGGAGACCACCCACATGGCGAGGCCGTTGTCGACGGTCGGGTCTTCGCGGATGCGGCTGATATAGGTGGCGTCCTCGCCGGCCGCTTCATAGGGCGTGATGTAGCCGCCGGGCTCGTGCTTGTCGATGACCAGGCACCCCGGCGCCTCGCGCAGGATGTCCCTTGCCTCGTCGGCGGTGATCGGCTCGGCGAATTCCAGGTGCACGGCCTCGGCGTGGGAGATGAACACCGGCACGCGTACGCAGGTCGCCACCAGCTTGATCTTCGGGTCGAGAATCTTCTTGGTCTCGGCCGTCATTTTCCACTCTTCCTTGGTGAAGCCGTCCTCCATGAAGACGTCGATATGCGGGATCGCGTTGAAGGCGATCCGCTTCGGAAACTTCTTGGCTTCCACCGGGTCGGAGACGAACACCGCGCGGGTCTGGGTGAAGAGCTCGTCCATCGCCTCCTTGCCGGCGCCGGAGACCGACTGGTAGGTGGCGACGACGCAGCGCAGGATCTTCGCCTTCTCATGCAGCGGCTTCAGCGCGACGACGAGCTGTGCGGTCGAGCAGTTCGGATTGGCGATGATGTTCTTGCGGGTAAAGCCTTCGATGGCGTCGGCGTTCACCTCCGGCACGATCAGCGGCACGTCCGGGTCCATGCGGAAGGCGGAGGAGTTGTCGATGACGACGCAGCCGGCCTTGCCGATCTTCGGCGACCATTCCTTCGAAGTCTCGCCGCCGGCCGACATCAGCGCGATGTCGATGTCGGAGAAATCGACGTGCTCCAGCGCCTTCACCCGCAGCGTGGCGTCGCCATAGGAGACCTCCACGCCCTGGCTGCGGCGGGAGGCGACGGCAACGACCTCGTCGGCCGGAAAGCCCCGTTCCTTCAGGATATCGAGCATTTCGCGGCCCACATTGCCGGTGGCGCCGACGACTGCGACTTTATAACCCATGGTTCTGGTTCCTCGTTCCCTCTCCCCGCGCCCGTTTCGTCAACGGGCTCTTCGATCCCCCGCGCCGCGCCGGGGGAGATATCGGCGGACGAGAGGACCGTCAGGCGGTCGGAGTGGTTTTCGTGGTCTTGGTGATCTTGACGGTCGCGCGCGCGGCAACGCCCGGAAAAGCCCAGGACGGCGTCTTCTGCTCGATGATCCGATCGAACGGGCGCATGGCAACCTCTGTTACAGCGCGCTTCTCATGACGTGGAACGCGGGGGCTGTCAAGGTTGGGGGTGGCGGCGTAGTGGCCGCTGCCGCGCGCTCTTCCGTCACGCCGGTCGGTGAGCGGGACGGTTTGGACGGCGCGGGCGCAACGCTCGACCGTCATCCCGGCCTTGAGCCACTGCTGTCCGGTTTACGGCGAATGCACTCTGGCATCCACGCGCTCTGCATCATCACCGGGCTTGACCCGGTGATCCATGAGGCCTTTGATTTCAATCTGTTAGGGGAGTTTTCGCCGCTCGTCATCATGGACCACCGGATCAAGTCCGGTGGTGACGCGGAGTTTGGGGAGATGGCGGTGGCAAACCCGAGGCGAGCTGCCAAGCGTTGACGTCCGGGCTCCATCGAAGCCGCAAGGCTTCGCAAGCCCGACCGGGCGCCGCGCGACAGCGCGCCCTCGCGGAGCCGCGAGCGCAGCGAGTTGGCGCGAGCGGCAAACTAGGAAGCCGGAAGGCTTCGCAAGGTCGAACGGCTGCCGGCGCTGATGGGCCGCCTGTGTCGGACCGCGAGCCAGGCGTGAGCGGCAAAAGACCTTGCCGCCCCGCGGAGACTAGCGAGAGCTTAGCCGTGAGTGAAAGCTCGGAGCCGTCAGGCTTCGCAAGGGCAAGCGCCCGCCGGCGCTGATGCGCCGCCCTCGCGGAGCCGCGAGCGAAGCGAGCCTGGCGTGAGCGGCAAATAAACTTGCCGCCCCCGCGGAGGCTAGCGGGCGAAGCCCGCGCTCAGCCGTGAGCGCTAAAAAACCTAGCGCTAAAAACTCGCGAAAACCTACCCCGCCAGTCGATCCATCTCGGCAAGGATCGCCGTGCCCATCTCCATAGTGGAGACCGTCGGGGCGCCTGCCTCGGCGATGTCGCCGGTGCGGAGCCCGCGGTCGAGGGCGGCGGCGATGGCGGATTCGACGAGGTCGGCTTCCTTGGTCAGTTCGAAGGAGTAGCGCAGCGCCATGGCGAAGGAGGCGATCATGGCGATGGGGTTGGCGATGCCCTTGCCGGCGATGTCGGGGGCCGAGCCGTGCACCGGCTCGTACATCGCCTTGCGGCGGCCGGTGGCCGGGTCCGGGGCGCCGAGGGCGGCGGACGGCAGCATGCCCAGCGACCCGGTCAGCATGGCGGCGACGTCAGACAGCATGTCGCCGAAGAGGTTGTCGGTGACGATGACGTCGAACTGCTTCGGCCAGCGCACGAGCTGCATGCCGCCGGCATCGGCCAGCATGTGCTCAAGGGTGACGTCTTCGTAGCTGGCCTTGTGGGTCGCGGTGACGACCTCGTTCCAGAGCACGCCCGACTTCATGACGTTGCGCTTTTCCATCGAGGTGACCTTGTTGCGCCGCGTGCGGGCAAGGTCGAAGGCGACAGAAGCGATGCGCTCGATCTCGTAGGTGTCGTAGACCTGGGTGTCGACGGCCCGCTTCTGGCCGTTGCCGATGTCGGTGATCTCCTTGGGCTCGCCGAAATAGACGCCGCCGGTGAGCTCGCGCACGATCAGGATGTCGAGGCCTTCCACGACGTCGCGCTTCAGGGAGGAGGCATCGGCGAGCGCCGGATAGCAGATGGCGGGGCGCAGATTGGCAAAGAGCTTCAGATCCTTGCGCAGGCGCAGGAGCCCGGCTTCCGGGCGCACGTCATAGGGAACGCCGTCCCATTTCGGCCCGCCGACGGCGCCGAAGATGACCGCGTCCGTCGCCAAGGCCTTTTCCATGGTGGCGTCGGAGACGGCCGCGCCGTGGGCGTCATAGGCCGCGCCGCCGACCAGATCTTCCTCATACGTAAAGGTAAGGTCGGTCTTGTCGTTGAACCAGGCGATGACGCGCTTCACCTCCTCCATGATCTCGGTGCCGATGCCGTCGCCGGGGAGGAGCAGAAGATTGTAGTCGGTCATGTGCGGGTCATCCTTTCGGGGGCGTCATCCCCTGGGCGCGTAATCGCTTGGGGAGAGCGTCGTTCTGGCGGGTTTTTCTGGAAGGTTGGTTAGCCGGAATGGCGACCGACTGCAAGCGGACGTATACGGCTCGCGGCAAGGCGCGGCGACCGGGCGGAGACCACCTTCCGCAATTTTGCGGAAGGTGCATGTTCGGAACGGCTCGCGTCAGGGAGAGATGCGCGGCCCGTCGTCGTCGGATGTTTTGGGCCCGTCGTCGTCGCTCGCCTCGTCGCCGGTCTTCTCGTCGCCGGTCTTCTCGTCGTCCGGGCTTTCATCCTCGAAGGCCTCGTCTCGGGAGGCCTTGTCGTCAGCAGGCTCGGAGCCGGCATCCGGGTCGCCGGAGCCTTCGGCGTCGAGCAAGACCTCTGCGCTCGCGTCCTCCTCGGCAGAGAGCTCCTCCGCCCCGGCGGCGACAAGGGCCGGCTCTTCGCCGACGGGTTCGATGTCGTCGTCGTCAGCGTCCCCGAACGCGTCCTCAGGCCCGTCTTCCGGCTGCTCGTCCGTCTCCTCGCCGACGTCCGGCATGGGCTCGTCGGGTGCCGGGCCGTCGGGCGTCGGACCATCCTGGGCCAGGTCGAAGGCGCCGAGGTCGAGGGCGGCGGCGAGGTTGTCGGCCATCGCCTGGGGATCGAACTCCGAATGGAGCGGCGGCGCCTCCGCTGCGGCGTCCTCGACGGGCGCATCGAAGTCCACGGCGCCCTGCTCGGCGAGGGTGTCGCCGTCGGCCGGCGCTGTCTCCACGGTGGCCTCGTCGGTCTCTTCGGCGGTCTCGTCCGGGTCGGGTGCGCCGACGGCAAGGGCCTCGGCGAAGACGTCCTCCAGGTCCGGCGCATCGTCCCCCGCGGGCGCATCGGCCCCGGCGGCTTCCGCGTCCCCGTCGCTGTCGTCGCCGGCCGTCGCCTCGGCGACCTTTTCCAGCGCGTCGGGCATCAGCTCGCTCGACAGAAGTTCGGCGGCGATGATGTCGGTCGCCACCCGCTCGATCGAAAACGGCGCGCGGGCGCCGGCCGGGCTCGCCTGGGGTGCGGGGCGGGCGAGCGCCTCTTCAAGCTGGGCGAGATCGGCGTTGCCGCCGCAGATGAGGACGCCGACCCTCTCGTTGCGTTCCGGCCGGTAGGCGCCGGTGAGGAGAGCGGCCAGCGCCGTGGCGCCGCCGGGTTCGGTGGCGATGCGGAAGTCGCGCCACAGCCGCTGCTGGGCGAGGAGGATGGCCTCGTCCTCGACCAGGAGCACCTCCTCGACACGGTCGCGGGCGATCCGGAACACGTTGTCGCCGCAGCGGCGGGCGCCGAGCGCGCCGGCGGCGACGGAGTCCACGTCGACGTCGACGGGCCGGCCTTCGGCGAGGGCATTATGCAGGGTCGGGCAGCCGGTCGGCTCGACGCCGATGACCCGGGCTCGGTTGTCGAACCAGGCACCGATGCCGGCGATCAGCCCGCCGCCGCCGACGGCGACCAGCACCGTATCGAGGCCGAGGGCCTGTTCCTCCCATTCCAGGCCGAGCGTTCCTTGGCCGGCGATGGTGTCGAAGCTGTCATAGGGGTGGACGAGGAGGGCGCCGGTGTCGGCGGCGTATTCCTCGCAGAGCGCGGCGGCGTCGGCATAGGTCTCGCCCTCGATGTGGACGTCGGCGCCGTAGCGGCGGATGAGGTCCGCCTTGGCCGGGGCCACAGTCTCGGGCACGTAGATGCGGGCAAGCTCGCCGAGCCGGTCGGCGGCAAAGGCGACCGCCGCGCCGTGGTTGCCGCCGGAGGCGGCGGTGACGCCCGTCGGCGGGATCTCGTTGCTGAGCAGCGTGTTGAAGGCGCCGCGGGCCTTGAAGGAGCCGGCGAACTGCATCTGCTCCAGCTTGACGACGACGGGGGCGGGCAATTCGAAATCGCCCGGCGCGGTGTGCAGTACGGGCGTGCGGCGGATCTGGTTGCGGATGCGCGAGTGCACGGAGCGGATCAGTTCCGGGCTGACGGTATCGAACATGGTTTTCTCCTTCGCACCCCTTTTACACGTCTTCACGGGAACTTGACCGCGAAATGGGGAGAGAACGTGTCACGGCGCCAAGGGCTTATCGCGGGCGCCCCGGCGCGGGCCGCGCTTTGGCGGGGTCAATCGAGGGGCATTGCCGTTTCCACCAGGCTCACCCAGTAGGAACAGCCATAGGGGATGGCGTCGTCGCTGAAGTCGTATTCCGGGTGGTGCAGGCCGGCGCTGTCGCCGTTGCCCATATAGATGTAGGCGCCGGGCCGGGCCTCCAGCATCCAGGCGAAATCCTCGCCGCCCATGATTGGGGTCGGGTCGCGGTCGAGCCGGTCGGGGCCGACGATCTTTTCGGCGACGGATGCGGCAAGGTCGGCCTCAGCCGGGTGGTTCATGGTGACCGGATAGTCGCGCTGGTAGGTGAGGCGGACGCTGGCGCCGAAGGCCTCGGCGGTGGCGGCCACATAGGCGCGGATGCGGGATTCGAGCGTGTCGCGGGTCGCCGCATCGAGGGCACGCACGGTCCCCTTGAGGTAGGCCGAGGGCGGGATGACGTTATCGGCCTCGCCGGCCCGGAAGATCGTGATGGAGATGACCGCGGCCGCGCGCGGATCGACGTTTCTGGAGACGATCGACTGCAATCCGGTGACGATGTGGCTGCCGACGAGGACCGGATCGACGGTGGTGTGCGGGAAGGCGCCGTGGCCGCCGATACCGTCGACCTCGATGGTCAGCCGGTCGGTGGCAGCCATCATCGCCCCTGATTTCACAGCGAAATTTCCGGATCGTATACCAGGTATATTATGTAGACCGTATATTTCCTGAATGCCGAAACGCTCCATCAGGCCGTCTTCGATCATTTCCTTGGCCCCGGCGCCGCCCTCTTCGGCCGGCTGGAAGACCATGACCGCCGTGCCGTCGAAATTGCGCGTCTCGGTCAAGTATCGGGCGGCGCCGAGCAGCATTGCCGAGTGGCCGTCATGGCCGCAGGCATGCATCAGGCCCTCCGCCTCCGACGCATAGGCGTGGCCGGTCGCCTCCTTGATCGGCAGGGCGTCCATGTCGGCGCGAAGGCCGATTACCTTGCCGGAGCCCGCCTTGCGGCCCCTGATGACGCCGACGACTCCGGTGCGGCCGATGCCGGTTGCGACCTCGTCGCAGCCGAACGCTTCCAGCTTGCGGGCGACGATGCCGGCGGTGCGGTGGACGTCGAAGCGCAGCTCCGGGTGGCGGTGGAAGTCATGGCGCCAGCCGGCGATCTCCTCGTGCAGGTCGGCGAAGCGGTTGATGATCGGCATCGGGGCCTCTTTGCAAGGATTCGCGTATCGCCGTGAAGCCTATCGCGGTTCGGCCGTTCGGCAAACGCGCCGGCCTCATCCGGAGCGGGCGGCTACGGCCCTGCGCCGGCGGTCGGCGCGGATGTTGAGGGCGAAGATGCCGAGCACGACGGCGGCGCCCGCGGCCTCCAGATAGGGCGTGTTGGGCCAGACAAGGGCAACGCCGGCGGCGGCAAGGAGGATGCGCAGGGGCCAGGGGATCGGCGCTTCCATATGGCCTTCGATGGCGGCACCAAGCGCATAGACGCCGAGGGTGGCGACGGCAAAGAGCGTCAGCATTTCCGGGATCGTGCCGGTCAGGAACGGCGTGTAGGCAAAGAGGATCGGCACCAGATAGAGGCCCTTGGCGAGGCGCCAGGCGGTGAAGCCGGTCAGCATCGGCGGCGTCTTGGCGATGGCCGCGGCGGCAAAGGCGGTGAGGCACACCGGCGGCGTGACGTTGGAATCCTGCGAAAGCCAGAAGACGATCATGTGCGCTGACAGGAGCGCCCCGGTGGTCAGCGCGACCGGCAGGGCGAGGCGCTGTTGCGCCATGATCTGGGTGACGACCTCCGGCGGTAGGGCGTTCCAGAGCGCCTCGGCGTCGGCCGGCGGCATTGGCGCCGACAGCTTGGCCATCACCGAGGGGTCGGCGAGCATGAAGAAGGGTTTTATCGCGTCCGACAGGGTGCCCTCGGCAAGGGCCGCGATGATGTCGGCCCGCATCATCTCCGGCGACACGATCTGGTTGATGATCAATGTCTGCAGGGCCGGGGCGGAGAGGGTGGCGAGCACGATATAGGCGGCCGTCACCGGCAGGCCCATTCCGAGCACCAGCGAGGCAAGCGCCACCAGCACGATGGCGATCATCAGGTTGCCGCCGGCCCATTGGGTGATCATCAGCGAGAAGGTGTTGCCGATGGAGGCCATGGCGATGACGTTGACGATGAGGCCGATGGCGATCAGGAGCACGCCCGTGGTGACCATGTTGCGGGCGCCCATGGCGAGCGCCTCGATGATGGCGCGCGGTCCCATCGGGTTCGGCGTCAGCCAGGAGGCGACGACGACGGCAAGGATCGCCCAGCCGCCGGCATAGGTCGGCGTGAAGCCGTAGACCAGGAGGCCGATGAGGACGCCGATCGGGATCAGGAAGGCCGGGCCGCCCTTCCTCAGGACTTCGGCGACCCGCGGCGCGTCGTCGTCATGGGAGACGATGTTGTGGCGCTTGGCCTCGATGCGCACGAAGAAGGCGACGGAGAGGAAATAGACGAAGGCCGGCAGGAACGAGACGGTGACGATGTCCAGATAGGGGATCTGGGTGTAGTTGGCCATGACGAAGGCGCCGGCGCCCATGATCGGCGGCATGAGCTGGCCGCCCGTGGAGGCCGCGGCCTCGACGCCGGCGGCAAAGCGCGGCGGAAAGCCGGAGCGCTTCATCAAGGGAATCGTGATGACGCCGGTGGAAGTGGTGTTGGCGACGGCCGAGCCGGAGATGGTGCCGGTGAGGCCGGAGGCGATGACGGCGATGAAGCCGGGCCCGCCGGTGAGCCGGCCGGAGATCGCGCGGGCGATGTCGATGATGAATTCGCCGGCCCCGGAGCGCACCAGGAAGGCGCCGAACAGGATGAACAGGAAGACGAAGCTCGCCGAAATCCGGCCGATCATCCCGAACATGCCCTCGTCGGAAAAGATCGAGCGGAAGACGACGGTCTCCACGGACAGCCCGGCAAACCGGAACACGCCGTCGATGTGGTCGCCCCACCAGGTGACGTAGGTCAGCGCCGTGAGGATGAGGACCGGAATGATCCAGCCGGTGGTGCGCCTGGTCAGCTCGATGGCGCCGAGGATGGTGAGGAAGGCGAGCGCCCATTCGTGCGGCGCCAGGTGAACGCCGCGGGCATAGATGGCGTTTTCCGAGGCGATGAGGACGACGGTGCCGACGGCAAGCGCGAGGCCGAAGACGACATCGACGGCAAAGACGGCGTTGCGCCCGCGCCGGCTGCCGGCATGGACGAGCGGAAAGCGCAGGGCGCAGAGAAAGGCGAGGCCTGCGAAATGGACGCCGGCGAGCCACAGGGTCGACAGGGTCGCGAACAGGTTGGCCCAGAGGTGGAACAGCGAGACGGCGACGGCGACCGCGGTGAACACCGCCTGCCAGCGGCGGTCTTCCAGGCGCCCCTCGTCGGCGATGATGGCAACGTCCGGCAGCGCGGCGGCAGCCGTTCCACCGGGAGTGCCGCCCGCAGCGCCATCGGGCCCGTCGCCGGGCGCGTCTTTGTCGGACATTCTGTTCCCCGACCTTGTGCCCCGGCCACGGTCCTGGTCTGAGGTCCCGGCTCTCGGGGGCAGCCCGCCTGCAGCGGGCGGAGACGACCGGTCCGGACGGGATTGTCCCGCCCGGACGTTGCAAACCGATCAGACGGCCGGGGTTACGGCTTCAGGGCGTCCGGAATGGTGAGGCCGGCTTCCTCGTAGTAGCGCAGGGCGCCCGGATGCAGCGGCAGCGGCAGGCCGGCGATGGAGCGCTCCAGGCTCATGTTCTTGGTCGCCGGATGGATGCCGTTGAGGAAGGCGAGGTTCTCGTAGATCGTCTTCGTCATCAGGTAGATGGTTTCCTCCGGCACGTCGTCGCGCACGGCAAGGAAGTTGGGCTGGGCGATGGTGTTGATGTCGGCGCTCTGGCCCGGATAGGTGCCGGCCGGCACGACGAAGCGGGTCCACAGCTCGCCGAAGTCACCGTTCGCCTGCTTGATCTGGTCGTCGGTGAAGTCGAGCACCTTGAGGTTGGCGCCCATGGCGGCAAACACCCGGGTGACGGCGGAGACCGGCGGGCCGGCCGGGGTCGACATCGCCTGGATCTGGCCGTTCTGGATGGCATCGGCCGAGGGGCCGTAGCCCATATAGGCGAGGTCGTAGGCCTCATCGATGTCGATGCCAAGATTGCCGAGGATGGTGCGGTTGGAGCCGAGGGTGCCGGAATTCTGGCTGCCGAGGGAAACCTTCTTGCCGGCGAGCCCTTCCATGTCGTCGATGGTGCCGCTCTTGGCGTATTCCTTCCTGACGACGAAGTGCTCCACATTCGGCCACAGCATGGTGATGGAGCGCAGCGATTTCTGCGGCCCGTCGGCCTCAAGCGGGCCGGTGCCGTTCTTGGCGTAGGCGCCGTAAAGGCCCTGGACGATGGCGAACTGGACCTCGTTCTCGCGCAACAGCTTGATGTTCTCGCCGGAGCCGGCGGAGTTGATCGCCGACATGTTGATGTTGTTCTTGGGCTGCAGTTTGACCTTGATCAGCGTCGCCAGCGCGACGCCGACCGGATAGTAGGTGCCGCCGGTCGAGGCGGTCGCCAGGAGATAGTTCTGGGCCTCCTGGGCCTTCGCCGGTCCGTGCGCTGCCGCGCCGAGGAGTGCGGCGCCGGTGGCGGCGGCAAGAACGGATTTCAGTACGGTGCGTCGTGCCAGCATGGTGTCTGGTCCTCCCTGGTAAGATCTGGTTGGTTTGTTTTTGTTTTATCAAATCTGTTGCATTTGGCCGCCGCTGCCAACCGCTTTTGTTAAGAAAAAGTCCGTAGTGCGGAATGCGTGTATGATCGGGCTAGCATCGCTGGCTGGTAGAAATGCAGCCCGGTTGCGGTTTGCCATTGCCAAGCGGCGGCTGCGGCGCCATCTGTCGGGCAAGGTTCCGGGGCAGGCGCCCGCATGGCCAGCGATCGCGGTACGGTGCAGGTGCCGGCCGCTCCGGGACAAACCCGTTGAGGACCTCCGAACCGGGCTGCGCCGCCGCCGCGGAATCTTTGCAATCCGGGCGGCGTTTGCGTTAGTGTGTCGCGGCCGTTGGGGGGAGCAGATTGCGCGCCGGGGTGTGGAGCCCCGCGCCCGGATACCGGAAAAAGGACACGGCATCTTGCATTTCAGGTTCGGTTCGTCAGCGGTCGCCAGGAAACCCGCGATCGTCGCCGCGATCCTTCTCGCATGCGCCCTGGTGCAGGGGGCGCAGACGGCGCCGGCGCGCGCCGAGGACGACATCGCCGCCTATCTGGTCATGGATGCCGACAGCGGTACGGTGCTCGATTCCATGAACCCGCTGCGGCCGTGGCATCCGGCGTCGCTGACCAAGATGATGACCGCCTATGTGACCTTCAAGGCGCTGAAGCTCGGCTTTTTGCGGCCGTCCTCGCCGGTCTACTATTCGGCCAATGCGCGGTCCGAGCCGCCCTCCAAGATGGGCTTTCGGGTCGGCACCGTGCTGACCGTCGACAACGCCCTGAAGATGATGCTGGTGAAGTCCGCCAACGACGTGGCGGTGGCAATCGGCGAGACCGTCAGCGGCAGCGAGGCGGCGTTCGTTGCGGCCATGAACCGCGAGGCGCAGCGGCTCGGCATGCGCTCGACGCGCTACACCAATCCGAACGGCCTGCCCGATCGGGCGCAGATCACCAATGCCCGCGACTACGCCATCCTGGCGCGGGCGCTGCACAAGGATTTCCCCGAATACGGCCATTATTTCCGCGTCGGCGCGATCACGTTCGGCAAGCGGACGATGAAGAACTACAACATCCTTCTGCACCACTATCGCGGCGCCGACGGCTTCAAGACCGGCTATATCTGCGATTCCGGCCTCAACCTGGTGGCGTCTGCGACCCGCAACGGACGCCGCGTCGTCGCCGTGGTGCTCGGCGCGCGCACCGGCTACCAGCGCGCTGCGATCGCCCGCAAGCTGCTCGACCGCGGCTTCGGCAAGGGCGGCGGGTTCTTCTCCAGCGGCGGCACGCCCGTGGAATCGATCCGCGCGACCCGCACCTGGCCGGCGCTGCCGCCGAAGGGCTATTGCCGCGGTGCCAAGCCGAAGATCGCCGACCTCCTGGAACAGTATGACCGCTACAAGGTGACCGAACCGCGCCGCGACCTGTTCGGCGGCGCCCGCCCGGACCGGGCGAGCATGGTCTCGGCACCAAAGGCGCTGAAGAAGAAGGGCAAGGGCAAGCTTACCGCCGACGAGGTTCTGGACCGGCTGGTCGGCCCGCCGCAGTCCTATTCGGTGGTCAAGGTCTATGTGGGCGGTGCGGACGACAACCTGCCGGCCAAGGCGCTGGAGCCGATCGACGGCTTCCAGATCAGCCACCGCGGCCGCTCCAACGTGCTGCCGAGCCCGCATCCGCTGCGCACGCCGGGGATCGCCACCGGCAATTCGCCGGCCCTTGCCATTCGCCCGGTGACGCCGCCGGAAGATGCCGCCAAGGCGGTCAGCCTGTTCTCGCGCAGCGGCCGCATCACCGGCCGGCCGGAGGTGCTGCTGCCCCAGAAGCTGGTGCCGCCGGCCTTCGTCGACGGCAAGCCGCTGCCGCGGCCCAATCCCCGGCGCTAGTCCCGCCCGTTTCTTAGAGTATCGCAGCCATGAGCCAGTCGCCGGATCGTCGTCGCATGCCGATTCCGATCACCGTCCTGACCGGGTTTCTCGGCTCGGGCAAGACGACGCTGCTCAACCGCCTGATCAGCGATCCGGCGATGGCGGATGCGGCCGTCATCATCAACGAGTTCGGCGAGGTCGGGCTCGACCACATGCTGGTCGAGGCGGCCGAGGACGGCATCGTGGAGCTCTCCTCCGGGTGCCTGTGCTGCACCGTGCGCGGCGATCTCGTAAAGACGCTCGAAGACTTTTTGCGCCGGCTCGACAACGGCCGGCTGGAGACGCTCTCGCGCATCGTCATCGAGACGACGGGGCTCGCCGACCCGGCGCCGATCCTCCACGCCATCATGCTGCACCCCTATCTGGTGCTGCGCTACCGGCTCGACGGCGTGGTGACCACCGTCGACGCGGTCAACGGCATGGCGACGCTCGACGCCCATGAAGAGGCGGTGAAGCAGGTCGCGGTTGCCGACCGCATCGTGCTGACGAAGAGCGATATCGCCGAGGACGCCGGCGTCGCCGCGCTGCGCGAGCGCCTTGCCGCGCTCAATCCGGGGGCGCCGGTGGTCGATGCGGCCGGCGCGACGGCCGGGGCCCTCCTCAATTGCGGCCTGTTCGATCCGACCCGGAAGATCCCCGACGTTGCCCGCTGGCTGCACGAGGAGGCCTATCGCGACAGCGGGCACACCCATGATCATGGTGATGGTCACGGGCACCATCACCACCACGACGTCAACCGCCACGACGACCATATCAGGGCGTTCTCCCTGGCGACGGACCGGGCGGTGCCGGCGACCGCGCTGGAAATGTTCATCGACCTTCTGCGCTCCGCCCACGGGCCGAAGCTCCTTCGGGTCAAGGGCATCGTCAAGCTCGCCGAGGATCTGGACCGGCCGGTGGTCATCCACGGCGTCCAGGAGGTGTTCCATCCGCCGGCGACCCTGCCGGAATGGCCCGATGCCGACCACCGCACGCGGCTCGTCTTCATCACCCGCGACATGCCCGAAGACTTCGTGCGGCGGATGTTCGAGGCGATCGCCGGGACGCCCGTCATCGATACCCCCGATGCTGCGGCGCTGACCGACAACCCCTTGGCGGTCAGCGGATTTTCCGGCACATTCAAGCCTTGAGTCGACCACCCGAAGGCAGCCGCCGGCAGCCGCGGAACGGCCCCTGAAGGACCGTCCCGCGCGGCCGATGCCGTTGCTGCCGCCAAATCCAGGAGTTCCTCCCTTGTCCGACACCCTGCCCGGCCCGCTCGACGTCCTCGATTTCTGGTTCCGCGCGGGGCCGGCGAAATGGTTCACCAAGGACGCCGGTTTCGACGTGGAGATCCGCGAACGGTTCGGCGCGCTGATGGCGCACGCCGCGGACGGCTCGCTCGACCGCTGGACGGAAAAGCCGCACAGCGCCCTCGCCCTGATCCTCCTGCTCGACCAGTTCCCGCGCAACGTCTACCGCGACAGCCCGAAGGCCTTCGCCACTGACGAAAAGGCGCGGACGATCGCCGACATGGCGCTCGGCAAGGGGTTCGAGCGGGCCTATCCCGTAGAGGTCAGAAAGTTCTTCTTTATGCCCTTCATGCATTCGGAAAGCCTCGACGACCAGGGGCGCTGCGTGGAGCTGATGATGGGGATCGGCGACAAGGACGGGCTCTTCTATGCCTTCCAGCACCTGGAGCTGATCCGCCGCTTCGGCCGCTTCCCGCACCGCAATCCGGTGTTCGGGCGCGAGACGACGGCCGAGGAAGAGGCATTCCTCAAGCTCGGCGGGTTTGCGGGATGAGCGCGGAGGCCGTCCGCCGGCTGGCGGAAATCCATACCCGGATCGCCCGGGCCGAAGAGGATGCCGACCGGCCCGAGGGTGCCGTCACGCTGGTCGCCGTTTCCAAGACCTTCGAGGTCGACGACATCCGCCCGGTGCTGGCCGCCGGCCAGCGGGTGTTCGGCGAGAACCGGGTGCAGGAAGCGCAGAAGAAGTGGCCGCTCCTCAAGGATGAGTTCCGCGACGTGGAGCTTCACCTGATCGGGCCGATGCAGTCCAACAAGGTGAAGGACGCCGTGGCGCTCTTCGACGTCATCCACACCGTCGACCGGGAGAAGATCGCCCGCGCGCTTTCCGAGGAGATCGAGAAACAGGGCCGCGCCCCGGCGCTCCTCGTCCAGGTCAACACCGGCGCGGAGCCCCAGAAGGCCGGGGTGTTGCCCGACGACACGACCGATTTCGTGAAGCGCTGCCGCGAGGAGTACGGGCTCGCCCTCAAGGGGCTGATGTGCATCCCGCCGGTGGAAGACGTCGCCGCGCCCCATTTCGCGCTGTTGCAGAAGCTCGCCGACGGGCTGGAGCTGCCGTGGCTCTCCATGGGCATGTCGGCGGATTTCGAGACGGCGGTCGGCTTCGGCGCCACCCATGTGCGGGTCGGCTCGGCCATTTTCGGCGCGCGGGACTACGGGTAAGACGCGGCTCCGGACCCCTTTCGGGCTCCGGCGCCCCTATCCCATCGCTCGACCTCGAAAGGGGTCTAGTACTTGAACATCGTCGCCGCGGCCGGACGGGCCGGCGCGCCGTCGCGCGGCTGCGGCATCGGTCCGCCGGTGCAGAACAGGACCTCGGAATTGGAGGTGATGTCGGCGATTGAGATGTTGTCGAGATGGTGCATGAACTGCTCCATGGCGCCGTCGAAGGCGTTCTTCAACAGGCAGGTCTCGACGATGTTGCAATGGGCCGGATGCTGGGTCTGGCATTCGGCCATGATGATGTCCGTCTCGATGGTGCGCACGATCTCTCCGACGGAAATTTCCGACGGGTCGCGGGCCAGCGCGATGCCGCCGTTGCGGCCCTTGCGCGAGGTGATGTAGGCGCCGTTGCGCAGCGACTGGATCGCCTTCACGGCCTGCGGCCGCGGGCAGAGGCACTTGACGACGACATCGTCGATGATGGTTTTCTCGTCCCGGTTGATGGCGAGATACATCAGGATGCGAAGGGCGATGTCGGTTTGCTGGGTGAGTCGCATGTGCGTTGCTTGCCTGTTGCCGCTCCGACGGGCGGGGAGCGGTGGGAGTTCAGTCCGGTTACGACTGTAACAATAAAAGGCTCGTGTGCGCCACCGGTGCCTCTGTGTGAGTGCGCCTAAAACGCGGCAAATCAAAAGTGGAGTTTGGACGCATTTTCCCGCATGGTCCATAGTTCTATACAATTTATTCATCAGCGTCGAAGGGACGTGATGACGCGGGTTGCAGGCCTTGCATTTTTCCCCTTGGGGGTTTTCCGGGGGTGCGCCCGCCGGATTTCCGGCAAAGCGAGCCATTGCCGGACGCCCGTTCGCGGATCGGGGGCAAGGGTGCCGGGATGCGGCCGTTGCGCGGGTTTTCGGGAATTGCTTGACGCGGCGGCCGCAACTCCATAAATTCCACGCCGGTTTTCGACATCTGCCGACGACTTGAGCCGACCGGGGCCCGCAAAGGTATAAAGAGACCCCGGAGGCCAACACCCGCCAGCGCGTTGCGCCCGCGGGTGCGTTTTGCGTTCGGCCGATGGATGGTTTCATTGCCGCGCTTGTCAGGGCCTCTCGGCCCCGCGCGGCTGACAAAAGACAGAACGAAGCGAGAGCTCATGTTCGACAATCTGTCAGATCGCCTCGGCGATATTTTCGACAAGCTGACGCGGCGCGGCGCGCTTTCGGAAAAGGACGTCGGCGAGGCGCTGCGCGAGGTGCGGCGCGCGCTGATCGAGGCCGACGTGGCGCTGGAGGTGGTGCGGTCCTTCACCGACAAGGTGCGCGAGCGCGCCGTCGGCGCGGAGGTTGTCAAGTCGGTGACGCCGGGCCAGATGGTCATCAAGATCGTCCACGACGTGATGATCGAGACGCTCGGTGCCGAGGGCAAGCCGATCGACCTCAACGCGCCGAGCCCGGTGCCGATCATGATGGTCGGCCTGCAGGGCTCGGGCAAGACGACGACCACGTCGAAGATTGCCCTCAGGCTCACCAGGCGCGAGAAGCGCAAGGTGCTGATGGCCTCGCTCGATACGCGCCGCCCGGCCGCCCAGGAGCAGCTGAAGGTGCTCGGCGAGCAGTACGGCATCGACACCCTGCCGATCGTTGCCGGCGAGACGCCGCCGCAGATCGCCAAACGGGCGATGACCGCCGGCCGGCTCTCCGGCTACGACGTCGTCATCCTCGATACCGCCGGCCGCACCCATATCGACGAGCCGCTGATGATGGAGATGGCGGAGATCCGCGACGTCGCCCAGCCGCACGAGACGCTGCTCGTCGCCGATGCGCTGACCGGCCAGGACGCCGTCAACCTCGCCAAGAGCTTCGACGAGCGGGTCGGCATTACCGGCATCTGCCTCACCCGAATGGACGGCGACGGCCGCGGCGGCGCGGCGCTGTCCATGCGCGCCGTCACCGGCAAGCCGATCAAGCTCATCGGCACCGGCGAAAAGGCCGACGCGCTGGAGGAATTCCATCCCTCGCGCATCGCCGACCGTATCCTCGGCATGGGCGACATCGTCTCGCTCGTCGAAAAGGCGTCGGAGGCCATCGATGCGGAAAAAGCCGCCAAGATGGCCAAGAAGCTGCAGAAGGGGGCCTTCGATCTGGAGGACCTCGCCGACCAGCTCGGCCACATGCAGAAGATCGGCGGCATGTCCGGCATGCTCGGCCTGATGCCCGGCATCGGCAAGATCAAGAAGCAGCTCGATGCGGCCAATCTCGACGACACCATCGTCAAGCGGCAGATGGCGATCATCAATTCCATGACGGTGAAGGAAAAGCGGGCGCCGAAGCTGCTCAATGCCAGCCGCAAGCGGCGCATCGCCGCCGGCTCCGGCACCGAGGTCCAGGACGTCAACAAGCTCCTCAAGATGCACCGCCAGATGGCGGACATGATGAAGAAGATGGGCAAGGGCAAGGGCCTTCTCGGCGGCATGATGGGCGGCAAGGCCCCGCAGGTCGACCCGGCCGCTCTGGAAGAGATGGCCAAGGGCGGCGGCATGCCCGGCCTTCCTCCCGGTGGCCTCGGCGGCGGCCTCCCCGGCGGCATGGGCGGACTGCCCGGCGGCTTTCCAGGCCTTCCCGGCGGCAAGCTGCCCGGCATGGGCGGTTTCCCGGGCCTTCCCGGCGGCAAGGGCAAGAAGAAGTGACGATCCCGGAGCTTTCCACCGAGCGGCTGCGCTTCCGGCAGTGGCGGAACGAGGACCTTGCGCCCTTCGCCGCCTTCTATGCCGATCCTGCTGCATCGCGCTTCATCGGCGGTCCGAGCAACCGGGAAGCCGTGTGGCGGCGGATCGCCAGCTATGTCGGCCACTGGACGCTGCGCGGCTACGGCCTTTGGGCGCTGGAAGACAAGGCCACCGGCCGCTTCGCCGGCTATTGCGGCCTCTGGTATCCGGACGGCTGGCCGGAGCCGGAGATCGGCTGGGGCCTGATGAAGGAGTTCCAGGGCCGCGGCCTGATCACCGAGGCTGCGCTTCGGGTCCGCGAATACGCCTATGGCGTCCTCGGCTGGACGACCGCGGCAAGCTGCATTGCCGACGAAAACGGCCCCTCGCGGCGCGTCGCTGCCCGGCTCGGCGCGCACCCTGAACGCAACATCATCATCCTCGGGAATGTCGCCACGCTCTACCGGCATCCCGCCCCGGAACAGTCCGGACAATCGTAACACCCGATCAACTACTGACATCGAAACCAGGAGACCCTGAATGGCCCTTAAAATTCGTCTTGCCCGCGGCGGTGCCAAGAAGCGCCCGTTCTACCGGATCGTCGTTGCCGACGTGCGCTCGCCGCGCGACGGCCGCTTCATCGAGCGCATCGGCACGTTCGACCCGATGCTGCCGAAGGACGGCCAGCGCGTGACCCTCAACGAGGACCGCGTCCGCCACTGGCTCGACAACGGCGCCAAGCCGACCGACCGCGTGCTGCGCTTCCTCGACGAGGCCGGCATCCTGACCCGCAAGCCGCGCAACAATCCGAAGAAGGCGCTGCCGGGCAAGAAGGCGCAGGAGCGTATCGACGCCGCCAAGCAGGCCGAGGAAGAAGCCGCCGCCAAGGCCGCTGAAGCCGCTGCCGCTCCTGCCGAAGAAGCCCCGGCCGAAGAGGCGAGCGCGGAGTAACACCGCGCCTCGCCGCCTAGAGCGTTTCACGCGATTACGGAATCGCCCGAAACGCTCTAGCTTTTTATTTTGACGCGTATTCTTTTCCGAAAACCGGTCTCCACGTTTCGCTGACGCGGACCTTCGGTTCGGGAATACGCTCAAGCGGTGATCCATGGCCGACCCGGACCGCATCCTTCTGGGACAGATCGGTGCCGCCCACGGCATCAGGGGCGAGGTGCGCCTGAAATCCTTCACCGAGCCGCCCGAGGCGATCGCCGACTACGGCGCGCTTTCGGCTGGCAACGGGCGGGAATTCGAGATCATCGACTGGCGCGCCTCCAAGGGCGTGCTGATCGTCCGGCTCAACGGCGTCAAGGACCGCAACGCGGCGGAAGCGCTGAACGGCACGGAGCTGTTCGTCTCCCGCGACCAGCTCGGCGCGCCGGAGGAGGACGAGTTCTTCCACGCCGACCTGATCGGGCTCGACGCGGTCGATGTCGACGGCATGCCGTTCGGCAAGGTCATCGCGGTCCACGACTTCGGCGCCGGCGATCTCCTGGAGATCAAGCCGGCGGACCGGCCGAGCGCCTATCTGCCGTTCACGCTGGAAGCCGTGCCGGAGGTGGATATCGCCGCCGGGCGCATCGTCGTCGCGCCGCCGCCGGGCCTCTTCGATGACGGCACGGACAAGGACGAAGACGCGGCGGAGCGGTCGCCGGGCGCGGGGTCATGACCGTCTGCTTCCGCAGCGCCGTTGCGGCGGATCTCCCCGTGCTCATTGCCATGATCGCCGCCGATTCCCTCGCCGCTTCCCGCGAAGGCGCGGGCGATCCGGACACTCCGGCGATCCGGGCCGCCTTCGAGGCGATATCGGCCGACCCGAACAACGACATCCTCGTTGCCGAGCGGGACGGCACGGTCATCGGCTGCCTGCAGCTCACCTTCATTCCGGGCCTCACCTATGAGGGCGGCACGCGCGCCCATATCGAGGCGGTGCGGGTCGCCAAGCATGCGCGGGGCGGCGGCGTCGGCCAGAAGCTCGTCGAGGAGGCGATCTCAAGGGCGCGGGCGAAAAACTGTGCCCTCGTCCAGCTCACCACCGACCGGCGCCGGGAAGATGCCGCGCGGTTCTACGAGCGGCTCGGCTTTGCCCCCAGCCATATCGGCATGAAGCTGTGGCTCAGATGACGGCCTTTCCGCGATGACCTGGAACGCCACCGTCCTCACCCTTTATCCGGAGATGTTTCCGGGCCCGCTCGGCGTCTCGCTCGCCGGGCGCGCGCTGGAGGCCGGGACCTGGTCGCTGATGACGGAGCAGATCCGCGACCACGCCCTCGACAAGCACCGTTCGGTCGACGACACGCCGGCCGGCGGCGGGCCGGGCATGGTCATGCGCGCCGACGTGCTCGCCCGGGCGATCGATGCCGTTGCACCTGAGGGCGACCCGCGCCCGAAATTCCTCATGAGCCCGCGCGGCCGGCCGTTGACGCAGGGCCTGGTGCGCGATCTCAGCAGTGGACCCGGTGCCGTCCTCGTCTGCGGCCGCTTCGAGGGCGTCGACGAGCGGGTGATCGAGGCGCGCGGCCTCACCGAGCTTTCCGTCGGCGACTATGTGCTGTCCGGCGGCGAGGTGGCGGCGATGGTGGTGCTCGATGCCGTGGTGCGGCTGCTGCCCGGGGTCATGGGCGCCGAGGCGTCGGGCACGGAGGAGAGTTTCGAGACCGGGCTCCTGGAATATCCCCACTACACGCGGCCGGCCGAATGGGAGGGGCGGACGATCCCGGAGGTGCTGTCCTCCGGGCACCACGGCCGCATCGAGGCCTGGCGGCGCGACGAGGCCGAACGGCTGACAAGGGAGCGCCGGCCGGACCTCTGGGCGCGGCACAGGGGCCGGGACGGCGACTGACCGCGCGCCGGGCCTTCCTTGACAGGCTCCCGCCCCCGGCCTATCGCTCCCGCCTTGGCCGCTCCCCCAGGTCGATCCTCTTTTCGCGGCCGCCAATCCGGAGTTTCCGCCCGACATGGCAAATTTCCTCGACATCGGCGGAGAGCGCTTTGCCGTCGGCACGCGCACGCTCGTCATGGGCATCCTCAACGTGACGCCCGATTCGTTCTCCGACGGCGGCCGCTATGACGACCACGGCGCGGCCCATGCCCATGCGCTGGCGATGGTCGAGGACGGCGCCGACATCATCGATATCGGCGGGGAATCGACCCGGCCGGGCTCTGAGGAGGTGTCGCTGGAGGAGGAGGCCGCGCGGGTCATTCCGGTGATCGAGGCGCTTGCAAAGGCGATCTCCGTGCCGATTTCGGTCGATACCTACAAGGCCGAGGTGGCGCGCCGGGCGCTTGCGGCCGGAGCCGCCATCGTCAACGACGTCTGGGGCCTGCAGCGCGATCCCGACATGGCCGGCGTCGTCGCCGATGCGGACGCGACACTCGTTGCCATGCACAATCGCGCGGAAATCGACGAGACCGTCGATATCTTTTCCGAGCTGATGGCGTTCTTCGACCATACGCTGGCGATCGCCACCATTGCTGGCATCGACCGCTCGCGCATCGTGCTCGATCCGGGCATCGGCTTCGGCAAGACGGCGGCGCAGAACGTTCAGGTCCTGTCGCATCTCGACGACCTGAAACGCTTCGGTTTACCGATCCTCGTTGGCACGTCGCGCAAATCCATGTTCGGCAAGTTTCTCGGCCTTCCCGTCGACCGGCGTCTCAACGCCACCCTCGCCAGCAATGTGCTGGCGGTCGCCAAGGGGGCGGATATCGTCCGCGTCCACGACGTCAGGGAGCATGTGGAGGCCTGCCGCTTTGCCGACCTGGTGACGAGACCCGCAACGGGGCCGGCAATTGGGGAACCGAATGGCTGACCGCATTGTTCTGAAGAATATCGTCGTGCACGCCTTCCACGGCGTGCACGCGGAAGAGGCGCGGCTCGGCCAGCGGTTCGAATTCGACGTCGCCTGCGTGACCGATACGCGGGAGGCGGGCGCGAGCGACGACTATGCAAAGGCCCTCTGCTACGAGAGCCTGTTCCGGACCGTCGAAGACGTCGCCACCGGCGCCCGTTATCATCTGCTGGAAGCGCTGGCCGAAACGGTTGCCGCGCGCATCCTGGAGCGGTTCGAGACCGTGAGCGCCGTCGACATCACCGTGCGCAAGCCCCAGGCGCCGATCGCCGGGATGTTCGATTTCGTGGCGGTCGAGATCTTTCGCGAGAGGCAGTGAGTGTCACAATGACGGAAGCGGCCATCGGCCTCGGCAGCAATATGGGCGACAAGGCGGGCACCATCGCGCGAGCGATCGGGCTCTTGGACGCCGCGCCCGGCGTCACCGTCACGGCGCGGTCCGGCTTCTTCAAGACGGACCCCTGGGGCGTCACCGACCAGGACTGGTTCGTCAATGCCTGCGTGCTCGTGGAGACGACGCTGTCGGCGCGCGACCTGCTCGACCTTTGCCTTGCCATCGAGGCCCGCCTCGGCCGCAAGCGCATCAGCCGCTGGGGCCCGCGGGTGATCGATCTCGACGTCCTCTTCTTCGGCGAGGAGACCATCGACGAGGCCGGGCTCACCGTCCCCCATCCGCACATGCTCGAGCGCGCCTTCGTGCTCGCCCCGCTTGCCGACATCGCGCCGGAGAAGATGATTGCCGGCGTTTCCGTCCGCGACGCGCTCCACCGCCTCGGCGGCGACGGCATTCACCGCCTGGAGCCGGCCGGTGCCGCGGAGTGAAGGAATTCCCTTTATATTTCAGCCCATTCTGACTTTTTGAATATATCGTTTACAATTTATTAATTGTATTCATTTGGCTGAACGGGCGCCTTTTCGAGCGGTTTTGGACCTGACAGGCGCCGTTCTGCGTCCGTTGCGAGGGGGGCATTTTCGGAGTGCTCGCGCGCGCCTTTCGTGGTGCCGGAGCCTCACCCGCCGCCCACCGGTTCACGTCTTCGGCAGTCGACTCAGCAGCAGAAACGCTCCGATGAACCGGCCTCCGTTGTGGCCGAACGGTCCGGCACGTGGGGAAGGCCCGGTGATACCTCCGGCGCCATGTCCGACGGCGCGGGCGAAAAATGTCTTGCGATTGCGGACTCGCTTGAAACGGGTTGGCCGCCTATTTTGGGCGCCCGTTCCGATCCGAACCTGTTATCGGGGAATACGCTTTAGGGAGACGCTTTGATGAAACGGATTCTTTCTCCAATCCTTGCCGCGGCGCTCGTCGGCGGACTTGCCGGCGCGCTGTCGGTCGCGGCGACCGCTCCGGCGTCGGCTGCCTCGGAGCGCTTTGCGCGCGTCGGCGACTGGATCGTCTTTGCGGTCTTCCGCAACGGCGACTTCCGGGCGTGCCGGGCACGCTTGCACAGCCGCACCGCCGGCGACCTCATCTTCAGCCATGACGGCCGCATCTGGCGCGTCGGCGTGCCGGGCACCGGCAGCAGTACCAAGATCGCGGGCGATCTCTTCGTCGACGATCTCGCACAATTTGCCGATTTCGCCGGCTCGCCCAACGGCAAGCGGGCGGGAACGCGGGTCGGCGATGCCTTCATCGACGAGGTGCGCGCCGGCCGCGTCTTCGGGGTGAGCCTCGGCGGGCGCGAGCGGCGCTGGTCGCTGAACGGCTCGGCCGCGGCGCTGTCGGCGGCGGAGGACTGCGTCGCCCGGTACGGCGGCCCGGTGGAGCGGCCGAAGCTGAAGCGCTTTGAGATGCCGAACGCCCGCGGCGCGCGCTCCGAGCCGCGGGCGGCGCGCCCGATGGCAAACAATGCGGCCCGGCCCGGGCCCGGCTGCCCGGATTTCGGCGCCATGGCGTCTCCGTCCTCCGATGTCGGGCGGCAGGTGCGGTTCACCAACCGGGCGGACCAGGCGGTCAATATCTACTGGCTCGATGCCGGCGGCACGCCGGTGGAGTTCGCCGCGCTGATGCCGGGCGAGACGACGGCGCTCGACAGTTTTTCCGGCCACCACTGGATCGCCCGGGACTTCCAGGGCCGCTGCCATGGCGGCGTGATGACCGTAGGCAACGGCGGCAACCGGTTCACGATCCGGTAGCCGTTTCGACAACGCATGGCGAGAGGGCGGGCCTTCGGGTCCGCCTTTTCTTTGTCGCCCGCTCAATCCCGCATCAGGGCGACGACCGGGTCGAGCCGCGAGGCGTTGCGGGCCGGCAAATAGCCGAAGGCGACGCCGATGAGGCTGGAGCAGAGGAACGCGGCGACGATCGAGGTCGTCGAATAAATCAGCGTGAAGTTGGAGCCGACCAGCTTGAAGAGCGCGCCGAAGCCGAGGGCGGCGGCAATGCCGAGGACGCCGCCGATCAGGCAGACCAGCACCGCCTCGATCAGGAACTGGCGCAATATGTCGCCGCGGCGGGCGCCGACGGCCATCCGGACCCCGATCTCGCCGACCCGCTCCGACACCGAGACCAGCATGATGTTCATCACGCCGATGCCGCCGACGAACAGCGAGATCAGCGCAATCGCCGCGATCAGGAGCGTCAGGGTCTCGGTGGTGGAGGTGATGGTGCGGCGAATGTCGTCGGTGTTGAGGATGAAGAAGTCCTTGGTGCCGTGCCGCGAGATGAGGAATTTGGTGACCGCCTTTTCGGCAAGGTCCGTATCCGTGTCGTCGCTGACCTGGACGGTGATGGAGCGCAAGCGCGTGTCGCCTAGGATGCGGGTCTGGACCGTGGTGTAGGGCAGGTAGACGGACGGGTTGTTGGAGGCGCCGAAGCCGCCGCTGCGCGGCTCCACGACGCCGACGACGCGGCACGGCACCGGCCCGACGAAGATCACCTTGCCGACCGGGTCGATGCCATCCTTGAAGAGGGCCGACTGGGTATTCTGGTCGATGACGGCGTCCTGGCTGCGCCTTGCGACGCTATCGGCATCGAACAGGCGACCGGCCGCGAGCTTCAGGCCCTCGGCGGCGAAATAGGTGTCGCTGACGCCGTTGATGCGCCCGCTCGCCTCCTCGGCGCCGAAGCGGATGGTGTCGCTGGTCGTCACCGTCGGCGTGACGGCGGCGACATAGGGTTGCCTTGCCAGCGCGTTGGCGTCGGCGACCACCAGCGTGGTGATGCGCCCGGACCGCACGTCGCCGAAATCCCTTCCGGGAAAGACCTCCAGCGTGTTGGTGCCGAGGCTGGAGATGTTGGCCAGCACCTTCTGGCGCGAGCCCTCGCCGAGGGCGACGACGGCGACGACGGAAGCGATGCCGATGATGATGCCGAGCATCGTCAGGAAGGCGCGAACCTTGTGGGCGCGCATGGCGACGACGGCCATGCGGAACGCCTCGCGGAACCGGGCGGCCTCGGCGCGCAGGGAGCGTGCGCCGGCGTTCAGCTTTTCGCCCTCGCCGCCGCTGGCCGACGCATGTTCGGCTGTGGTCCGCTCCGTGCGGGTGTCGGCGACGATGATGCCGTCCTTCAATTCGATGGTGCGGTTGGCATGGGCGGCGATCGCCGCATCGTGGGTGACCATGATCACCGTCTTGCCGTCGGCGTTGAGCTCCTGGAGGATTTTCAGGACCTCCTCGCCGCTCTGGGAATCGAGCGCGCCGGTCGGCTCGTCCGCAAGGATCACCTCCGCGCCGTTCATCAGGGCTCTCGCGATGGAGACCCGCTGCTGCTGGCCGCCGGAAAGCTGGCCCGGGCGGTGGCCGAGGCGGTCGTCCATGCCGAGCCGGGAAAGAAGGGCAACGGCACGCTCGTGCCGTTCCTCGCCGCCGCGGCCGGCATAGATGGCCGGGATCTCCACATTGCCGACGGCGGTCAGCTCGGCGAGCAGGTGGTAGCGCTGGAAGATGAAGCCGAAATGCTCGCGGCGCAGGGCGGCCAGCTCGTCGGCGTCGCGCTCGGCGGTCTCGCGGCCGTTGATGCGGTAGCTGCCGCCGGTCGGCCGGTCGAGGCAGCCGAGGATGTTCATCAGCGTCGACTTGCCGGAGCCGGAGGCGCCGACGATCGCCACCATCTCGCCGCGCTCGATGGTCAGGTCGATGTGGTCGAGGGCGAGCAGCTCGTCCTCGCCGGCGCGGAACGCCCTCGTGAGGCCCCTGACCTCGATCAGCGGCTGTCGGTCGGCCGCCATCTCAGAGCCCCATCGGGCCCCGCGGCCCGCGGCGCTCGCGGGTGGCGGATTCGCCGCTGCGGGTGCCGGTGACGACGCGCGTGCCCTCCTCAAGGCCGGAGCGGACCTCGGCGACGGACTTGTCGTTGAGGCCGATCTCAACCTTGCGGGAGACGATCGCGCCGTCCGCTTCAAGCACGTCGACGGTGCGGCTGCCGTCCGGCGCCCGCGCGCCGATGGCGACGGCCGGGATGGTGAGGACGTCGCGGGCCGCGCCGAGCACGATATGGACCTCTGCGGTCATGTAGGTCCTCAGGTGCCCGTCCGGGTTCGGCACGTGGAAGATGCCGTTGTAGTAGATCGCCTCGGTGGAGGTTGAGGACGAACTGGACGACGAACTGCTGATGGCGGCATCGTTGACGATGGAGTCCGGGGCCGGTTCGATCGATTCCAGGACGGCCTCGTAGCGGGTGTCGAGGTCGCCGACGATGGTGAAATAGACCGGCTGGCCGGGCTTGACGTTGACGATGTCGGCCTCGGAGATCTCCGCCTCCACCTTCATCGTGTCGAGCTGGCCGAGGACGACGATGGTCGGCGCCGACTGGGCCGCGTTGACCGTCTGGCCCTCCTGGTTGACGATCGCCAGCACCGTGCCGCCCATCGGCGCGGTGATGCGGGTGTAGCCGAGGTTTGCGCGGGCCGTCTCGACCGCGACCTGGGCTTCCACCACCTGGGCGGCGAGCGCGTCGATCTGTGCCTCGGTGGTCTTGACGGCGGCCTCTGCGGATTCGAAGTCGGCCTGGGAGGTCGCCTGCTGGGCGAGCATGCGCTGCTGGCGCTCCAGGGACTGGCGGTTGAGGGCGAGGGTCGCCTCCTTCTCCACCTTCTGGGCGCGGACATTGGCGAGCGTCGCCTCGGCTGTGCGCAGGGCGTTTTCCTGGGTCACGGAGTCGATTTCCGCGATCAGGTCGCCCTCCTTCACCGTGTCGCCGAGGGCAACGTGCAAAGCGGTGATGCGGCCGGAGACCTGGGCGCCGACGGCAACCAGCTTGGCCGGCCGCAGCGTGCCGCTGGCGAGCACGGTGACCTCCACGTCGCCGCGGCGCACCGGCGCGGTCATCACGTCCGGCGCCTCTTCCTCGATCAGGTAAGGACGCGCGAACCAGGCGGCGATCGCGGCGACGACGAGGACGACGAGCGCGACAGCGATGCGGCGGGTGAGGGAGCGTTTGCGTGCCGGTGCGCTCATCGGCGGGTCTTCTCCGTGGCGCGGAAGACGATCAGGAGGAGCCCGGCGACAAGGCCGCAGCCGAGGATGGCGCCGGACATCGGATAGGCCGTGTCGTTGTGGATCGAGCCGATGACGGCGCTGACGATCGACGCCGTGCCGAACTGCAACAGGCCGAGCAGGGCCGAAGCGCTGCCGGCATTGCCGCTGCTCTGGGCCATGGCGATCGCCATGGCGTTGGTGGAGATCAGCGGGATGACGCCGACGATGAACCAGAGCGGGATGACGAGAAGGATCAGCGATCCCGTCGCAACGGCGAGGTTGAGGGCGATCGCGGCGGCGATGGAAAGGGCAATGCCGATCGCAAAGACGGTGCGCGGCTCCAGGGTCTTCAACAGGGCGCGGTTGACCTGCGCCCCGACCATCAGGGCGGCGGCGACGATGCCGAACAGCCAGCCATAGTGCTGCTCGCTGAGGCCGTAGATCTCGATGAAGACGAAGGACGAGCCGCTGATGAAGGAGAACAGGCCGCCGAAGGCGAAGCTGCCGACGAGCGCCGGCAGGATGAAGGCGCGGCAGGTGGCGAGCCGCAGATAGGTCATGACGATGGAGCCAAGATTGGCGGTGTTGCGCTCGTCCACCGGCAGGGTCTCGGGCAGGTACCGGGCGGCGGCGGCAAGGCAGGTCAGGCCGAACAGGCCGAGGAGGACGAAGACGGCGGGCCACTGGCCGACCGTCAGCACATAGCCGCCGAGGATCGGCGCGACGATCGGGGCGATGCCGATGACCGTGATCAGCATGGAGAACACCCGGGCGGTCTCGCGCTCATCGAACAGGTCGCGGACGGCGGCGCGGCCGACGACCATGCCGGCGCAGCCCGAAAGCCCCTGCAGCAGCCTCAGGCCGATGAAGGCCTCGATGGTCGGGGCAAAGGCGATCAGGAAGGAGGTGACGGTGAAGATGCCGACGCCGATGAGGAGCGGCAGGCGGCGGCCGAGCCGGTCGATCAGCGGGCCGTAGATGATCTGGCCGACGGCAAGTCCGAGGAAGAACACCGACAGGCTGAGCTGGACGTGGCCGGAATCGGTGCGAAAGCTCGCCGCGATCTCCGGCAGGCCCGGCAGGTAGAGGTCGGTGGCAAAGGGGGCAAATGCGGTCAGCGCGCCGAGAAGCAGCGTCAGACCGGCAATGTTTATTCCCTTTGCGTCAAGGTCAGTTCTTTCAACAGGCGTCATTCGGGTCCTGGCGACCCGGCGGCGAACGCCGGACCGCTCCATGTCGGCGCGCGCGCCGCGCCGGATGCGTGAATTCCATTTCGATCCGTCCCGCGGGCCGTGGAGGCGCCCCGCGGGCGGTGCGGTCAGAGCCGCAGCGTCGTCACCGCGCAGGCGCACTCATCGCCACGGCGCGGGACGGGGCCTGATATCGACGAAATGTGGCCCGGTGTTGGTGTCGACGATCTCCGGCTTGGAGCTGTCGACCTCGCCGGACCAGCCGCCGCCGAGCGCCTTATGCAGGGAGATGTAGTCCTGGGTGATGGCGACGCGGCTGGCGATGAGGGCGTCCTCGGCCGAGTAGAGCGAGCGTTCCGCGTCAAGCACGTCGAGGAAGCTCGACGAGCCGGTGTCGTAGAGCGAGCGGGCAAGGCTTGCCGACTTGCGGTAGGACTGCACCGAGGAGGCGAGCCGGCCGTGCTTGATGCGCTCCTGGCGCAGGGCGACGAGGGCGTTCTCCACGTCTTCCAGGGCGGTCAGAACGGCGCTGCGATAGGCAATGAAATACTGGTCGCGCTGGGCTTCGGCGATTTCCACGGCGGCCTTCAACTGGCCGCCGTTGAAGATCGGCACGGAGATCGCCGGGCCGAACGACCAGCTTACCGACGACGACTTGCCGAGGTCGCCGAGCTTGCGGGCCGAGGTGTCGATGTTGCCGGTCAGGCTGACCTTGGGATAGCGCTCTGCCTCGGCCTGGCCGATGCGGGCGGTGGAGGCAGCGAGCTGGCGCTCGGCGAGCCGCACGTCGGGCCGGTCGACGAGGACGTCGGCGGGAATGCCGGCGGGGATCGGCCAGCGCGGCCGCGGGATCGCCTTCGGCTTGCCCATGCGGTCGGCGAGCGAGGCGGGCGGCTTGCCGGTGAGGACGCCGAGCCGGTGGACCGCCTGGTGGAAGGCGGCGCGCAGTTCCGGGATGTTGGCTTCCGTGTCGGTCTGCTGGCCGGAGGCGTTGGCGACGTCGAGGGCCGTGGCGGCGCCGGCCTCGAACTTGTTGCGGGTGAGGTCGGCGGTCTCGCGCTGGGAGCCGGCGGTGCGCTGGGCGAGCGCGATGCGCGCCTGATAGCCGCGGGCGTCCACATAGTTGGCGGCGACGTCGCCGATCAGGGTGAGGAGCGTTGCCCGAAGATCCTCCTCGGCGGCGTCGAGGCCGTACTGGGCGGCTTCCACGGCGCGCTTGTTGGCGCCGAAGAGGTCGATCTCCCAGCTTGCGTCGAAGCCGGCCTGGTAGAGCCGGTAGTGCTCACCGTTGCTGGCGCCGGAGCCGGTGCTCTTGTTGCTGGTCGCCGAACCGCTGCCGGAGACGCCCGGCAGCATGGCGCCGAAGCTCTGGCGGTAGGTGGCCCGGGCCTCGCGCACGCGGGCCTTGGCCGCGGCGACGTCGAGATTGCCGGCGACGGCCTCCTCGATGATCTGGCTGAGCAGCGGGTCGTTCAGCCGGCGCCACCAATGGGCGAGCTGCGGCGGGCGCGGCGTCGCCGTGTCGCTCTTGGCGTGGCTCCAGCCGTCCGGCATCGACAGGAACGGCGTCTGGTAGTCCGGACCGACGGCGCAGCCGGCCAGCAGCGCCGCGGTCAGGCCGGCGATCGCCATCCGCGGGGCCTTTCTCATGCGGGCAGCGGGGGATGCGGCACGGGGCAACGTCGCAGGTCTGGCACGCCGGGTCACTGTCTTCATCCTTGCGATTCGACGGCCGGCTTCTCATGGCCGGCAGGGGGAGGTGTCGAGGCATCATCGCGCCTCTTGTCGCTGCGGAAAATACGCCGAACGACGACAAAGAGAAGGGGGACGAAGAAAATGCCGAGGAATGTGGCTGCAATCATGCCGCCCATGACGCCGATACCGATGGAATTCTGCGCGCCCGAGCCCGGACCGTTGGCGACCGCCAGCGGCGTCACGCCGAGGATAAAGGCGAAGGATGTCATCAGGATCGGGCGGAGGCGCTGGCGCGCCGCCTCCTGGGTCGCCTCGATGAGCGGCTTGCCCGTATCGAGCTGGGCGAGCGCGAACTCGACGATGAGGATGGCGTTCTTGGCGGCAAGGCCGATCGTCGTCAGAAGGCCGACCTTGAAATAGACGTCGTTGGTCTGGCCGAAATAGAGCGCGGCGGCGACGGCGCCGAAGAAGCCGATCGGCACCGACAGCATGACGGCGAGCGGCGTCGCCCAGCTTTCATAGAGCGCGGCCAGGCTGAGGAAGACGACCAGCATGGAGATGGCGTAGAGTGCCGTCGCCTGGTTGCCGGAGAGCTTTTCCTGGTAGGACAGGCCCGTCCATTCGAAGGAGAAGCCGCCGGGCAGTTGCTCGATCAGCCGTTCGATCTCGTTCATCGCCTCGCCGGAGCTGATGCCGGCTGCGGCAGAGCCCTGCATCTCGACCGCCGAGGAGCCGTTGTAGCGCTCCAGGCGCGGCGAGCCGAAGGTCCAGCGGCTGTCGGAGAAGGACGAGAACGGCACCATCTGGCCGCCGGCGTTGCGCACATGCCAGCGGGCGACGTCCTCCGGCTGCATGCGGAATTCCTTGTCCGCCTGCAGGTAGACCGGCTTGACGCGGCCGCGGTCGATGAAGTCGTTGACGTAGTCGCTGCCCCAGGCGATCGACACCGTCTGGTTGATGTCGGCAATGCCGATGCCGAAGGCGCTCGCCCGTTCCTGGTCGATGTCGATGGAGAACTGCGGCGTATCCTCCTGGCCGTTCGGCCTTGTGTTGGCGAGCAGGCTCGACTGGCCGGCCATGCCGAGGAGCTGGTTGCGGGCCGCGATCAGCTTGTCGTGGCCGGCACCGTTGATGTCCTGGAGATAGAAATTGAAGCCGTTGGTGTTGCCGAGGCCGCGGATCGCCGGCGGCGCCAGGGCAAAGACCCGGGCGTCCTTGATCTTCATCAGCGCTGGCATTGCCCGTCCGGCCATTTCCTGGGCCGACGTGCCGGGGCCCTCGCGCTCGTCGAACGGCTTCAGCCGGATGAAGGACAGGCCGACATTCTGGCCGCGGCCGCCGAAGCCGAAGCCGGCGACGGTGAAGACGCTTTCCACCAGCTCCGCTTCGTTCTTGCGGAAATGGTCGTCGATCTGGTCGAGGACGGCGAGGGTGCGGTCCTGGGTGGCGCCGGCCGGCAGGGTGGCCGAGGCGATCAGGAAGCCCTGGTCCTCTTCCGGCAGGAACGAGCCCGGCAGCTTTTCGAACAGCCAGACGGCGGCGACGACGATCGCCAGGAACACGGCGACGAAGCGGATCGAGCGGTGCACGATGGCGCCGGTGCTGGTGTGGTAGCCGCGCGTGGTGCGGTCGAACATGCGGTTGAACCAGCCGAACGGGCCCTTCTGGGTCGCATGGTCCGGCGGCGGCTTCAGGATCGTGGCGCAGAGCGCCGGCGTCAGCACCAGGGCGACGACCAGCGACAGCACCATGGCCGAGACGATGGTGACGGAGAACTGGCGGTAGATGACGCCGACCGAGCCGCCGAAGAAGGCCATCGGGATGAACACGGCGGACAGCACCGTGACGATGCCGATCAGGGCGCCGGTGATCTCGCGCATCGACTTGCGCGTCGCCTCGCGCGGCGGCAGCTTCTCGTCGTGCATCACGCGCTCGACGTTCTCCACCACGACGATGGCGTCGTCGACCAGCAGGCCGATCGCCAGCACCATGGCGAACATGGTCAGCGTGTTGATGGAAAAGCCGAAGACGGCGAGCACCCCGAAGGTGCCGAGGAGGACGACCGGGACGGCCAGCGTCGGGATGATGGTGGCGCGGATGTTCTGCAGGAACACGAACATGACGATGAAGACGAGGACGATGGCCTCGACCAGCGTCTTCACCACCTCTTCGATCGACAGGCGCACGAACGGCGTGGTGTCGTAAGGGTAGACGACCGTGACGCCGGCCGGGAAGGTCGGCCGCATGCGCTCGATGGTGTCGCGGACCCGCTGTGCCGTCGACAGCGCGTTGGCGCCGGTCGCCAGGCTGACGCCGACGCCGGCCGCCGGCTGGCCCTGGTAGCGCGCCGTGGTGTTGTAGCTTTCCGAGCCGATCTCGACCCGGGCGACGTCGTTGAGGCGGACGATGGAGCCTTCGGTCGTGCTCTTCAGGATGATGTTGCGGAACTGCTCGGGGGTCTGCAGGCGACTGCGGGCGGTGACCGTGGCGTTGAGCTGCTGGCCCTCGATGGCCGGCAGGCCGCCGAGCTGGCCGGCCGAGACCTGGGTGTTCTGGGACTGCACTGCGGAGGCGACGTCGCCAGGCATCAGGGCGTATTTCGCCAGCTTGTCCGGATCGAGCCAGATGCGCATGGCATAGCCGGAGCCGAAGACCTGGGTCTCGCCGACGCCCTCGACGCGGTTCAGCGTGTCGATGAGCGTGCTGTCGACGTAGTCGGCGAGGTCGGTCTGGGTCATGTCGCCGGTCTCGGAGATGAACCCGATGACCAGGAGGAAGCCGGAAGACGACTTGTTGACCGTCAGGCCGTTGTCCTGCACCGCCTGGGGAAGCTGCGGCGTGACGAGCTGCAGCTTGTTCTGGACCTGCATCTGGGCGACGTCGGGGTCGGCGGCGCTGGTGAAGGTCAGGACGATTTCGGCGCGGCCGATGGAGGTCGACGTCGCCGACATGTAGTCGAGGTGGTCGATGCCGGTCATGCCGCTTTCGATCACCTTGGTGACGGAGTTCTCAACCGTCTGGGCGTCGGCACCGGGATAGGTGCCGGAAATGCGCACGGTGGTCGGGGCGATGTCGGGATATTGCGAGATCGGCAGGGTGTTCAGGGCCAGAAGGCCGCCGAGCATGATAACGATTGCAATGACCCAGGCGAAGATCGGCCTGTCGATGAAGAAAGATGACATTCGGGTCTCAGTCCTTCGCCGCGCCGGGCTTCTGTTTCTGTCCGGCTTCGGCGGCGAGCGCGAGCGTGTCGGGATCGCCGGGCGCCGCGGCGCCCTGCTTCAGTTCCGACACCTCGCCGGTGGTCTCGTCGATGACGACCTCCACGGTCGTCACGTCGGCACCTTCGCGCACGAACTGTGACCCGGTGACGACGATGCGGTCGCCGTCGGAAATGCCGTCGCTGACCAGCCAGTTGTTGCCGACGCTCGAATTCGTCTCCAGGACGCGCTGCTCGATCTTGTTGTCCTTGTTCACGAACAGCGCCGTCGCCTCGCCCTTGGTGCTGCGGCTGACGGCGCGCTGCGGCACCACGAAGCTGTTTTCGGCAATGCCTTCCTCGACCAGGGCGCGGACATACATGCCGGGCAGGAGGAGCCGGTCCGGATTGGGGAACTCGGCGCGCAGCGTGTAGGTGCCGGTGGTCTGGTCGACATAGGATTCGACGAAGGCAAGGGTGCCGGACTCCGCGTAGAGCGTTCCGGTCTCCAGCTTCAGGCGCACGGTGATGTTGTCGCCGCGCAGCTTGATCCGGCCTTCCTCGACCGCCTTTCTGAGGTTGAGCAGGTTGGTGCTCGACTGGGTGACGTCGACATTGATCGGATCGAGGGTACGGATCGTCGTTAGCGCGGTCGACTGATTCGCGGTGACGAGGGCACCGACGGTCAGTTGCGATTCGTCGACCCGGCCGTCGATCGGCGCCAGCACCGTCGTGTAGGTCAGGTTGATGCGGGCCGTCTCGACCTGGGCCTTGGCGACCGCGACGTCGGCACGGGCCTGGGCCAGCGTCGCCTTGGCATCGTCGAGCTCCTGCTTGGAGATGGCATTCTGCTTGATCAGGTTCTCGTAGCGCGCGACCTTGGCCTCCGCGCTCGGCACCGCGGCCAGCGCCTTCTGCAGGCTGGCGCGGGCGCTCTGGTAGGTGGCGCGGTAGGTGGCGTCGTCGATCTGGTAGAGCGGCGCGCCGGCCTCCACCTCGCTGCCTTCGGTGAACAGGCGGCGGCGGATGATGCCGTTGACCTGCGGGCGCACTTCGGCAACCAGCGAGGCCGTCGTGCGGCCCGGCAGTTCCGCGGTGATCGCCACCGACTGCGGGTGCAGCGTCAGCACACCGACCTCGGGCTTCGGCCCGCCGCCCGGTGATTGGGCATGGGATTCGGACGCGGCAACCAGGGCTGCAGCGGTGAAGAGGGCGACAAGGCCCGTCCGGAGCAGCGTCCGGACCGAATGCCGCTGCGCAATGGCGAAAGCACAACGGCGCGGCGCCGACGCTCCGGCTGACCACGTGACTGTTTGGCGCAAAGGTTGGAACCCTTATTTACAAAACCTTCGATTACCAATATTCAGGTAGGCAGGCGATGTCAACTGCCGCGAGGAATGCCGAATGACTTCCATTGTCCGACCGTTGCCGGAAAGCCACGAAGGGCCCGGGGACAAGCACGCCGGAGCAGGGCGCCGAAAGCGCGGTCGCCCGAAGGCCATGCCGGACAACGTGCAGCGGGAAATAATCGTCGAACAGGCCCATGAGCTGTTCCTGGCCAACGGTTATGGCGGCACCACCATGGATCATATTGCCGCGTCCTGCCGGGTGTCCAAGCGCACGCTCTACCGGCTGTTCCCCGGCAAGCTCGACCTGTTCGCCGCGATCATCGACAAGAACCGGCAGCGCATGCTGCTGTTGCCGGGCAATTACGACGACATGCCGTTGGACGAAGCGCTGGAAACCATCTTCCGCGTCGAAATCGATCCGGAGGACAACCGCAAGCGCCAGGCGCTGATCCGGCTCGTCATCATCGAGACCCGGCAATATCCGGAATTGCGCACCACGGCCCGCAAATACGGCGCCATCCCGTCGCGCCTGGAGCTTGCGGCTTGGTTCGACCGGCAATGCGCGCGTGGCCGCATGGTAATCGACGACACCGAAGCGGCGGCGCAGATGCTGTTGGACATGGTGTTCGGCGCGATCGCGGCCAAGGCGACCGGCGGAGACCTGGACTGGCCCGGCGAAGACGACCGGGAAGGCTATATCAAGCGCTGCATCCAGGTGTTTCTGCACGGCGTGCAAAAGCGGGACGGCGTTCCCGCATAAGGGCCCGGCGCCCGGCGCCCGGCGCATTGCAGCCTTGCCGCCGAGCCGGCGCGGTCAGCCGAGGTCGACATCCTCGCCGGCGCCTGCCTCGGCGAGCGGTGGGTCGACGAGGTCGGCGACGGCCCGGAAGGCGGCGACGATACGCTGCTGCTCGGTCTCCGGAAGGTCGGCAAATCCCGTCACGAATCGTTTTCCGAAAAGGGCCGGGGCGCCCTTCAGGATGCGTTCGCCCTCCTCTGTCAGGCGGGTGCGGACGATGCGCCGGTCGGTGTCGCTGCGCCGCCGGGTGACCAGGCCGCGCGCTTCAAGCTTGTCGAGAATGGTGACGGTGGTCGCCGCGCTGAGGTCGGCCTGGCGCGACAGCGCCGCCGTCGTCAGCTGGCCGAAATCGCGCACGGCTTGGAGGACGACGATCTGGGGAATCGTCAGCCCGGCCTCGCGGGCGACCTTCTTGGACCGGACGTCGTTGGCCCTGACGATGCGCCTGATCGCCTTCATGACATGGGCGGCGTTGTCGATCGCGTGTGCGTCGGGCGTGGTGGCATCGCTCGCCGGATCCGGCGCGGTCTTTTGCGCATATCCGTCGTGTCTTGCGGCGTTGTCGCCGGCGGGGCCGAGCGGGTCGCTCACGTTTCAGGGTCTCCAGTCCGATCGTGGCGCAAACCGTTACACCAAAAAATATTTGATTTCAAATCATTTGTGTTCTAATGAATTTGCCGGCTGGCGCGGGTTGTCCCGCGCCTTAACTTTAAGGGGAAGCCCCTTTCCGGGAACGCGCGGGCGCTCCTTGCGTTGTTGCCGGGGCAGACCCAAAGGGCATCGATGGCCTTCGCCGCGGGGGTTGGCGAAGGCCATCATAGACAGGGCCTCCGCAGCGGCCGCACGGCCGTCGCGGATGCCCCTTCGTTTCGTCGCAGACATCGGGAGAACTCAGTCCAGCATGTGTGGAATTGCCGGAGAAATCCGCCTAGACGGCAGCTTTGCCGACGGTGAGGCCGTCGCGCGCATGACCGAAACGCTGGCCCCGCGCGGGCCCGACGGCACGGGCATCCTGGCGCGCGGGCCGATCGCCTTCGGCCATCGCCGGCTGAAGATCATCGACCTGTCGGAAAAAGCCGCGCAGCCGATGACGGACCCGGAACTCGGGCTGACCATCGTCTTCAACGGCTGCATCTACAACTATCCGGAGCTGCGCGGCGAGCTGGTCGAGAAGGGCTACAGGTTCTTCTCCCATGGCGACACCGAGGTGATCCTGAAGGCGTTCCATGCCTGGGGCCCCGACTGCGTCAAGCGATTCCACGGCATGTTCGCCTTCGCCATCGCCGAGCGCGACAGCGGCACCGTGACGCTCGCCCGCGACCGCTTCGGCATCAAGCCGCTCTACTATTCCGAGACCGATGCCCGGCTGCGCTTTGCCTCCAGCCTGCCGGCCCTGCTTGCCGGCGGCGACGTCGACCGGACCATCGATCCCGAAGCGCTCCACAACTACATGACCTTCCACGCCGTGGTGCCGCCGCCGCGCACGATCCTGAAGGGCGTCAGGAAGCTGCCGCCGGCGACCGTGCGCCGGATCACCACGTCGGGCGAGATCACCGACACCCTCTACTGGCAGCCGCCCTACGAGCGCGATCCGGCGCTTTCCGGCCTTTCCCGCGAAGACTGGCGCGACCGGGTGCTGGAAGCGCTGCGGGTCGCCGTGCGCCGGCGCATGGTCGCGGACGTGCCGGTCGGCGTGCTTTTGTCCGGCGGCGTCGATTCCAGCGTCATCGTCGGGCTCCTGGCTGAGGAAGGCCAGAAGGACCTGATGACCTTTTCCATCGGCTTTGAGGAGGCGAACGGGGAAAAGGGCGACGAGTTCGTCTATTCGGACCTCATCGCCAAGACGTTCCAGACCGACCACCACAAGATCTTCGTGCCTTCGGCCGATCTCATCGGCTCGCTGCCGGACACGATCTCGGCGATGTCGGAGCCGATGGTCTCCTACGACAATATCGGCTTCTTCCTTTTGAGCCGCGAGGTCTCCAAGCACATCAAGGTGGTGCAGTCCGGCCAGGGGGCCGACGAGGTGTTCGGCGGCTATCACTGGTATCCGCCGCTGGAAAACACCAACGACGTGGTCGGCGATTACGCCAGGGTGTTCTTCGACCGCAGCCACGAGACGCTGAAGACCCATCTTTCCCCCGAGTGGATGCCGGATGCGGATATCAGCCGCGATCTCGTCGCCGAGCATCTCCTGATGGACGGCGCGGCGACGCCGGTCGACCGGGCGCTCCGGCTCGATTCTCAGGTCATGCTGGTCGACGATCCGGTGAAGCGGGTCGACAACATGACCATGGCCTGGGGGCTGGAGGCGCGGGTGCCGTTCCTCGACCACGAGCTGGTGGAACTTGCCGCCACCGTGCCACCGGAGCTGAAGCTGATGGAAAACGGCAAGGGCGTCCTCAAGGACGCCGCGCGCCAGGTGGTGCCGAGCGAGGTCATCGACCGCAAGAAGGGCTATTTCCCGGTCCCGCAGCTCAAATACATCGAAGGGCCCTATCTCGATCTCGTGCGCGACACGCTGACCAACCAGGCGGCGCGCGAGCGCGGCCTCTTCCGGAAGGACTATCTCGACCGGCTGTTCGACGACCCGACGGCCCATATCACGCCGCTGAGGGGCTCCGAGCTCTGGCAGGTGGCGCTTCTGGAGATGTGGCTGCAGGCCCACGACATCTGATTCCCGATCATTCAGGACCAACGTCATGGCCGATACTCTCAACCATCCCGACGCCGCGGACGCCACCGACGGCCCCCCGCCGGCGCCGAAGACGAATTACGCCCTCGATTGCGGCTGGGGGCGGCTGATCTTCGGGCAGACCTTCACCGATCCGGAGACCCTGATCTCCGTCCTGCAGAAGGAGTTGCCGGAGCGGCGCGACATTGCCTTCTACATCAAGGACCCGCATGTGCTGCTGGCCAACGCGCCGCAGGAGGTGTTCCTCGATCCCTCGCACAGCTTCCGTCTGGACCTGACCACGTACCGGCCCTCGGACCGGCCGCTGTCGGGCTTCTTCGTGCGCCGCCTGACGTCGAAGGGCGATGCCGACGCGATCAACCGCATCTTTGCCATGCGCGGCATGGTGCCGGTGCCGCTGGAATTCTTCTGGGCCCAGCGCGACGCGCGGGCGATCTGCTATTTCGTGGCCGAGGACGAGGTCACCGGCGAGGTGCTCGGCACCGTCACCGGCGTCGACCACGCCAGAGCCTTCGGCGATCCGGAAAAGGGCTCGTCCCTGTGGTGCCTTGCGGTCGATCCGCAGGCGCGCCAGCCGGGCGTCGGCGAGGCGCTGGTGCGCCGACTCGCGGAATACTCGGCCGAGCGGGGCGCCGCCTATCTCGACCTTTCGGTCATGCACGACAATGAGCAGGCCATCGCGCTCTATGAAAAGCTCGGTTTCGAGCGGGTGCCGCTGTTCACCGTCAAGCGCAAGAACCCGATCAACGAGACGCTGTTCACCGGCCCGGAGATCGACGAGGCGCTCAACCCCTATGCCAAGATCATCGTCGACGAGGCGCGCAGGCGCGGCATCCTGGTGGAGGTCACCGACGCCACCGGCGGGTTCTTCCGCCTCTCCTATGGCGGCCAGACCGTGAAGTGCCGGGAGAGCCTGTCGGAATTTACCACGGCGGTCGCCATGTCGATCTGCGACGACAAGGCGGTGACGCGGCGCATGGTGGAGGCGGCCGGCGTGCGCGTTCCCGAGCAGATGCCGGCAGATGCGGGCGAAGAGGCTATCGCCGCCTTCCTCGGCAAGCACGGGCGCCTCGTCGTCAAGCCGGCACGCGGCGAACAGGGCCGCGGCGTCTTCGTCGGGCTGGAAAGCCTTGAGGACGTGCAGGCAGCCATCGAGGCGGCGCGGAAATTTGCCGACACGGTGCTCCTGGAAGAATGCGTCGAGGGCCAGGACCTGAGGCTCGTCGTCATCAACTACCGGCTGGTCGCAGCCGCGATCCGCCGGCCGGCCTGCGTGGTCGGCGACGGGCGGCGGACCATCCGCCAGCTCATCGAGGCGCAAAGCCGGCGCCGGTCGGCGGCGACCGGCGGCGAATCGACCATTCCCCTCGATGTGGAGACGGAAAAGGTCGTCGCGGCCGCCGGCCACGGCCTCGACACCGTGCTCGAGGAGGGAACCGAGCTGGAGGTCCGCAAGACGGCCAACCTGCACACCGGCGGCACTATCCACGACGTCACCGACGGCGTGCATCCGGCGCTGGTGGAAGCGGCCGTCAAGGTCGCCCGGGCGATCGAGATTCCTGTGGTCGGGGTCGATTTCATGGTGAAGTCGCCACGCGGCCCGGACTATGCTTTCATCGAGGCCAACGAACGGCCGGGCCTTGCTAATCACGAGCCACAGCCGACGGCGGAACGCTTCATCGACCTGTTGTTCCCGCTGTCGATGCCCTCCGCCATGCGCCAGGCGGCGCAGGAACTGGCGCCCGCCGGAAAAACGGCACAACGATAACGAACGATCCGGGAGAGGAACCAGAAACCGATGACACGCCTTCGCATCGACGTCGACTATCTGACCGACACGCTGAGGAAACTGCTCGAGACGCCGAGCCCGACCGGCTACACGGACTCCATCGTGCGCTGGGTTTCAGCGGAACTGGAACGGCTCGGCCTCGATGTGGAGCTGACCCGCCGCGGCGCCATCCGGGCGATCCGGCCCGGCAAGGAACAGCGCGGCGCGAGAGCCATCGTCTCCCATGTCGACACGCTCGGCGCGCAGGCGAAGTTCCTGAAGGAAAACGGCCGGCTGGCGCTGGTGCCGATCGGCAACTGGTCGGCGCGTTTTGCCGAAGGCGCGCGGGCGACCGTCTTTACCGACAAGGGCACCTATCGCGGCACCATCCTGCCGCTGAAGGCCTCCGGCCACACCTTCAACGACGAGATCGACGAACATCCCATCGGCTGGGAGCATGTGGAGATGCGGGTCGATGCGCTCGCCCGCAGCGCGCCGGACCTTGCCCGGCTCGGCATCGAGGTCGGCGACATCATCGCCATCGATCCGCTGCCGGAATTCCTCGACAACGGCTTCATCGTCTCGCGCCATCTCGACAACAAGGCGGGCGTCGCCGTCATGCTGGCGGCGTTGAAGGCGATGCAGGAGGAAAAGGTCAAGACTCCGGTGGACATCCACTGGCTGTTCACCATCGCCGAGGAAGTCGGCGTCGGCGCCTCGTCCGTGCTGAAGCACGAGGTCGCCTCGATGATCACCGTCGACAATGGCACGACGGCGCCGGGCCAGAACTCCAACGAGTTCGGCGTCACCATCTCCATGGCCGACCAGACCGGCCCGTTCGACTATCATCTGACCAAGAAGCTGGTCGAACTGTGCCGCTCGAACGAGATCCTGTTCCAGAAGGACGTGTTCCGCTACTACCGCTCCGATTCGGCAAGCGCCATCGAGGCCGGCGCCGACGTGCGCACCGCGCTGATCACCTTCGGCGTCGACGCCTCGCACGGCTATGAGCGCATCCACGTCCATGCCCTTCGCTCGCTGTCGGAACTGATCACCGCCTATGCGGCAAGCCCGGTGGCGATCAAGCGCGACTTCGAGGAGACCGGCAGCCCGAAGGGTTTCACCAAGCAGCCGGTCAGCAAGGCGCAGCAGACCCTGTCGCCGAATGTGCGCGCCGCGCAGCTCGACCTGGAAAAGAAGCGCAAGGGCGAAAAAGAGCCCGAGCCGGCGAAATAGGCGGCCGCTTGCCGCGCCGGCGCTGCGACCATCGGTCCGGGCCGGCCGGCCTGCAGCCGCTGCGCTGTTGACAGGGGCGGCGACGTCGGCGATGCGATGATCCCCTCCCGGCGCCGACCGATGCGGCCGCGCCTTTTTCGTTGCGGCCCTGGCGCACCATGACCCTTATCGTCGTTACCGATCTCGACGGAACGCTCCTCGACCACGACAGCTATCGCTGGGACGCGGCGATACCGGCGTTGGATCTGCTGAAGGACCGCGAGATTCCGCTGATCCTGTCGAGCAGCAAGACGGCGGCGGAAATCGCGCCGCTGCGCGAGACCCTCGGCTTTTCGCACTGTCCGGCAATCGTTGAGAACGGTGCCGGCATCCTGGAAGGCGGTGATGCGGCCGGCGAAGACGATGCGGGCGAGACGCCCTACGGGCGCCTGCGGGACGTGCTCGACGCATTGCCGGCGGACTTGCGCGAACCCTTCGCCGGCTTCGGCGACTGGACCGTCGAGGAGGTCGCCGAGCGCACCGGCATGGATATCGAGAGCGCGGCCCGCGCGCAGGCGCGCCGGTTCTCCGAACCGGGCCTGTGGTCCGGCAGCGAGGGCGACCTCGACGCCTTTCTGGCGGCACTCGGAAAACACGGTGTCTCGGCGCGGCGGGGCGGTCGTTTCCTGACGCTTTCCTTCGGCGCCGACAAGGCCGACCGCATCGCCGAGATCGCGCCGCGCTATGCCGTGGACGGCAGCGACCCGACCGTGATCGCGCTCGGCGATGCGCCGAACGACGTCGGCATGCTGGAAGCGGCGGATATCGGCATCGTCATCGCCAATCCGGCCCACGATCCCCTGCCGGCGCTGAAGGGCGAGGCGGACGGGCGGATACGGCGCTCACGCCTCCCAGGTCCTGAGGGCTGGAACGAATCCCTTCTTTCGGTCATCAATGACACGAATTTCGGGGTGTAGGATCCGGCGTCGCGGACGACCCCTTTGACGGAGAACGGCCTTGGGCGACTACCATCAGAACGGCAATGTGGCGACGCTGCATCGCTTCGGCACCCTCGATCCGGCGGATCTGGAGCGCGAGCTCAACCACTATGCGCAGACGCGCAAGATCTCGCTGATCCTGCCCTCGCTCTATTCGGAACTCGAGGCCCAGGCGCTGTCTGACATCCTCGACGAGCTCTCCACCGCCTCCTTCGTCAACCAGATCATCATCGGCCTCGACCGGGCCGACGAGGAGCAGTACCGCTACGCCAAGGAGTATTTCTCCCGGCTGCCCCAGGACCATGTGGTGCTGTGGAACGACGGGCCGCGGCTGAAGGCGATCGATTCCCGGCTCGGTGAGATGGATCTTGCGCCGAGCGAGCCCGGCAAGGGCCGCAATGTCTGGTACTGCATCGGCTATGCCCTGTCGGCCAAGAACTGCGACGTCATCGCCATTCACGACTGCGATATCGTCACCTATTCCAAGGAGATGCTGGCGCGGCTGGTCTATCCGGTGACCAATGCCCGCTTCCCCTACCAGTTCTGCAAGGGGTTCTATCCGCGGATCGCCGACCGCAAGATGAACGGGCGGGTGACGCGCCTCCTGGTGACGCCGCTGCTGCTGGCCCTGAAGAAGGTCATCGGCCAGAACGCCTATGTCGATTATCTGAAGTCGTTCCGCTATCCGCTGGCCGGCGAATTCGCCATGCGCACCGCGATCCTGCCGGAAATCCGCATCCCGTCGGACTGGGGCCTTGAGATTGGCGTCCTGTCTGAGGTCTACCGGAACCTTTCCTCCAACGCCGTCTGCCAGGTCGACATCGCCGATGCCTACGACCACAAGCACCAGCCGCTGTCGGAGGACGACGCGACGAAGGGCCTGTCGCGGATGTCGACGGATATCTGCAAGGCGATCTACCGCAAGCTCGCCATCGACGGGGTGATCTTCTCGCCGGAGATCTTCCGCACCCTGAAGGCCACCTACTACCGGATCGCGCTGGACCTCATCGAGGTTTACTACAATGACGGCCTGATCAACGGTCTCCATGTCGACCGCCACGTGGAGGAGCGCTCCGTGGAGCTGTTCGCCGCGAACATCGTGGAGGCCGGCCAGGTGTTCCTGCAAAACCCGATGGAAGCGCCGTTCATCCCCAACTGGAGCCGGGTCCAGGCGGCCGATTCCGACCTCATGCGCGAATTGTTCGAGGCGGTGAAGGCGGATAACGAGGAATTTGCGGCGTAGGCGGTCCGGGTGCGCCATTGCCGGCGATCGGTGCAAGCTGCACTGGATTGCTTCGCTGCGCTCGCAATGACGGTTTTCTCAATCCTTTCAACGTCATTGCGAGGAGGCCGTCAGGCCGACGCGGCAATCCAGATATGGCCGTTCGCGCTAAATCACCGGTCGCGGTTGGCGATCCAGCGGCACTGGTAGGGCGCCAGCACGATTTCCTCCGCCGAGGTCGTCATCCGTTCGCCGGTGAGAAGGTCGGCCCAGTCCTTGCCGTCGATGAGGTTGATGGCGAGCACCGGGATCGAGATCTCCTCTTTCGTGACATTGGCGATGGAAAAGATGCTCTGGGACCGGTCGAGGCTCTGGCGCCAGATGCCGAACACCTGGTCGCCGAGATGCAGGGTGAACTGGGTGGCGTTGGGGTGGAAGCCCGGCTGCTCGGCCCTGATCCCGATGCGCCGTGTCAGTTCGGCGAGCACGCGGGCATGCAGGCTCGTCTTGTCGGCGAGCAGGCCCTTCAGGTCCTCGAAATCCCACTGGCGGCGGTTGATGGCGCGGTTGATGCCGGCCTTTTCCACCCCTTCCAGGTCGTTCGGCGTGCCGAGCAGGGAATGGATGTAGAAGGCGGGAATGCCTTCCAGCCCCATCATGATGGTCTGGCTGCAGATGAAGCGCTCGAACTGCCACTCGTCGGGGCCGTCGACGGTGCCCTTCATGGCGTCGATCAGCGACACGTTGAGCTCGTAGGGCGACTGCTTGCCGTCGGAGGTGGAGCGCATGGAGACGAGGCCGCCGAAGCCCTTCACCGTCTCGATGACCCGATCGAGTTCTTCCGGGGCTATGAGGCCCTCGGCGGGCCTGAGGCCGATGCCGTCATGCGAGGCGGTGAAGTTGAGATAGGCGCAGCCGAGCTGGGCCGGCGGCATGCGCATCTGCCAGATGTTGAGGGCGCGCGAGGAGCCGGTCAGCAGCGCCTGCAGCAGCAGCGGCGGCAGGGAGAAATTGTAGATCGCGTGGGCTTCGTTGCGATTGCCGAAATAGGAGAGGTTCTCGTCCTTCGGCACGTTGGTCTCGGTCAGCAGCACCACCGGCTCGGCCGCATAGTCGCAAAGTACCCGCATCAGCCGGACGATGGCATGGGTCTCAGGCAGGTTGATGCAGGAGGTGCCGATCTCCTTCCACAGGAACGCCACGGCATCGAGGCGGATGATGCGCACGCCCTTGTCGATGTGGAGCCGCATGATGCGCAGGAACTCCAGCAGCACGTCCGGATTGGAGAAGTCGACGTCGACCTGGTCGTGGCTGAAGGTGCACCAGACATGGCGGGTGCCCGATGGCGTCTCGACCTCGCGCAGCAGGGCGTGGGCGCGCGGGCGCACGACGGCGGACAGGTCGTCGTCCGGGCTCGCCTCGCAGAAGAAGCGGTCATAGGGCGCGTGGCCCTGAAGGTACTCGCTGAACCAGGTGCTCTGGCTGGAAACGTGGTTCAGGACGAGGTCCGACATCAGCTTGAAGGAGACCGCGATGCGCCGGATGTCCTCCCAGTCGCCGAGCCCGGAATTGACCGAGTAATAGTCGGTGACGGAAAAGCCGCCGTCGGAGGTGTAGGGAAAGAACGGCAGGATGTGGACGCCGGTGATCGTGCCGCTGAGATATTCCTGGAGGAAATTGTAGAGCACGTCCAAAGGCTTGTGCTTGCCGTCGACGACCGTGTTGCCATAGGTGATGACGAGGCTGTCGCGCTCCGACCACAGCGTGTTGCCGGGCTGGCGCGAGCGGTGGCGCGGCGCGCGCCCGTTTGACCAGAAGGTCTCGATGACCTCGTGGGCCAGGGCGTCGATGTCCCGGTCCGGATAGATCGTCTTCAACAGCGCCTTCAGTTTTCCGGTCAGCTTGCTGGAGACGGTGCTGGAATCGGGCAGCGCGGAGTGCGTCTCGGTCATTCTCGTTTCAACTTTTCTTGCCCCGGCATGGGGGCGGTATCTGCCCCCGGGAGGAGGGGGCGAAAGGCCAGTTGCGAAGCTTTGGCGATTTTGCGGCCCGCGACAAGCCCCGTTGACGGTGGCCCATCGGGAACCGGCGTGCCTTTTTCGCGTTCTCATCGGTATATGGGGCGGGGCCGGCTAACTTTGCCTAAAATTTGAACGTCCGGTCAAATCCCGGTTAACGCGTGGGCACATTTGTTCTAACCTTGTCCAAGAAATCGCGAAGACGGGACGTTAAGCCTGCAGCGAACGGTGGCACGGGACTTGCTCCACCCCATCGTGTTTTTGCGTATTACGCGGGAGTAGAATGAGCGAGGAAACAACCGACTCCATCGTCAGCTTCGATGAAATCGTCCTGCCCAGCGGCCAGCCCCGGCCGGGAATGGAACAGATCGCGGAATGGATGGTCTCCGCGTCGCGCAGCCTGTTGAAGGCGCGCCAGGCGGAGGCGGAAACCCTGTTCCGCCGGATCGGCATCACCTTTGCCGTCTATGGCGAAGGCGGTGACCCGGAACGCCTGATCCCGTTCGATATCGTGCCGCGCATCCTGCTTGCCAGCGAATGGGATTTCCTGGCCCGCGGCCTGGAGCAGCGGGTGCGCGCCCTCAACATGTTCCTCAACGACGTCTACCACGACGGCGAGATCCTCGCCGCCGGGCGGGTTCCGGCCAAGCTGGTGCTGCAGAACAAGGCCTATCTGCCGGAAATGCGCGGCGTCTCGGTGCCCGGCAACGTCTATACCCACATCGCCGGCATCGACCTGGTGCGCACCGGGCCGGAAGAGTTCTACGTGCTGGAGGACAATACCCGCACGCCCTCCGGCGTGTCCTACATGCTGCAGAACCGCGAAGTGATGATGCGGTTGTTCCCGGACCTCTTCAACAACCACGCGGTGGCGCCGGTCGAGCGCTATCCGGAGGACCTGTTCGAGACGCTGCACTCGGTGGCACCGGCCGGCTGCGACGGCGACCCGACGGTGGTGGTGCTGTCGCCCGGCCTCTACAACTCGGCCTATTACGAGCACACCTTCCTCGCCGACAAGATGGGCGTGGAGCTGGTCGAGGGCCAGGACCTGTTCGTCAAAAACAACTTCGTCTTCATGCGCACGACCCATGGGCCCCAGAAGGTCGACGTCATCTACCGGCGCATCGACGACGCCTTCCTCGATCCGCTGACCTTCCATCCGGACAGCATCCTCGGCGTGCCGGGCCTGATGAACGTCTACCGGGCCGGCAACGTCTCGCTCGCCAACGCGGTCGGCGGCGGCATTGCCGACGACAAGGCGATCTATATGTACGTGCCGGAGATGATCGACTTCTATCTCGGCGAAAAGCCGCTGTTGAAGAACGTCGACACCTTCTGGTGCGACAAGCCCGACGACTGCGCCTACGTGCTCGACCATCTCGACGAGCTGGTGGTGAAAGAGGTCGCGGGCTCCGGCGGCTACGGCATGCTGGTCGGCCCCAAGGCGGACGCCAAGGAGCGCGCCGCCTATGCCGAGCGGGTCAAGGCGAGCCCCTCGGAATTCATCGCCCAGCCGACGCTGTCGCTGTCGACCTGCCCGACCTTCGTCGCCGAAGGCTATGCGCCGCGCCATGTGGACCTCAGGCCGTTCGTGCTGGTCGGCGCCGACAAGGTGCGGCTGGTGCCGGGCGGCCTCACCCGGGTCGCCATGCGCGCCGGATCGCTGGTAGTCAATTCCTCCCAGGGCGGCGGCACCAAGGATACCTGGGTGCTGAATCCGCCGGTCGGCGCCGCCGACGAGGGAGGCGCCGATGCTTAGTCGCACCGCCGCCAACCTCTACTGGATGGGCCGCTACATGGAGCGGGCCGAGAACCTCGCCCGCATCCTGGAAGTCGGCTACCGGATGAGCCAGATGCCGGACCTGGCGAATGGCGGGACCCGCAACGAGTGGAGTTCCTTCGCGATCGCCACCGGCTGCGAAGAAGAGATGCTGGCCAAGCACGGCGAGCCCGACCTCGACGCTTCCATCGCCTTCATGGTGCTCGACGGCGACAACCCGTCCTCCATCCATTCCTGCCTCCGGGCCGCGCGGACCAATGCGCGGGCCGTGCGCACGGCGATGACCAGCGAGATGTGGGAAAGCCTCAACGACGCCTGGCTGGAATTCCGCGGCCACTGGCTGCAGACGCTGAAGCGGGAGAACCTGGCGCCGTTCCTGGAATGGGTGCGCAACCAGACGAGCCTTTTCCGCGGCGCCCACAGCGGCACCATGCTGCGCGACGATGCGTTCTCGTTCCTCAATGCCGGGACCTTCATCGAGCGCGGCGACAGCACGGCGCGCATCCTCGACATGAAGTACCACATCCTCCTGCCGCCCGGCGAAAGCCTCGGCGGGTCGGTCGACTACTACCAGTGGACGACGCTCTTACGCTCGGTCTCCGCGCTCGGCTCCTATCACTGGGTCTATCGCGAGCCGATCAAGCCGTGGCTGGTGGCGGAACTCCTGATCCTGCGCGAGGAGATGCCGCGCTCGTTGCGCTATTCGCTGTCGCGGGTGAACGAGTTCCTCGGCAAGATCGCGGAGGGGCACGGCCAGCGCTTCGAGTGCAACCGGCGGGCCGGCCAGCTCTATTCCCAGCTCTGCTACGACAACATCGAGGACGTGTTCCAGAGCGGGCTGCACGAGTACCTGACCAAGTTCATCACCCGCAACAACGCCCTCGGCGTCAGCATCGCCCAAAGCTTCCATTTCTGAGCGAGCCCCCAACTGAGCGACCCCCAATGAAGATCACCATCGATCACGAAACGGTCTATCGCTACGAGGAGGAGGCGAGCTACTCGATCCAGAGCCTGCGCCTGACGCCGCAGCCCTTCGACGGCCAGGTGGTGCGTTCCTGGTCCGTGTCCTCGCCGATTGCCGGGGCGCTGCATGCCGTCACTGACAGTTTCGGCAACGTCACCCACACGCTGGTCGTCGACCGGCCGCACCGGGAGATCGTCATCCGCGTCCGCGGCAAGGTCGACACGCAGAACACCGACGGCCTGGTCGCCGGTGCGGCAGAGCCGTTCCCGCCGATGTTCTACCTGCGCGAGACCGAGCAGACCCAGTCGGACGGGGCGATCCGGGCGCTCGGCAAGGCGGCGGAATCGGGCTCGGAAAACGTGCTCGACTGCCTGCACCGGCTGATGGGCGGCATCCACGAGGCGATCGAATACAAGAACGGCGAGACCAGCGCCACGACGACCGCGATCGAGGCGCTCGCCAACGGCGCCGGCGTCTGCCAGGACCACGCCCATGTCTTTATCGCCGCAGCGCGCACGCTCGGTATTCCCGCCCGCTACGTTTCCGGCTATCTGCTGAGCAACGATACGGGCGATGACGGCGATGCGGCGCATGCCTGGGCCGAGGCCCTGGTGCCGGATCTCGGCTGGGTCGGCTTCGACGTCGCCAACCGGGTCTGCCCGACCGAATACTATGTCCGGCTCGGGGTCGGCCTCGACTACCGCGAGGCAGCGCCCGTGCGGGGCGTCCGGCGCGGCGGCGGCGAGGAAACCATGTCGGTGGTGGTGCGCGTCGCCCAGACCGGGGCCAGTGCACAATAGGATAAGTGCACAATAGGATAGCTGCACACTAGCATGCCGCGGCCCTTGAGGCCCGGCAGGTGAGAGAGGGCTTCGGGCAATGACCTATTGCGTCGGGCTGTTGCTGAAGGACGGCCTGGTGATGCTGGCGGACACCCGCACCAATGCGGGCGTCGACAACGTTTCCACCTATTCCAAGACCTTCGTCTGGGAGGAGCCGGGCGAGCGGACCATCGTCCTGATGACCGCCGGCAACCTCGCCATCACCCAGTCGGTGGTCAATCTGGTCTCCGAAGGCATTCCCGACCCGGAGGACCCGCACGGGCCGCGGGCAACGCTCTCCAACGTGCCGAGCCTGTTCGAGGCGGCACGGCTGGTCGGCCGCGCGATCCGCCAGGTGCACGACTACGATGCCGAGGCGATGCGCGCCCAGGACACGCCCTTTGCCGCCTCGTTCCTGCTCGGCGGCCAGCTCAAGGGCCGGACCATGCGGCTGTTCCAGATCTATGCCGCCGGAAACTTCATCAACGCCGCGCCGGATACCCCCTTCCTGCAGATCGGCGAGCACAAATACGGCAAGCCGATCCTCGACCGGGCCCTCGACTATGGTGAGACGACCCTGGAGGACGGCGTCAAGCTGGCGCTGCTGTCGATGGATTCCACGGTGCGCTCGAACCTTTCCGTCGGCTTTCCGCTCGACCTGGTACTTTACCGCAAGGACGGCCTGAAGATCTTCCGCCAGGTGCGGATCGAGGACGACAACGCCTATTTCCAGAAGATCTCGCGGCAATGGTCCGAGGCCTTGCGCGACGCCTATCACGTGCTGCCGCCGCCGGAATGGAGCTGAGGTCCCGGCAAGAGGTGCGCGCGTGCGGCCGCGTTACTGTCCGGGGCAGGTGTAGCGACGGGGCGCCGGCAATTGGCCAGTAGACATAATCTCGCCAAGCCGCTATATTGGATACGCTGGTGAAAATACTGAAACGCTCTACTACTGCATTGAACTCAAACGAAAAAATAATTGATATGCACGGGTTGGCGGTGTCGGTTCCGGCCAGCACCACGGCGCATTTGCGCGATCTTGCTGAGGATTAATCGACGCGCTGTGCTCTTCCCGGATCCCTGACGACTTATCTGCGCCCGACTCCAGGCGACGCGTGTCGCCCGCTCGATAGTTCCGGCCAGCGATCCATCCATCAACTGACTTCAAGGACGAACGAACATGCCGACCGGAACGGTAAAGTGGTTTAATCGCGACAAGGGCTACGGCTTCATCAAGCCGGACGAGGGTGGCCCGGACGCCTTTGTGCACATCACTGCCGTGGAGCGCGCCGGACTTCCCGGCCTCGACGAAAACCAGAAGATTTCCTACGAGCTGGTCCAGGGCCGCAACGGCAAGAAATCCGCCGACAACCTGCAGCTTCTCTAGGGCGTGCCTGCCGAAACCGGGCACCGGTTTCGGGACAGGGAGACGCGCAAGAGCAGACAACCGAAGCATGGTGCGTGGATCGAACGCGGGCATGTTTCAGGATCGTTGACGATCGAAGGCGCCGGATCGTAGCCGGGAACGGCCACTGAAAGACCGCGCAATCGCGGCATCCGGCATCTTTAGACATCCGGTCTCGCCATCGGGCGGGGTCGATCGCCTTACGGCAGCAGACGCCGCGTTTTTCGGAGCGGAATGCGTTCGATCGGAACCGCATTGCCGCTCTTTTTTTATGAATATCTTCCCGGTTTCTTCTTTTCGATGTCTCCGAGCTCTTTTCAAAAAGAGCTAAATTGTCCTTGGAGAAGATAGAATAATTTCATGCAGGATAAATAATTCTCGCAAATTGATTCCAGTTTTAGCTCGAAGCTGAGTCAGGACTTCGCGTGCTTTCGAATACTCAACAAATTCGTTTGGATTTTAATTATCGAGGGGCCGCTGTATACCATCAATAAACCAAGCCAACCGACGTTTATCGATATTTTTCAGCCAATTGTTAATATTCAACGGATAGGTTTTCCATCTTTCGGCAACTCCGGACCAGTGCCGGGATTGGGGAGTTGGAGTGTTGTCGTCGCCTCAAGCGATGTCGGTACGGCGGAGTAGGTCATGAAGCGTTCCGTGCGCGTCCCCCGACAAAAGACACCCGTCCATCGGTTTGCGGTCATTGCGGGCGCCGGCCGCAGGGAGGCTGCCGACGGCTGTATGCAGACGGCGCTCGCCGCGCTTGCCGCCGCCTGCTCGCCGGTCACCCGCCCCAAGCACTTCTTCGAGGAATGCCTGCGCAACCTCGCCGCCGCCTACTCGGCCGAGTTCGCTTTTTGCGGGGTCTTCACCGACGCGACGGAGACCGCCATCAAGACCGTGGCGGTAGTTACCGGCGGCCGCGGCAGCAGGAACGTCACCTATGAACTTGCCGGAACGCCCTGCGAGGACGTTCTCAACTCCGACAATGTGTTCATCGAGCGCAGCGTGCAGGGGCTCTATCCGGCCGACCACCTGTTGGCGGAAATGGGCGTCGAAAGCTATTTCGGCGCGCCGCTGGTCACCGCCGACGGCGAGGTGATGGGGCTGGTGGCGGTGCTCGGCCGCAAGCCCATGGTGCGGCATCCTTGGACCGATTCCGTGCTCGGGCTGTTCGCCAACCGGATTGCGCTGGAACTGGAGCGCCAGCGCATCGAGCAGGAAATCGAGCTCTCGGCCAGCGTCTTTGAGAACAGCCATGAAGGCATCATGATCTTCAGCGCCGACTGGGAGATCCGCAAGGTCAACCGCGCCTTCACCAAGATCACCGGCTACGAGGCGGAGGAAGTGATCGGCAAGCACGCGCGGATCCTCGCCTGCGATCGGCACGACGAGGCCTTCTATCTGGAGCTGATGCGGGTTGCCGAGGAGGAAGGCCGGTGGGAGGGCGACCTGTGGAGCCTGAACAAGGCCGGCGGCCTGTTCGGCGAACGGCGTACGATCACCGCGGTGCGCGACCCGGCGAGCGGGCGCATCCTGCACTTCGTCAGCATCTTCACCGACATCTCCGAGGAGAAGTTCGCCGAGCAGCGGATCAACCGCCTCGCCCATTACGACCAGACGACGGAGCTGCCGAACCGCCTGTTCTTCAGCGAAAAGCTCAGCCAGACGATCGCCGGCGCGCGCAACGCCGAGACCTGTTTCGCGCTGATGATGCTCAACCTCGACAAGTTCAAGGCGATCAACGAAAGCTACGGCCACATGACCGGCGACCGGCTGCTGAAGGCCGTCGCCGACCGGCTGCAGACGCTGCCCTCCGACCACTATTTCGCGGCCCGGCTCAGCGGCGACGAGTTCGCCATCATCTGCCGGGTGCCGCAGGACCCCAACTGCGCCGAGCAGCCGCTCGCCATCCGCGCCCGGGCGCTCCTCGACCTGATCGGCACGCCGTTCATGCTCGACGGCGAGCAGACGACGATTTCCGCCAGCATGGGCATCGCCATCTATCCGCGCGATGGCACCGATTCCCAGGCGATCATCCGCAGCGCCGATTTCGCCCTCGCCGCGGCCAAGGCGAACCCGCACCGGCGCACGGAGTTCTACCGCACCGAACTCTGCGAGCAGGCCGAGCGGCAGGTGGCGCTCACCAAGCTGTTGCGCAAGGCCGTGTCGAAACACCAGTTCCGCGCCCACTACCAGAGCAAGCACGCGGTGGAGGACGGCCGCCTCACCGGCTACGAGGCGCTGATCCGCTGGCAGCTCGACGACGGCGTGCTGGTCAGTCCGGCCCAGTTCATCCCGGTGGCGGAGGAAACCGGCCTGATCGTGGAGATCGGCCGCTGGATGCTCGCCGAAGTGTGCCGGCAGATCACCGAATGGCGCCGCCTCGGCTATTCCTTCGGCCGGGTCTCGGTCAACATTTCCGGGCGCCAGCTCACCGATCCGGAGTTCGTCACCACGGTGGCCGAGATCATCGGCAAGACCGGGGTCGATCCGTCCGACCTTGAGCTGGAGATCACCGAAAGCTGGCTGATGGTCGACCCGGAGCGCTCCACGGAGATCCTGCGGGCGCTGCGCGGCATGGGCTTCAAGCTGTCGATCGACGATTTCGGCATCGCCTATTCGTCGATGAACTACCTGAAGCATTTCCCCGTCGACGTCATCAAGGTCGACCGGTCCTTCGTGCGCGACATCCTCACCGACCGGGACAGCCAGGCGATCGTCTCGGCGATCATCGCCATGGGCCACAATCTCGGGCGCGAGATCGTCGCCGAAGGCGTGGAGACACGGGGCCAGCTCGACATGCTGCGCTCGGCCGGCTGCGACGAGGCGCAGGGCTATCTGTTCTCGCGCCCCGTGCCGCCGGAGGACGTGGAGCGGGCGCGGCGGATGCCGCTGCGCCAGGAGGCCGTCGCGTCCTGACGGGTGCGCACGAGGCCGGCTTACGCTCCTTCTATTTCCTCGCGCAGCACTTCCAGTTCCAGCCAGGCTTCTTCCTTTTCGGCGAGTTCTCCCTGCAGCTTGGCAAGGGCGTCGGCGGTCCTGGCGAAGCCTTCCGGGTCGCGGTCGTAGAGGCCGGGGTCTTCCAGGCGCTTCTGCTCGGCCGCGATCTTTTTCTCCAGCGCTGCGATCTCACCGGGCAGGGTGTCGAGGGCGTATTGCTCCTTGAAGGAGAGCCGACGTTTTTCTGCGGACTTTGACTGGGCCTTCGCGGCCTCGCCGGGCTTGTCCTTTTCCGGCCCCTTGGCGCTTGCGGACGCCGCCTTCGCCGCTTCCGCCTCGCGCTCCCTGATCGTGCGCTCCACATAGCCGTAGCCGCCGGGATAGAGCGTCGAGGCGCCGCCGCCTTCCACGGCGACGACGGAGGTGACGATGCGGTCGAGGAAGTCGCGGTCGTGGCTGACCAGGAAGACCGTGCCGGAATAGTCGGCGAGCAGCTCCTGCAACAGGTCGAGGGTTTCAAGGTCGAGGTCGTTGGTCGGCTCGTCGAGGACCAGGAGGTTCGACGGCCGGGCAAAGGCGCGGGCGAGCATCAGCCGGCCGCGCTCGCCGCCGGACAGCGCCTCGATGGGCGTGCCGATCTGTTCCGGGCGGAACAGAAAATCCTTCATGTAGCTGACGACGTGGCGCTGGGTGTCGCCGACCATCACCATGTCGCCGCCGCCGTCGGTCAGCGCATCGCGCAGGGAGGTGGTCGGCGGAAGGCTCTCGCGCTTCTGGTCGAGGGTGACGACCTCAAGCCGTGTGCCGAAGCGGATGGTGCCCTCGTCCGGCTCCAGATCGCCGGTGAGGAGCCTGAGAAGCGTCGTCTTGCCGGCGCCGTTCGGGCCGATGATGCCGATGCGGTCGCCGCGGTCGATCTTGATGGAAAAATCGCTGATTGCCGGGGTGCCGTCCCAGCTCTTTGAGATGTTCTTGGCTTCGACCACCTGCTTGCCGGAGCTTTTCGCCTCGGCGGCCGTCATCTCCACGGTGTCGCGGGCGTCGCGGCCGCGGGCGGTCAGCCGGCGCTTTTCCTCGCGCAGCTCGTGGAGGTCAGCGAGGCGCTTCTGGTTGCGCTTGCGCCGGCCGGAGACGCCGTGGATCACCCACTGGTTCTCGCGGTGGATCTTGCGCTCCAGCTTGTGGCGGTCGCGCTCCTCCTCCTCCAGCATCTCGTCGCGCCAGGGCTCGAACTCGGCAAAGCCGCGCTCCAGGGTGCGGGCCGTGCCGCGGTCGATCCAGCAGGTGCGCCGGGAAAGGTTTTCCAGGAACCGCCGGTCGTGGCTGATGAGCACGACGGCGGAGCGCTCGCGCTTCAGCTCGTCCTCCAGCCATTCGATGGCCGGCAGGTCGAGGTGGTTGGTGGGCTCGTCGAGAAGGAGGATATCCGGCTCCGGCGCCAGCGCACGGACCAGCGCGGCGCGGCGCATCTCGCCGCCGGAGAGGGTCTTCGGGTCGCCCGCGCCGTCGAGGCCCAGGTGCTCCAGCAGATAGGTCACCCGGTGCGGGTCGGAGCCGGCGTCGAGCCCGGAGCCGGCGTAGTCGGCAACCGTTGCATAGGCGGAGAGGTCCGGCTCCTGTTCCAGGTAGCGCACGGTCACGCCGGGCTTGACGAAGCGCTCGCCGGAATCGGCTTCCACGATGCCGGCGGCGATCTTCAACAGCGTCGACTTGCCCGAGCCGTTGCGGCCGACGAGGCACAGCCGGTCGCGCTCGAAGACGGAAAGCTCCGCGCCTTCGAACAGCGGCGTGCCGCCGAAGGTCAGGTGGATGTCCTGCAGGGTCAGAAGGGGTGGCGCCATGGCTGCCGATGTAGATCAGTTCGCCGGCCATGGAAAGACGGGCGTTGGCGCTCCCTGTCGATACCGGCTTGCCCATGTCGCCTGAGACGGGTCCAAGGTCGCATTCAAGCCACCTTCGAAAGCCGCTCGATTGCAATGCTAGGGCACCTTTCGGACAGTGGGCGGCGGGCGCAGATAGCGGCCGCCGCAGCGTCCCGTGGCTCGGCGCGGGGCGCCAGAAAACAGGGGAGCGGTCGGCATGAAGACGCATGCGCGGGTGGTTGTGATCGGTGGCGGCGTCGTCGGCGTCGCAACGCTCTATCATCTGGTCAAGAAAGGCATCACCGATGCCGTCCTGATCGAGCGGCGGGAGCTGACCTCCGGCTCGACCTGGCACGCCGCCGGCCTGTTGCCGCTGTTCAACATGAGCTACGCGGTCGGCCAGATCCACAAATACTCCGTCAAGCTCTACGACCAGCTTGAGGAAGAGACCGGCCTCAATGTCGGCTTCAAGAAGGTCTCCAACATCCGGCTCGCCCGTACCAAGGATCGTATGGACGAGTACAACCTCTATGCCGGCGTCGCCGAGACCATCGGCATCGACGTGAAGTTCCTGACGCCGCAAGAGGTCAAGGAAATCTGGCCGCTCTGCGAGATCGACGGGCTCCTCGGCGCGATCCAGCATCCGGATGACGGCTATATCCAGCCGGCGGACCTGACCCAGGCGCTCGCCCGCGGGGCGCGGGCCGGCGGCGGCGAGATCAACCGCTTTACCACCGTCACCGGCATCGCCCAGAAGGCGAACGGGGAATGGGTGGTCTCCACCGACAAGGGCGACATCACCTGCGAACACGTCGTCTCGGCGACCGGCAACTTCGCCCGCAAGACCGGCGAGATGGTCGGTCTCGACATTCCCGTCATTCCGGTGGAACACCAGTTCATCGTTACGGAGCCGCATCCGGAGATCGTCGCGCGCCAGAAGGCCGGGCTGCCGGAAATGGGCGTCCTGCGCGAGTCGGACTCCTCCTGGTACATGCGCGAGGAGAATGGCGGCCTGCTGCTCGGTCCCTACGAGGTCGGCGCGCCCTGCTGCTATGTGGACGGTCCGGCCAAGGACTGCGAATACGAGCTCTTCCAGGAAGACCTCGACCGCCTCGCCCCGCATATCGAGACGGCGATGGAGCGGGTGCCGGCCTTCGGCGAGGTCGGCGTCAAGGAGGTCTATAACGGCGCCATCTGCTATACGCCGGACGGCTCGCCGATGGTCGGGCCGGCCTGGGATTTGAAGAATTTCTGGATCAACGAGGGCCATTCCTTCGGCATCACGGCGGCCGGCGGCGCCGGCTGGCAGCTTGCCGAGTGGATCGCCGAGGGCGAGCCCTCCATCGACATGATGGGCGTCGACCCGCGCCGCTTCGGGCCCTATGCCTCGCGCGGCTACCTCCGGGCCAAGAACGAGGAGGCCTACGCCAACGTCTTCACCGTCCACTATCCGGACGAGGAGCGCCAGGCGGCGCGGCCCCTGAAGCGGGCGCCCTGCTATGACCGGATGAAGGCGCTCGGCGCCGTCTTCGGCTCCGTCTATGGCTGGGAGCGGCCGAACTGGTTCGCGCCTGCCGATCTCGAAGTGCCGGCGGGCGAGCTGGAGGTCGACGACGTCCTCACCAACCACAACCACGCGCCGGCCGACGAGACCGGCAAGGTCCGGGAGAAGTGGTCTTTCCGGCGCTCCAATTATTTCGAGCATGTGGGCAACGAGTGCCGGCACGTTTCGACAAAGGTCGGCCTCCTCGACATGTCGGCCTTCGCCAAGTTCGAGGTCTCCGGCCCGGGCGCGGAAGACTGGCTGGAAGGGCTCGTCGCCAACCGGGTGCCGAAAAAGGTCGGCCGGGTCAATCTCTGCCACATGCTGACGAAGAACGGTGGCGTGCGGTCCGAGTTCACCATCTACCGCCGGAGCCCGCGGGACTTCTATCTGGTCTCGGCCGGCGCCTTCGAGCGCCACGACTACGACTATCTGGAAAAAGCCCTTCCATCTGACGGAAGCGTCAGGCTGCAGAAGGTGACGACGCAGTATGGCGTTCTCGTGCTTGCCGGGCCGAAGTCGCGCGACGTGCTGCAAAAACTCACCGATCAGGACCTTTCCAACGCGGCCTTCCCCTGGCTGTCCGGCCGCTTCATCAATGTGGGTCCTGCCCAGGCCCATGCGCTCCGGGTCAACTTCGTCGGCGAGCTCGGTTGGGAGCTGCACCATCCGATCGAGATGCAGACCACCATCTTCGACCTCCTGATGGAGGCCGGCGCGGAATTCGGCATCAAGCCGTTCGGCATAAGGGCGATGGATTCCATGCGGCTGGAGAAATCCTACCGCCTCATCCCGCGGGAGCTCTCCATCGAATATGCGGCGCTGGAATCGGGCCTCGACCGGTTCGTGCGGCTCGACAAGAACGTCGACTTCATCGGCCGCGACGCGCTCGCCGCCTGGAAGGAGAAGGGCTTCAAGTGGCAGTTCGTGACGATGGAGGTCGACGGCATCACGGACGCGGACGCGCGCGGCTCCGAGCCGATTTATCAGAACGGCGAACTCGTCGGTCGGGCGACCTCCGGCGGCTACGGCTGGCGGGTCGGCAAGAGCCTGGCGCTCGCCATGGTGCCGCCGGCGCTGTCGGACGTCGGCACGGAGCTTGAGATCAAGATCCTCGGCGAGATGCACAAGGCGACGGTGATCCCGGAAAGCCCGTTCGATCCCGACAATGAGAGGCTGAGGGCGTGACGACGGAAGCGGCTGCGGGCGAAGACAAGATGACGCTTCAGGACCTTCTCGCCGACAAAGGCGTGCTCCTTGCCGACGGGGCGACGGGCACGAACTTCTTCGACATGGGGCTCGCATCCGGCGAAGCGCCGGAGGTCTGGAACCTGGAGCAGCCGGACAAGGTCCGCGCGCTGCACAGGGCCTTTGTCGAGGCCGGCGCCGACATCATCCTCACCAACACGTTTGGGGCCAACCGGCACCGGCTGAAGCTGCACGGGCTGGAAGGCCGGGTCGTGGAGCTGAACCGGGTCGCGGCACAGCTCGCCCGGGCCGAGGCGGACGCTGCTGGGCGTGCCGTGCTCGTCGGCGGCTCGATCGGCCCGACGGGCGAACTGCTGGTCCCGCTCGGTGCGCTCACCTATGAGGGCGCGGTCGAGGCGTTTTCCGAACAGATCGCCGGACTTGTGGACGGCGGTGTGGATATCCTGTGGATCGAGACCATGTCGGCGCCGGAGGAAATGAAGGCGGCTGCCGAGGCCGCGAGCCGCAGCGATCTGCCCTTCACGGTCACGGCGAGCTTCGATACCGCCGGCAAGACCATGATGGGCCTGTCGCCTTCCGGCCTTGCCGATCTCGCCGCCCACCTGCCGAAGGCGCCGGCCGGCTTCGGCGCCAATTGCGGCGTCGGCGCCTCGGACCTCCTCGTCGCCGTCCTCGGCATGACGCCGGAGGGGGCTGTGGACAACGCCGTCCCGGTGGTCATCGCCAAGGCCAATTGCGGCATCCCGAAGATCCAGGGTGATGCCGTCGTCTATACCGGCACGCCGGACCTGATGGCCGACTATGCGCGGCTCGCGATCGACTCCGGCGCGCGGATCATCGGCGGCTGCTGCGGCACCTCGCCGGAGCACCTGGCGGCAATGCGCTCGGCAATCGACGACCATGTGCGCGACAGACGCCCGAGCCAGGACGACATCGTCGCCCGCATCGGGCCGCTGGTGGCGCCGCCGACTGAGCCCGGCGCGGAGCGCGAGCGGGGCCGTCGGCGTCGCCGCTGAGGGCGTCACTGGGAACAGTTTTTGGGGCCGCCGCGGGCGTGCGGTCGTTCATTTAAGTTGCTCAAACGTGAATACCCGGCGCTGCCGCGACGGCACGGCGCAAAAATTTTTGCCCGCGGAGAAGGCAATGCCTCACAATGTCGCAAAAGCGTCGCAACGAGAATATGTCGGGCCGGAAAATGCCCGTACCGTTCGGGGATCGCGCACCTTGTCGCGGTGACGGGCAAACGCCAACCCTTAAGGGGAGACCGGCCATGAACGCGCATTTCACGCCCACCGGAACCGTCGTCGACGAGACGGTTGCTGCCGCCCCCGCCGTTCGGCCGGCCACCGAGACCTCCCGCGACGTCATCCGCCGCCTGGCTGAGAATTTCTCGCTGGAAATCGCGCCGGTCGCCGCCGCCAAGATCGCCTTCTTCAACGAGGTGCTGCCGGAAAAGAGCCCGGTCTTCGTGCCGGTGCTGCCGGGCACCGCGCTTGCCGACAATGTCGCCCTCGTCGCCCGGCTCGCCCAGGACGGCATGCGGCCGGTGCCGCATATCGCGGCGCGGCGGCTCTCCAGCTATGGCGAGCTCGACGATGCGCTCTCCCGCTTCCGCGAGACCGCGGGCGTTGAGGACGTGCTGGTGATCGCCGGCGATCCGGCCAAGGCCTCCGGGCCGTTCCGCTCCAGTCTCGACGTGCTTGAGAGCGGCCTTCTGGAGCGCCACGACATCTCCCGCGTCTTCGTTGCCGGCCATCCGGAGCCGAACCCGGACATTCCGGTCGCGACCGCCCGCGACTTCCTTCTGGAAAAGAACGTCTGGGCGCGCGAGACCGGCACCGTGGTCGAGGTCGTCACGCAGTTTTCCTTCTCGGCCAAGGCGATCGTTGCCTGGGAGCGCGAGATGCGCGCGGCCGGCAACGAACTGCCGATCCGGGTCGGCCTTGCCGGGCCGACGAAGCCCGCAACCCTCCTGAAGTTTGCCGCCCTTTGCGGCGTCAAGGCGTCTGCCGGGTTCGCCGCCAAGGCCGGCCTGAAGCTGACCAAGCTCGCCGGCGAGCGGGCCCCGGACGACGTCATCTCCGGCCTCGTTGCGGCGATGCTCAGCGACGCCGACAGCCGCATTGCCGGCATCCACCTCTTCACCTTCGGCGGCTTCGCCAAGGCGGCCCGCTGGATCACCGCCGTCGCCGACGACCGCTTCACGCCGAACGCGAAACTGACGGGCTTCTCGGTAGATAGTTAGTTTTGTCTCACGGCAGACCCACTTCGCTCACGAGGGATTTCTTTTCGCTCACGGCCGCGCGTTCGCATTCGCTCACTGGCCTCCGCGGGGGCGGCGCATGGGCACCGGCGGCCGTTCGGCCTTGCGAAGCCTGACGGCTTCGATTGCCTTCGCGTCACCCTCAGTCGTCATCCCGGGCGAAGCGAAGCGCAGACCCGGGACCCATTGCCCCTCTCAACGCCGTAGCCCGTGACGGGTCCTTTCCCGGCATCGATGCGCGTTCATGCCCGATCTCCTCGGCAATCGGCATACCGTGTTGACGGGGGCAATAGGCCCCGGGTCACGCCCGGGTGACGGGAGAGAGTTGCATTGGCGAAGCGGATAGAGCCGCTTGGTCGGTCGGGGCGTCGAAACCAAACCCGCAGGCGTCGTCGCGAGGAGGCCGGCAGGCCGACGCGGCGATTCAGGGCAGCCTGCTCGGAGCGTACGGCCCTGGATTGCCGCGCTCGCTTCGCTCGCTCGCAATGACGATCTTGGCTGATTTGAACGGCGATCAACCCCCAATCGACGGCAGGCGGAAGAGCGGGATGAGGCCCAGCGATGCCTGGCCGTTGCGGATCCGGATCGGCAGCACGTGGACGGTCTTTCCGTCCACCTCGGTCTTGCGGCCGAAGCCGGTGATGGCGCCCTCGATGCTTTCCAGCTTTGCCGGGTCGGCGGGAACGAGGCGCCGGAGGATCGCGGTCACGCGGCTGGCGTCGGTCACTTCCAGATCGAGCGTGCCCTCCGGCGCGCCGGCGGCGTTCAGGGTGAGATGCCCGTCGAGCGCCAGCCGGGCGGTCTCCGCCTCAAGATGGGCGCGGGTGATGTCGAGGGCCGGGCCGTCCGGCGAGGGCGCGGCAAGGGTGACGGGCCGGGAGGCATTTGCCATGACGTTTGCCGGCAGGCGCGCCTCAAGGCCGGCGCCGATGGGCGCGCCGAGCGGCACAGGGGATTCCACGAGGTCGGAGACCGAGAGCGCGACGTCGAGGGTGCCTGGCCGGTCCGGCGCCTCGCGCATATGGAACTGGGCGTTTGTCGCGGCGACGTCTTTCAGGCCGAGCGGACCGAAGCCGCTGACCCGCGGGTCCTCCAGCGCGACGGACAATTCCCGCGGGCCGTTGTCGCCGATGACCACGCTGGCATGGCCGAGGCTCCAGGCGATCGCGCCCGGCGCCCGCCCGCCCGCATCGATCTCGGCCGGCGCGTCGGTCTCCACGATGATGTGGCGGGGATTGTAGACAAGGGCGACGGCACGGGCGGCGGCGACCTTGAGAGCGAACCCGTCCGGCGTCTTCAGCCGCAGCGGCGCGCAGCGCACCTCGAGGCGGAACGGCCAGCCGCCGATCTCGCGCCCGCCGCAGGCAACGACCGTGCCGCCGCGCCGCAGATCGGCGAGCGTCCGGTCGATGACGGTTTCCGCGGTATCGGCGATGTACCACCACGCCGCGCTCCAGGCGGCGATGACGGCGATCACGCCGGCAACGGCAAGGACGAAGATCCTGGTGGAACGGCTGCGGCGGGGCGCTTCGGTCAAGGACTGCTCCGGGAAAGGGCGCCGGGGGGCGACGCCGGGTCGGTTCGGCGATTCGGATCGGTAAACCGCCATGCCGGCCCTTTTTTGGCATATCGCGGCACGCCTGTCCCGCCCGCCCTTTCCTTCGGCCGCACCCGCCTCTATGTCTTGCCGTCTGCGGCGCGGCGCAAGCGGGCGAACAGAATCGGGACGGATGCATGCAGGATTTCTGGGTTTTCGGCTATGGATCGCTGATGTGGCGGCCGGGGTTCGACCATGTCGAGGCGGCGCCGGCGCGGATCGCCGGCGTGCATCGCGCGCTCTGCGTCTATTCCCACGTCCACCGCGGCACGCCGGAACGCCCCGGCCTCGTGCTCGGCCTCGACCGCGGGGGCTCGTGCATCGGCATGGCGTTCCGCGTTGCGGCGGGCAAGCGCGACGAGACCCTCGCCTATCTGCGCGCCCGCGAACAGGTCACCATGGTCTACAAGGAAAGCATCCGGCGTGTGGTGCTGGAAGACGGCAGCGGCCGCGCGACCCGGGCGATCGCCTATGTGGTCGACCGCGACCACGAGCAATATGCCGGCGTCCTGCCGGAGGACGAGGTCATCGAGATCGTCCGCCACGGCAAGGGCCAGTCGGGGCCGAACGTGGAATATGTGGTCAACACGGCACGGCACCTGGAGGAGCTGTCCATCCGCGATCACCGCCTGACGGCGATCGCCGATGCGCTCGCCGGCTGAGCGCCGGAGGGGTGCAGAGCGTATCCTTCAATTCGGCAGCGCGGCGTGCAGGTCGTCGATGACGGCCTGGCGTGCGGCCCGCGTCGGCGACAGAAGATGGACATAGGCGCGCTTCGGCTGGCCGAGGCTTGCCGACTCGGCGAGGAATTCGGCGGCCGTGCCGATCCAGCTCGTCTCGCGGCTGTCGTCCGGATGGGTCGTCAGCACGACGGCCGTTTGAAAATCGCTTATGATCGCGACCGGCATGGTGGTGAACAGATAGCGTTTTCCGGACGCGCCGACCCAGTACTGATAGCGGTCGCTGTGGCCGAGAACGTCTGCGATGTGCGACGCCTCTGAACGCAGGCATTTGACAGGTGCTTCGGTCTCCATGGCATCATCTCCGTTGGCTGCATGCCGGACGGGAAACTTGCACTCATTGTCACGAAGAATCTCTATTGGATAACTGAATTACTTTCTTACTGCAAGTATTTTATTTATCTGTCGGATAGAGTCGGAATTGGATCTATTACTCCTATGTTTATTTTCGCGTCTTTAGAAAGACTGTATCCGGCGAGCCTTGAGAAGACCTGAATTTTCGCTCGCCTAACCTTTTTGGAGAAAACGATACTCTTCGGTCTCGTAAAGACGGGCCGCCATTCCCTCAATCGTCGGTGGGCGCACCGGTCATTTCTTGGAATTTTCGGCGATTTGCGCCAGCGGCGGCGGCGTTTCGCTCGCGGCGGCTTCCTCGATCAGTCGCGTGCTCGCCGCCTCGATCCCGGCCTTCAGCGTCCTGTGAAACTGCGATGCCGACAGGCCGGGCGGGATCGGCGGCAGGATCTCCACGATGATCGTCCCCGGATAGCGCAGGAACGTGCGCCGCGGCCAGTAAAGGCCGGAATTCAGGGCGATCGGCAGGCATTCGCAGCCGACATTTGCGTAGAGATGGGCGACGCCGAACTTGTAGGCGGGCGCGGCGCCGGCCGGCCGGCGGGTGCCTTCGGGAAAGATGATGACCTGCCGGCCTTCGTCGACGGCCTTCTTCGTGCGCTCCGTCAGCGCCGGCAGGACGGCCGAGCCGCGGCCGCGGTCGATCGGCAGCATCCGGAAGCGGGCCGCGTACCAGCCGAAGAACGGGATGTGCATGAGCTCGCGCTTCAGGATGAAGGTCGGGTCGTCGAACAGCGGGACGAGCGCGAAGGTCTCCCAGGCCGACTGGTGCTTCGAAGCGACGAGATAACCGCCCGTCTTGATGTGCTCGCGGCCGCGGATTTCGACGGTCACGCCGGCGATGTGGCGAAGCATCCAGAGATTGGCGATGCCCCAGAACCGGACCGCGTTCCAGCCCCAGCGCCGCGGCAGCACGAACACCGGCAGGATCAGGACCAGCGCCACGGAAACGAAGGCGTAGAACGCGATGTTGAAGAGCAGGGACCTGAGAACGAGCATGGCGACTTCCGGCCGGCCGGCAGCAAGGGGATCGGCGGCAAGACCCGCTGGTCGCTGACGCCGCCCCGGTTTCGGTCCGATGCTCTAGCGCATCTGCGCGCCGCGGGGAACCTTCGCGGCACCGCAGTTGTGTCCGTGCGTCAGGATCAGATGTCGCGCCGGTCGGCGCAGGTGTTGCAGCCGGCGATGCGGGCCGGGACGACCTCGTCGAGGTCCATGCTGAGGCGCAGCCGTGCGGCCACGTACTTGACGTATTCGTTGAGCAGCAGCTTGGCGGTGCCCCAGCGGGCATACCACTGCTCCAGCGGCAGGTTCTCGTGCACCACCGGATAGGGCTTCAGCTCCACATCGGCCGGCAGCGCGTTGCGCAGCTCGGCCATGGAGCGCGGCATGTGGTAGGCGCTGGTGACGACGATCAGCGAATGGAAGCCGTACTGGCGCACCCAGCGGCCGGTCTGTTCGGCGTTGCCGATGGTGTTCTCCGCCTTCTTGTCGAGGTCGACGCAGCAGGCAAAGAGGGCGGCCCGGCGCTTTGACTGGCGGGCGAGGCTGGCATGGGTGTTGTTCGGGTGGACGCCGGAGATGAGGAGGCGCTGCGCGCGTCCGTCTTCCAAGAGGGCAAGGGCGCCGTCGATGCGGTGGGCGCCGCCGGTGAGCACCACGATGGCATCGGCCTTGCCGACGACGACGGGGGCGGTGCGGGAGACGGAGGTGGCGAAATGCAGGAAGCCGCCGACGAAGAAAACCGCGCAGAAGACGGCAACGACCAGCGACAGGCGAATCGCCAGTGTCGTGAGCGACCGTCGGGAGGGGTCGCGCCGGTCCGCCGCAGCCGCGCCGCCGGCGTCGTCGAAGGAGTTTGTCCGGCGGTCGGGCGTCGCGCTCATAACGTCAACGTCCATGTGTTCAGCATTGCCTTAAATTGCGGCGATCGAACGGCGTCCACAAGACCAATTCGGGGTTTCTCCACTGCGACATCGGCGAGGCCCCTGCATTCTTGCGGCTTTTCGATCACTCCATGGCGCCAAGCGTGCGCCGCACCGCCAGCCGCGAGGTGAGCGCTGTGAGGATGGCGACGACGAAGACGACGCCGAGCGCTGCGACATAGCCGAGGGCGCCGATGCCGGTCTGGCCGAGCAGCGCCTCGAGCTGGTCGAAGGCGGCCGTGCCGGGTGCCTGGCGGCGGGCGAGGGTCACGGCGGCGAAGGTGACGATGGCCGCGGCGCCGCCGGCCGCCCCGCCCTTCAGGCCGAGGAGGAGGAAATGGCGCTGGAACTCGCCGGCGATGAAGCCGTCCTCGGCGCCGACGAGGTGGAGCACCTCGATGACGTCGCGGTTGCCGGCCATGGCGGCGCGGGTGGCGAAGACGACGCTGAGGACCATCGCCGTCAGCACGAGGCCGAGAATGACGAAGCCGCCGATGACCATGGTCTGGGCCATTGCCGTCAGTTGCCGCGTCCAGGCGGAATGGTCGTCGAGGCTGCCGCCGGGGACGCTGTCGGCGATTGCCTTCTTGAGGCCGGGGATGTCGGCGCCGACGGGATCGCCGAGTTCGACGCGCACGAGGCGCGGCACCGGCAGGGCGTCGAGGTCGAGCCCGGCGCCGAGCCAGGGCTCCAGGAGCGCCTTGGTCTCCTTGTCGGAGAGCGCGTGGGCCGTGGCGATGCCGGGGGTGCCTTCCGCGATCGCGATCGCCTTTTCGATCTGCGAGGTCATGTCGACGCCGTCGACCGGGCGGATCTGGACCGTGACCTCGCGGGCGATATCGCCCTGCCAGTCGCGTGAGGCGTCGTGCACGACGGTCACGGCGCCGATGGTGAGGCAGGCCAGGAAGCTCATGATGGCGATGACGATGGCGAGCGCGTTGCCGGCAACGGTCGCCGGCGGCACGATCGGGGCCGCATCGCGGAATTCCGGCGCCCGCTTCTTTTTCTTCACGCGCTCGCGCATGCCGCGCCGCCTGGGCGCGGGGCCGGTGCTCTTTTTCTCCGGCTCTGGCGTGGCCGCCTCTTCGCGGGCGCTGTCCTCGGCGTCAGTCATAGATATCCAGCCGTCCGTCATGGAGGACGATGCGGCGGGCATCGACCTGGTTCATCAGGTTGATGTCGTGGGTGGCGATGACCACCGACGTGCCGAGCTTGTTGAGCTCGGTGAAAAGGCGCAGCAGCCGGCGGGCGAGCGGCGGGTCGACATTGCCGGTCGGCTCGTCGGCAAGCAGGATCTCCGGCTGGGCGATGAGGGCGCGGGCAATCGCCGCGCGCTGCTTCTCGCCGCCCGAGAGCACCGGCGGCAGCACGTGCATGCGGTCGCCGAGCCCGACCCATTTCAAGAGTTCGACCACGTCGGAGCGGTATTTCGCCTCGTCGACGCCGGTGACCCGGAGCGGCAGGGCGACGTTCTCGTAGGTGGTCAGGTGCTCCAGGAGCCGGAAGTCCTGGAAGACGACGCCGATGCGGCGGCGCAGCGCCGGCAGGTCGCTCTTGGGGATGCGCGCGGTGTCGCGGCCGAACATGGTGATCAGGCCGCGGGTCGGGCGCAGCGCCAGGAACATCAGCCGGATCAGGCTGGTCTTGCCGGCGCCCGACGGCCCGGTCAGGAACTGCAGGGATTTCGGCGCGATATGGAAGGTGACGTCGCGCAGCACCTCCGCGCCCATCCCGTATCTGAGGCCGACATTTTCAAACCGGATCACGCAAATTGCTCCTCAACGCCCTGTCCCCGTCCGTCCCCGTCGTTTTTCAGCGATTTGGCCCAACTTGGTCGAGCCATGTTAACGCTTCATTAACGTTAACGTTTTCCTTTGTTTACTTGAGGAGCCGGAACGCGCCCGCGATTTCCGGGCGCGGTGTCCTGCGCCGACACCGGGTGCCGTGAGGCATGTTAAGATTCGTCTGATAGGCTGCGGTTTCAGGCCGGCGACGGCAAGGTGGTCCGCATATGAAAATTTCCTGTCCGACCTGTGCGACGTCATATTCGCTGCCCGACGAGGCCGTCGGCCCGGACGGACGCGACGTGCGCTGCAATCGCTGCGGCATGATCTGGCGCGTCGACCGGGAAGAGGCGGAGGCCATCGAGGTGGCCGTGCCGGAGGCCAAGGTCGCTGCGGCCGGAGGCCGCGCGATTCCGGCCGCCCGCACAGCGCCGCCGGTTCCCGCCCCCACCCAAGACGACGTTCCGGCAGGGGACGCGGAAGAACCGATGAACCAGGCGGATCTGGACGCCCTGTTCGACGGGCCGGGAGATGACGCTGACTCCGAGCCGATGGACCAGGCGGCGCTGGACGCGCTGTTCGACGAACCCGTGGCGCCCGACGCAGCGGGCGATGATTCGGCGGAGATGAACCAGGACGACCTCGATGCGCTGTTCGACGCACCGGCGCAGGCGGACGGTTCGGCGGAGATGGACCAGGCGGGTCTCGACGCCTTGTTCGACGGGCCGGGCGGGGCCGACGACGCAGCAGGCGAGGACGAGGAGGACGGCGAACTCGACATGGCCGCCCTGATGGCGACCATCGACGAGGCGTCCAAGGCCTCCGACGACGATCCGGGTGCCGGCGAGGATGCGGCGGACGGGGCGGACGGTGCGCCGTTTGCCGGCGTCTCGGTGCCGGCCGAGGCAAAGGGCGCCGGGGAAGAGCCGCCGCACGACATCGAATCGCTCGCCAAGCCGCGGCGCCGGCCGCGGCTGAAGCGGAGCCGGGAGATGGGGCGCCGGGCGAGCGCGGCGATGGCTGCCAAGGCGCTCACATTCGGCAAGTTCGGCGGCATCATTTCCTTCGTCATCGTCGTCTCGGTCATCGTCGCCCTCATCGTCAAGCGCGAGGACATCGTGCGCAAGGTGCCGGATCTCGGCGGGCTCTATGCCGCGATCGGGTTCGAGGTGAACCTGCGCGGCCTGGAATTCCGCGACATCCGCGTCTCGCGCGAGTTCGACAAGGGCACCACGATCCTCATCGTCGAGGGCGCGATCGAAAACGTCTCCTATGGCGAGCGCACGGTGCCGAAGATTCGCTTCGGCCTGCGCGGTCAGCGCGGCGAGGAAATCTACGCCTGGGCCATCGATCCGGACAAGACGGTCATCCAGGCCGGCGAGACGATCCCCTTCACCAGCCGGCTTACGGAGCCGCCATTGCAGACACAGAGCATGCAGGTCCGGTTCACCGACGTGCAGATCGGAAGGACCGCGCAGAGATGACGGAGCCGCAGATCGACGTCCTCTACAGCGAAGAGCAGCTCGCGGCGCGGATCGACGATCTCGCCCGCGAGATCGCCGGTACGGGGTTTGAGAACCTCCTCGTCGTGGCGGTGCTGAAGGGCTCGTTCATGTTCGCGGCCGATCTGTTGCGGGCCATGCACCGCATGGGCATGGCACCCGAGATCGAGTTCATGCAGCTCAGGAGCTACGGCGCCGGGACGACGTCGAGCGGCCGCATCGAGGTGCTTCGCGACATCGACACGGACGTTGCCGGCCGGGACATCCTGATCGTCGACGATATCCTGGAATCGGGGCGCACCCTTGCCTTCGCCCGCGACCGGCTCAAGGAGCGCGGGGCGCGGCGGGTGGCGGTCGTTGCCCTTCTGGACAAGCCCGGCAAGCGGGCGGTCGACATCGCCGCCGACTTCGTCGGCTTCGACTGCCCGGACCGGTTCATTTTCGGATTCGGCATCGACATGGGTCATGCCTATCGGCAACTGCCCTATATCGGGGCGCTTCGGGAGCCGCCTAATGCAGAGACGGCCGCTCCCGGAAAGGCCGGAGAAGGAGAACGGTGATGGCGCGTATTCTGTTGACGGAAGACGACGATGCGGTACGCGCCTTCGTGGCGCGTGCCCTTGAGATGGACGGACATACGGTGACCGTGACCTCCGACGGTGGCGAGGCGAGCGAGGTGCTCCTGGCCGAGGACGGCCGCTTCGACCTCCTCCTCTCCGACATCAAGATGCCGGTGATGGACGGCATCGCGCTGGCGCTCAACGTGGCGCGGGACTGGCCGAAGATGCCGATCCTCCTGATGACCGGCTTTGCCGACCAGCGCGAGCGGGCGCACGGGCTCGACCAACTGGTCGAGGACGTCATCTCCAAGCCGTTCTCGCTGGCCGAGATCCGCGCCGCCGTCGGCCGGGTGCTGGCCGGGTCGGCGCCGCAGATGGCCTCAGTTGCCGGGAATTAACCGCTCCAGATAGTCGAGCTCCAGGCGCGGCCGGTTCGGGTCCGACAGGCGCCGGCGCAGCTCTTCGAGAATCCTGCGCGCCTCCTGGACGTCGATCTCGCCGGGGATCTTGGTGCGGTCGTCGAAGCTCGGACCATCGGTCTGGCGCGGCCGGCCGAGCGGATCGTTGTTGGGATTGCGGCCCATGCGCGGCCCCTGGCCGCGGCCCTGGGACATCATCTGCTCGATCATCTGGTCGGCGCCTTCGCGCAGCGCGTTCAGCGCATTGCCCTGGCTGCCGACGGCATCGCCGGACTGGCCTTCGCCGAGCTGGCGCCCGGCATCGCCCATGAAGCCTTCCGCCTCGCCGAGCTGCTGGCCAGGCTGCATGCCGAGTTCCTGCAGCCGCTTCATCATTTCCTGAAGCTGGCGCTGCAGGTCGCCCTGGCCCTGCTGCAATTGTCCCTGCTGCTGCTGGCGCTCGCCGTTCTGGCCCTGCTGGCCGTCCTGCTGCTCGCCCTCACCCTGCTGCTCCTGGTTGAAGCGGTGGGTCTGTTCCATCAGCTCGCGCTGGCGGCGGATCATCTCGCCGAGCTGTTCCAGCATCTCGGCCATTTCGCGGCCGGCCTCGGTCTGCGGCGACTGCATCCGGCCGGTCTGCAGGTTTTCCATCATCTGCTGCATCTGGGACAGCAGTTGCCGGGCGCTGTCCCTTGAGCCGGACTTCGCCAGTTCCTCGATGCGGTCGAGCATGCGCTGCATGTCTTCCTGGCTGAGGGTGCGCGCGTTCGGGTCCATCGGCGCCATGGCCTGGGGGTTGCGCCTTGCCTGTTCGGCGAGCGCCTGGAAGAACTCGTTCATGGCCTGGCGCAGCTCTTCGGTGAGCTTGGCGATCTCCTCGTCCGAGGCGCCGTTCTCCAGCGCCTGCTCCAGCCGCTCCTTGGCCTCGCGCAGCTTGCGCATGGCGAGCGAGACCTCGCCGTCCTCGATGGAGAGCGCCAGCGTCCACATCAGGTCGACGACGTCGCGCAACGCGTCGTCGGTCTTTGCCGACACCAGCCGGCGGTAGGCGAGGCGCATGCCGAGGAACACCGAGGCGCTGTCGATGAAGCGCTCCGGGGCGATCATCAGCGCGTCGAGGGCGTCGACCACCTCGTCCTGCCTGTCGCGGTCGAGCGCCAGGATGCGGCGCTGCTCGACGATGGCGCGGGCGAGCGGCTTGCCGAAGGGACGCTCAGGCAGGGTGATACGGACCGGTTCGCTGGTGCCTGTCTGGCCGGCGACGTCGCGGGCGGTCAGCGTCATCAGGACTTCGCTGCCGGCCCAGGGATGGGCGGTGAGGTCGCGGATGGTCTCGCCGCCGACCTTGCGGCCGCCGCGCTGGGAGAGGACGAGCGGGAATTTCGGCGCCGGAATCAGCGGCTCGCGGGCGGCAGTATCCTCGGCCTTGTCGCCCACCGCCTGTGCGCCCTTTGCATCGACGTCAGGGGCGGGCGCGAAGGTCGCCTCGGCGCCGACCACGCCATAGTCGTCGGTGGCCTCGTAGGTCAGCTTCATCGCCCGCGAGACGGTCGTTTCCATGTCCTTGGTGAGCTTGATCTCGGGCCTGGCGTCGGGTTCGACGGCGAAGGTCCATGCGGCGCGCTCGGTCTCGCCGTCGCGCACGGTGATGGTGCCGTTTCTGGTCAGTTCGAACTGGAATTCGGCCGGCCTTGCCGGGGCATCGGACGCTGACGGTGCGGCCTCGTCGCCGGCAGGCGCAAGGTCGGTGGTCTCGCCGTCGGCGGTGAAGGAGACGGCGAAGTCGCCCTCGCCCTGGATGCGGGCGACGAAGCGGCTGGTGGCCGGCACGGCGATGGGCTTGTCGGGGTCGCGGGCCGGCGTCTCCTCGCGGGTGAGAAAAATCGGCACCCGGGAGGTGTAGGTCGGCGGATCGATCCAGGCGTCGAGCCGGTAGCCCGCGCCGGGCTCTTCGGCAGGCGGGGTGAAGGCGCCGGAAAGCCGGGCCGTGCGGTCGGTTCCGGCAACGCTGAAGCCGATGACGAAGAGGGCGGCGACGAGGACCCGGAGTGCATAGGGGTCGGTGCGGTAGAGCTTCGGCGCGGGCAGGCCGGCGGCGATCTTCTTCAGGCGCTCTGCGGCGCGCTTCTGGTGCAGCTCCCAGAGCGCGCGGCTCGCCGCGTCGCGCTTGCCGGAAGCGAGGTCGTCGGTGACGGCCGTGACCGGGCGGTGGAGGAGGCCGGAATGGCGTTCGACGCGGGACAGGCCGGCGGCCCGGTCCGGCCAACGCAATTGCGCAAGGCGCCAGAGCGTGAAGACGGCGGCGCCGGCAAAGACGCCGAGAAGGGCAAAGCGCAGCCAGTCGGGCACGACCAGCCAGAGCCCGAGCCAGGAAAGGGAGAGGAAGAGGGCAACGACGGCAAGGAGATGGGCAAGGCGCGGCCAGGCCTCTTCCCAGAACAGCGCCGCCCGGGCGCGCCAGACGGCGCCGGCGATGCGGTCCTCAAGGCCGGTGCCGAGGACCGTCCGCCAGAAGCCTTTGGAGGAGCCCTTGGCGTTGCGGTCCGCTGCGTCCCCGCGGTCCTGCCGGTCGTTTCGCACCTGTCGAGATCCTCCGTTGCGGCCGGTCAGCCGATCCCAGGAGAATCTAGCACAGATGATCGATCTGTCCCTTTTGTGGCGGGATTTTCGGAAAGACCCCGATCAAACAGACGTGATCCGCCCCGGGCGCCAGCGGCGGTTGTCTATTCGGCGAGCCAGTCCGGCACGCTGTCGAGCCCGATCAGCTCCTCATAGGTCTGGCGCGGGCGCACGACATGGAACCGGCCGCCCCTGACCAGCACTTCCGGCACCAGCAGGCGCGAATTGTAGGTCGTCGCCTGGACCGCGCCATAGGCGCCGGCCGACATGATCGCGACGAGATCGCCGGCGGCAAGCTCCGGCATCTCGCGGTCTCTGGCGAGGAAGTCGCCGGTCTCGCAGACCGGGCCGACGACGTCGACGGTCCGCTTCGGGCCGCCGGCGCTGGCCTCATCGACCGGGCGGATGCTGTGATAGGCCTCGTAGAGCGTCGGCCGGACGAGGTCGTTCATGGCCGCATCGACGATGTAGAAGGCCTTTGTGTCGCCGGGCTTCACATAGACGATGCGGGAGACGAGGATGCCGGCATTGCCGGCGATCAGCCGTCCCGGCTCGAAGACGATCTTGCAGGCGAGCCGCTCGACATGGGCGCGCACCACCTCGGCGTAGCGCTCCGGATGGGGCGGCGGCTCCATGCCGTCGTGATAGGGAATGCCGAGGCCGCCGCCGAGGTCGATGTGTTCAATGGTGTGGCCGTCGGCGCGCAGCGTCTCGATGAGGTCGCCGAGCCGCGAAAAGGCGGCCGCGAACGGCTCCAGCTCGGTGATCTGGGAGCCGATATGCATGTCGATGCCGATGGCGCGGATGCCGGGAAGGGTTGCCGCGCGGGCATAGATCTCGCGGGCGTGGGTCCAGGGAATGCCGAACTTGGTCTCGGCCTTGCCGGTGGCGATCTTGGCGTGGGTGCGGGCGTCCACATCCGGGTTGATGCGGAAGGAGACCGGCGCCTCGACGCCGCGGCTGGAGGCAATCTCAGACAGGAGCTCTAGCTCCGGCTCCGATTCCACGTTGAAGCAGTGGATGCCGGCATCGAGGGCAAAGGCGAGTTCGCCCGCGGTCTTGCCGACGCCGGAGAACATGATCTTCTCGGCCGGAATGCCGGCGGCGAGCGCGCGGCGCAATTCGCCCTCGGAGACGACGTCGGCGCCGGCGCCCTTGGCGGCAAGCGTTGCCAGCACGGCCTGGTTGGAATTGGCCTTCATGGCGTAGCACAGAAGGCACGACATGCCGGCAAAGGCATTCATGAAGACGTCGTAGTGGTGTTCCAGCGTTGCCGAGGAATAGCAGTAGAACGGCGTGCCGATCGCCTCGGCGATGGTGCCGATGGCGACGTCCTCGGCATGCAAGGTGCCGTTCTTATAGGCGAAATGGTGCACGGCGGCGGCTTTCTGGCGGGCTCTCCGGAGGTTCTTGGAGACCCGGCCCTAGAGAAGGGGGTCGAGGAAGAAGGGCCGGTCCGGGACTTCGCGGCCCTTTTCGTTCTTGACCATGGGCACGGCGGGATCGCGGCGCGAGGCGGCGTCGGCCGGCGGCTCCAGCGAGCCGCGGCGCCCGCAGCCGGCAAGCGACAGGGCGGCCGCCAGGGCAATGACGGCGGTCACGGCGGCGCGGCGGCGATGTCGGTTCACGTTGCGGTCATGGCGCGAGCGGGTCACGGGGTGGAGCTCCGGTTCTGTCGCGGCCGATCTTAGCGGATCGGCCCGGCGGCTCAATCGTCTTCCAGGTCTTCCTGGGAGAATTTCATGGCCTTCCTGTTGAGGAGGGCGAGCCACTCCTTGGCGGCCACACGCACGTTCTGCGGCGACGTGCCGCCGTAGCTGGTCTTGCTCTTGACCGAGTTCGCCGCCGACAGGACGTTGAAGATGTCGTCGGTGAAGCGGGCGTCGATGGCCTGCAGGTCCTCCAGCGTCATCTTGTCGAGCGACACCTTCTTTTCCGCCGCCGCGGCGACGACGCGGCCGGTGATGTGGTGCGCCTCGCGGAACGGCATGCCGGCCTCGCGGACCAGCCAGTCGGCAAGGTCGGTCGCGGTCGAATAGCCGGCATTGGCCGAGCGGCGCATGAACCGGTTTTCCGGCTCGAGATCGCGGATCATGCCGGCCATGGCGGCAAGGCTGAGGGACAGCGTCTCCATGGCGTCGAAGACCTGCTCCTTGTCCTCCTGCATGTCCTTGGAATAGGCGAGCGGCAGGCCCTTCATCACCGTCAGCAGCGAGACCAGGGCGCCGTTGATCCGGCCGGTCTTGGCGCGCACCAGCTCCGCGGCATCCGGATTGCGCTTCTGCGGCATGATCGACGAGCCGGTGGTGAACTTGTCGGAGAGCTTGATGAAGTTGAACTCCGAGGAGCACCAGATGACGATCTCCTCGGCCAGCCGCGACAGGTGGGTCGCCGCAACGGCGGCGGCGGCGAGCGATTCCAGCGCGAAATCGCGGTCCGAGACGGCATCCAGTGAGTTCGACATGGGCTTGTCGAAGCCGAGCGCCTTGGCGGTCATGTAGCGGTCGATGGGAAACGAGGTGCCGGCCAGCGCCGCGGCGCCGAGCGGGCACTGGTTGAGCCGCTTGCGCGCGTCGGCGAAGCGGCCGCGGTCGCGCGCCAGCATCTCCACATAGGCGAGCAGATGGTGGCCGAGGGTGATCGGCTGGGCCGTCTGCAGGTGGGTGTAGCCGGGCATTACCTGGTTGGCATGCTCCTGGGCCTTCTCCGTCAGCGCCAGCATCAGCTCGGCGATCTGGCCGTCGATGACGTCGATGGTGTCGCGCACCCAGAGCCGGAAGTCGGTGGCGACTTGATCGTTGCGGGAGCGTGCCGTATGCAGTCTGCCAGCGGCCGGGCCGATCAGCTCGGCGAGCCGCGCCTCGATGTTCATGTGGATGTCTTCGAGGCCCCGGGAGAACTGGAACTTCCCGTCCTCGATTTCTCGCAGGATCGTGTCTAGACCGTGAAGGATCTTCTGCGCATCTTCCGACCCGACGATTTCCTTGGCCTCGAGCATCAGGATATGGGCCATGGAGCCGGCGATATCCTGCATGTAGAGCTTCTTGTCAAAATCGATGGAGGCGTTGATCTCTTCCATGATCTCGTCGGGGCCCTCGGAAAACCGGCCTCCCCACATGCGATTGCTCATATCGATCCTTTCCGGAGATCTTTTGCGAGATGACGACCCATAAAGCAGGAGTTTCACGCCTTGTGAAGGTGGCGCTAGCGGCCGGTATGGTCGGCATCGTCGCGGGGCTGGCGGCGGTATACGGGATCGGGGGCATGTCTGGCAATGGCAACGCCAATCCGCAGTGCCAGGCGGCCGAGGCCATCGCCGGGCGGATAACCCCTTACCGCACGGGCGACGTCGCCGGTTTCATCCCGACGTCTCAGTCCCGCTTCCTTGCCGACCTCGCCTTTACCGACGCCGACGGCAAGGCGATGACCGTCGCCGATTTTGCCGGCAAGACGGTGCTGCTCAATCTCTGGGCGACCTGGTGTGCGCCCTGCCGCAAGGAGATGCCGACGCTCGATGCCCTGCAAGAGGCGATGGGCGGCGGCGATTTCGACGTGGTCGCGGTCAATATCGACCGGCGCAACCCGGAGCGGGCGCGGCAGTTCTACGAGCAGATCGGGGTCGAAAACCTCGCCTTCTACGCTGACCCGTCATCCCAGATCTTCGAGGAGCTGAAGAAGCGCGGCCGGGCCATCGGCATGCCGACGACGCTGCTGGTCGACAAGAAGGGCTGCGAGATCGGCGTCCTCCACGGCATCGCCGAATGGGATTCGCCCGACGCCAAGGCGCTGATCACCGCGGCGATGGACGAAACGAAGTAGGCGCTACGGCCGCGCTGCGGCTTTGCCGATGACCAACGATCCCGACATCCGCTTCGGACGCCTCAGCGAAGTGGCGCCCGAGGAGATCGCGGCGCATATGTCCGATCCCCGCGTCACCGCACATATGCCCCTCGATCCGGGCCGCTGGGACCGGGCTGCCGCAGAAGCCTTCGTTGCCATGAAGGAGGCCGCCTGGCGCCGCGACGGCCTCGGCCATTGGGCGATCTTTGCCGGCGAGCGCTACGCCGGCTGGGGCGGCTTCCAGAAGGAAGGCGCGGAGTGGGATTTCGGGCTCGTCCTGAGGCCGGAGCATTTCGGTCTCGGCATGCGGATCACCCGCCTCGCCCTCGCCTTTGCCCGGTCGGACCCGCGCATTCCGTTCGTCACCTTCCTGCTGTCGCCGTCGCGGAAAAACCTCGCGGGCCTTCGCCGTCTCGGCGCCTGGCGGGTCGGCGAAACGGCCTATGGGGATGCCCGGTTTCACAAGTATAAATTGGATACATGCGGGTCCTGAAAAGGCGGTGGCGTGGGGCCGTTCCGTCGGCAGGTCACCGTCTCCTTCAAGACCGACAATCCTAACGTATTGAAATAAATCGTCTTAAAACCGAGTGAATACACTGCATGCAAATTATTAAATGCATGCAATTGCCGGCGAAATCCAACCGCTGGCCCCATCCTCGGCGATTCGGAGCATCGGCGCACGGAATCTTAAGCCTTGCCTGCGACACTTTCGCATCTGGCCGGATTGCCGCCTCGGCGCCGTGCCTGACGATGGGGAGCGCTCCTTGCGGGCACTGCGGATCAAGACCGGCCTCAGCCTTTTGCCGCCGCGCCTGTCGCGCCGGGCAGAGCCCCTCCTTGCCCGCCTTGAGGACATCCTCACCGGCACCGACGAGCACGCCGGCGCCCAGCGCATGGCGGCCTTTGCCTTTGCCATCCGCATCGTCGGCGCCGTCATCGCCTATGGCTCGCAGATCGTGCTCGCCCGGTTTCTTGGCGGCTTCGAATACGGCATCTTCGTCGTCGTCTGGACCTGGGTGACGATCCTCGGCTCCATGGTCCATCTCGGCTTTGCCACCTCGGTCATCCGGCTGATCCCGGAGTACCAGGAAACGGGCCGGCTCGACGACCTGCGCGGGATCATCCTCGGCAGCCGCCTCGTCGGTCTCGTCGCGGCAACGGCCATTGCCGGCTTCGGCGCCCTCGGCGTCTTTCTCCTCGGCGACCTCGTTGCCAGCCACTATGTGCTGCCGATCTACCTTGCCCTCGTCTGCCTGCCGCTCTTCACTCTGACGGAGGTGCAGGAGGGCATCTGCCGGGCCTATTCCTGGACCGACCTGGCCCTTTCGCCGATCTATATCTGGCGCCCGCTCTTGATCCTTGCCGTCGTGCTGGCCATGGATGGCGCCGGCATCCCCCTCGATGCCGCCAATGTGTGCCTTGCCGCCATCGGCGCCACCTACGTCACGGCTGTCATCCAGTGGCTGCGGCTCGATCGGCGGCTTGCGGGCGTGGTTGCCGCCGGCGCGCGGCGCTTTGCGCTCGGCGACTGGCTCAGGATCTCCCTGCCGATCCTCCTCGTCGACGGCTTCTTCGTGCTCCTGACCGGCACCGACATCGTCATCCTTGGCCAGTTCCGCTCGCCCGAGGAGGTTGCCGTCTATTTCGCGGCCACCAAGACCCTCGCCCTCGTCCATTTCGTCTATTACGCGGTCCGCGCCGGCGCGGCCCACCGCTATTCGAAATTCTTCCATTCCGGCGACCATGACGGCCTTGCGAGCTTCGTCGCCGATTCGGTCAAGTGGACGTTCTGGCCGTCGCTCGCCTTCGCGCTCCTGCTGGTCGCCTTCGGCGAGTTCGTGCTGTCGCTGTTCGGCGCCGGTTTTGCCGCGGGCTATCCCGCTCTCGTCATCCTCACCGCCGGGGTGGTCGCCCGCGCCGCCCTTGGGCCGGTGGAATCGCTTCTCACTATGGCCGGCCACCAGAACGCCGCGGCCGTCATCTATGCCGGCACCTTCGCCGCCAATCTGATGCTCTGCCTGATCCTCATCCCGCCCTTCGGCGCGCAAGGCGCGGCGGCGGCCATGAGCCTGGCGCTCATCGGCGAGTCGCTGGCGCTCTATTCCGTCACCAGGCGCAAGCTCGGCCTCAACGTTTTTGTCTTTGCCCGGCCGAAGCCGGCTCCGGCTGCGGAGTAGGCCAATGGATTGCATTCCTGACAGGCCGATCCTTGGCGACTCCGCACCCGGTCCACAGCCTTTTGCCTGCGAGACGGTGCCGGTCGCGGCCGCCGCCGCGGACCGCGCCGCTTGGCACGAGCTTGCCGACCGGGCGGCGGAGCCTAATCCGTTCTTCCGGCCGGAGTTCCTGCTGCCGGCGATTGCGGCGCTTCAGCCGAAGGGGATCGCCGTGCGCCGGGTGTGGGATCGCACCGGACGGCTGCTCGGGCTCGCCCCGGTCGTTCGCGGCTCGCTCGGCTTCGGCGTTTTCGGTGCGTCCTCGTCCGTCTGGACGCATCCCTACGCGCCGCTCGGCACGCCGCTCATCGACCGGGACGCGGTGGATGCCGCCGTTGCGGCCCTGCTCGCGCCCGGCTCCGGCGGCGCCCTTGCCTTTCCGGAGCTCAGCCTCGACGGGCCCGTCGGCACGGCGCTGCGGCGCCATGCGCCGGTGCTGGGGGCGGTGCCCGTTTCCCTCAATGTCCACCGGCGCGCGCTTCTGGAAAGCCCGCTGTCCGCCGAGGCCTACCGCCAGACGGTGCTGTCGCCCTGCCGGCGGCGCAACGAGCGGCGGTTCCTGCGCCGGCTCGCCCGCCATGGCGTCGTCACCTTCACGACGGCCACGGAGCCCGGTGCCGTCGCCTCTGCCTTTGCGGACTTCCTTCGGCTCGAAGCGGCCGGCTGGAAGGGGGACAGGGGCACGGCACTCGCCTGCGATGCCAGGATCACGACGTTCGCGCAGGAGGCGATCGCGGGACTTGCCGAAATCGGCGGCGTCAGGATCGACGCCTACCGGATCGACGGTCGGCCCGTCGGCATCGTCGTCTCGCTGGTCGACGGCGGCGACGTCTTCACCTGGAAGATGGCGCACGACATGGCGTTCGCGGCTCAATCGCCCGGCTTCCTGGCGCTCCTCGGCCTGACCGAGGCAGTCCTTGATGACGTTTACGTCAACCGCATCGATTCCCTCGCCGATGCCGGCCATCCCATTGTCGACCACATCTGGCACGAGCGGCGCACCATCGGTACGCTGCTGGTCCCGGCGGGAGCCTCGCGCACGCGGTTCCGGCTGGCGGCGGCTGAAGCGGACGCCTACCAGCGCTCACGGACGCTCGCCAAGCGGCTGGCGGGGACGGTGCGGGACCGGTTGAAGCGGGGGTAGGGTTTCGGACAGGCGTTTGAGTTCGCCGAACCGCAGTGGCTTCTGGATTGCTCCGCTCCGCTCGCAATGACGATTTTCGTAATAATCCCAACGTCATTGCGAGGGTCCAAAGGACGGGGAGCGGCGCGTGACGCGAGCCTGGGAAGGCCGACGCGGCAATCCAGCGCGGCTTATCGGCTGCCCTCATTCGCCGCCGCTTCCTTCCGTGCCTCTTCGCGAAACGTCCGGCGGATGACCTTGCCGGTGGTGGTGAGCGGCATTTCGGTCACGAAGGCGACCTCGCGGGGATATTCGTGGGCGGAGAGCCGGGTGCGGACGTGGTCGCGGATGGCGTCGGCGAGTTCCTCGCTCGGTGTCTCGCCCGGCGCCAGCACCACGTAGGCCTTGACGATTTCCGTGCGCACCGGATCGGGCTTGCCGACGGCGGCAGCGAGTTTGACGGCCGGGTGGCTGATCAGGCAGTCCTCGATCTCGCCAGGGCCGATGCGGTAGCCGGACGAGGTGATGACGTCGTCGTCGCGGCCGACGAAATGGACGTAGCCGTCCTCGTCCATGATCCCCTGGTCGCCGGTCAGCATCCAGTCGCCGACGAATTTCTCCTCCGTCGCTTGCGGATTGTTCCAGTAGGTGAGGAACATTACCGGGTCGGGTCGGGCGACGGCTATCTGGCCGAGGGTGCCGCGGGGCGCCGCCTCGCCGGTGGCGTTGATGACGGCGACGTCGTGGCCCGGCACCGGCTTGCCGATGGCGCCGATCCTGGTTACGCCGATGGCGGCGCAGGAGGAAAGCACAAGGTTGCACTCGGTCTGGCCGTAGAACTCGTTGATGGTCAGGCCGAGGACCTCCCGGCCCCACTCATAGACCTCGCGGCCGAGGGATTCGCCGCCGGAGCCGATGGTCCTGAGGTCAAGGTCGTGGCGGGCGTTGGGATCGTCGACGGCGCGCAGCAGCTTCAGGGCCGTCGGCGGGATGAAGGCGTTCTTGACCCGGTGCTCGGCCATCAGCCGGAATGCCCGTTCCGGGTCGAAACCCTCAAAGGCGTGGCACAGCACCGGGACGCCGAAATGCAACGCCGGCAACAGGACGTTGAGGAGCCCGCCGGCCCAGGCCCAGTCGGCCGGCGTCCAGAGCCGGTCGCCGGCCCGGGGCAGAAACTCGTGCGGCATCTCCACGCCCGGCAGATGGCCGAGGAGGACGCGGTGGCCGTGCAGCGCGCCCTTCGGCGGCCCCGTGGTGCCGGAGGTGTAGATCATCATCGCCGGATCGTCGGGGCCGGTGTCGGCGACGTCGGCGATGTCGTTTGCCTTTTCCAGGAGGTCGGCAAGGCCGACGACGGGGATGCGCCCGGCGCTTGCCGGTCCGTCTACGGAGATGACAAGGGTGAGGTTTTCCAACTCGTCGGCGAGCGCGGCGATCTTTTCGACGCCCGAAGCATCGGTCACCAGCGCCTTGGCGCCGGAATCGCCGAGCCGGTAGCGCAGCGCGTCGACGCCGAATAGGGCGGCGAGCGGCACGGCGACGGCCGCGCGCTTGTAGATGGCGAAATGGGCGATCGCCGTCTCCGGCATCTGCGGCAACAGGATGCCGACCCGGTCGCCGCGGCCGATGCCGTGGGCGGCGAGCGCGTTGGCGAGCCTGTTGGAGCTTTCCGCCAGATACCGGAACGAGACGTCGGTGACGCTGTCGTCGTGGGCGACGTGGATGATCGCCGTGCGGTCCGGATCGCGCACGGCCCAGCGGTCGCAGGCGTCAAGGGCGATGTTGTAGCGCTCCGGCACCTGCCAGCGGAACGCGGCCCTTAAGGCGTCATAGTCGGTTGCCTGCGGCAGCATGGGTTTTACCTAGTGTTTGAAATGGTATTCTGCGGCTTACCATCTTATTGGAGTAGCCACGTTGGTCATTCTAAACGATTGAGCCCATATAGAATCAAAGTGGGTTTCGGGTCATGTCGAGATCCCATTGGAGAGGCAGATTCCATGTTGTCCGATGAATTTCTTGCTGAATTGCCGGATGATCCAGCTCAAGCATTCATTTTATTGGAAAAAGAGTTTCGTAATGAGTTAATTTTACAAAATAGAAGTGTGAACCTTGTTGATAGAAGGCTTAAAAACTATTATATAACTTCTATTATGACATCTTTGAATACCCTAGAGCTTAAAGGGTCTTTGCGCTATATTAATCCCGATTCCAATATTGAATACCACATACAAAATTTCGACGATTTTCTATCATCTGTAGGTGCATTATTGCTTCATCTGAAAATTAAGAGGCGAGGAAATAAAAAATATTCTGTACAAATTGATATCGAAACAAGATCTGAAATCATAAATTATGTATCGAAAATTAAGACGTTAATTCGTGATTCAAAAATTGAAGAAAACAAGAAAGATGCGATTTTTAAGAAAATACATAACCTTGAGATTGAGATTGAAAGAGTACGAACTCGATATGAGGTCGTCGCTGATTTCATGCTAGCGACCGCATCACTGGGAGGTGAAATCGGTGAAAAGCTCGAACCGCTTAGGAAATGGGTCGACTCGATAGCGCGCCTAATCGGAAATGCCAAAAAAGAAGAGCAAAAACAACTGACTTCGCCCGACGAGATCAAACAAATTGAACCGCCAAAGGAATGTTAGATCAAGTCTGACAGATCGAGATCTTCCTACGAGGCATCAATCCGCGGGCTCGGCGACGATGAGGCTCCAGAACACCCGGTATTTGTTGCCCGGCACGTAGGCGGTTGCAACACCCATTCTGGTTGCGGTCGGATGGCGCAGCACCGCGTCGTGCTGTTTCGACGAGCGCCAGCCGGAAAACGCCTCGGCGATCGTGCGGTAGCCGGCGGAGACGTTCTCCGCCGCGGCCTTGTGGGCGTAGCCGGCGTCGTCGAGGCGCTTGTCGATCTTGCGGTCCGCCGTCAGGGCGATGCGGACGTCGGCCTTTTCGGCCATCGCCTCGGCCTGCTCTTTCGCCAGCCGGTTCAGCACGGGATCGGCGGTGAGCGGCCTCAGGCCGTTGCGGGCGCGGTAGGAGTTGACGACCTCGTAGATGACGACGTCGTTGCCGAGGTCGACGCCGGGCCGGTCGAGCTCGCGGTACATTGGCGAGACCGTCTCCGGCCCCGTGCAGGCGCCAAGGCCGAGCGCGGCGGCGATGAAGGCTGCCGCAAGGCGGCGCCGCGTCAGCGCCGGAAAAAGCCGTTCAGGCATAAATCGTGTCCCTGTTCCTTTTGCCCCGCCGACGGTCCTACCACGGCCATGGTTAATCATCTCCATCCGCATCGTTCGGATCGATGTCGGCATAGCTCGGCCGGTCGTCGCGCGGGGGCTCCGCCGTCTTCGGCCTGGCGCGTCCGGCCTTGCGCTTGTCCATCAGTTTTTCCAGCCGGTCCATATCGCGCAGGTTGATGTCGCGCTGCGGGAACGGAATCTCGACGCCGGCTTCGGCGAAGCGTCGGTAGATCTTGAAGCGCAGGTCGCTGGCGGTGCCGAGCAGGTAGCCGACGTCGGAGACGTAGCAGCGCAGCTCGAAATTCAGCGAGCTGTCGCCGAAATCCATGAAGAACACGCTCGGCGCCGGATAGGCGAGGATCATCTTCTCGTCGCGGGCGCATTCCATCAGGATCTCGCGCACCTCGTCGGGATCGCTGCCATAGGCGACGCCGACGGGCACGATGATGCGGCCGGTGACGTCGTTGTGCATCCAGTTCTTGACGACACCGGAGATGAGATCGGAGTTCGGCACGATGACGGCGGCGCGGTCGAAGGTCTCGATCTCCGTGGCGCGCACGTTGATGCGCTTGACGAAGCCCTGTTCGGAGCCGACGACGATCCAGTCGCCGACCTTGATCGGCCGTTCGGCCAGAAGGATCAGGCCGGAGACGAAGTTGTTGACGATCGACTGCAGGCCGAAGCCGATGCCGACGGAGAGCGCGCCGGCGACGATGGCGATGTTCTGTAAATCGAGGCCGATATAGGAAAAGGCGATCATGCCGGCGATGATGACGCCGACATAGCCGACCGCGGTCTTGATCGAGGTCTTCAGGCCGATGTCGAGGCTGGTGCTCGGCAGCAGGCGGTTCTCCATCCAGCTCTGGATCGAGCGGGTGAAGGCGTAGCCGACAAGGAAGATGCCGAGCGCGATCAGGACGGCGGACAGCGAGAACGTGACGTCGCCGACCTTGATGCCGAAGAACAACGCCTCCAGGGAGCCGAGCAGCTTGGTCGACTGGACGCCCCAGGGCGTCAGGATCAGGACCGCGGCAAGGCCCATCAGGATGATCCGGAAGAGGCCGGACAGGATGACGCCGACCTGTTCGCTGCGGGCCTGGGAGACGAGACTGTCGCCGGCTTCGATGCGGGCCGCCGCCGCGTTCCTCAGTCCCGTCGTCAGGGTCTCGTCGACGAAGATCAGGAGCAGGTGCAGGAGCGACAGCACGGTGACCGTCCAGATGATCTGGATGGCGACGAACCAGCCGAAGGCGATGAAGCCGAGCACGGTGCCGACGAGGCCGGCGATCGAGGCGAGCGTGACCAGCGGGATGAACCAGGACCAGAACCGCCCCGGGCTCGCCTGCTCGTCGGCGCCGGAGGCAATGCGCCCGCGGGCGACGATCCTGACGCTGGACAGGATCAGCAGGTGGTAGACGACGGCGAAGCTGCCATGGACGAGCAGCGTCAGCGAGATCGGTGCAAAGAGATTGCGGGCGATGCCGTCGAGCAGCACGTTGGCCGCCAGCATCAGGGCGATGGAAAAGATCAGGATGATCAGCCGGTCGACGGCGCCGTCGGTCAGCGGCACCATGCGCCAGTTCGGTCGGCCGGGCGCCAGGATGGCGCGGGTCAGGCCGTGGGTGGCGGACAGGGTCAGGACGGTGAAGATGATCGTCCACGAGAAGTTGTCGATCCGGTCCGGCGAGGCGCCGATCACCTCGATGATGCCGAAAAAGACGCCGACGCCGAGCAGCGGCAGCATCATGTTGACCAGCATGACGACCAGCGCCGCCCACACCTTTTTCAGGAGCGGCGGCTCCTCGGTCAGCGCCATGCGTTTCGACTTGCGCAGCAGCAGGCGGTGGAAGAAGGCGACCAGCGCCAGGATAAGGCCGCCCATGGCGATCAGCACGATACCGGCGATCTCGCCGATCTGCGCCTTCAGGAGCCCCCACCAGTCGACCGCCAGGAGCGCGAGGCTGCCGAGCGCCGCCGGCAGGTCGTTGAAGGCGTTGAGCCAGAGCGTCGGGTCGGCAATGCTGCGCTCGCGCTCGAACAGGCGGCGGGCAAAGAGGGTCCGCTTGCGGTCGTTGACGGCGGCGACCAGTTCCTCGGCGCGCAGTGTCGCGACGCCGATCTGCTTGACGAGGCCTTCGAGCTGGGCGCGTTCCTTCTCCAGCTCGGTCCGGGTGTCCTTGACCTCCTTGGACTCGACCGTTTCGTCCTCGGCCGGGGCAAGCTGCTGGATGCGGGCATTGAGGGCATCGACCGCCGGGCTGATCGACTTCTGGGTCTGCAGGGTGTCGAGCCGGAGCACCTCCAGATTGCCCTGCAACTCGTTGAGGTCCCGGTTGGTCAGGCCCTCGCGCTGCAGCGCGGCCGTCATCTGGTTGAGGTTGCGTTCCCAGGCTTCCAGCTTCTTGCGGACCTCGGCCATCGGAATGGCGAGGGGCGTGGTGGTGCGCAGCTCGGCCTCGGCCTCGCCTTCGGCGGCGTCGGCCGGCGCGGCCTCGGGCGGGTTCGCCGATGCGTTTTCCGGGGCGTTCTCAGCGTCGGGCGCGTCGGCACCCCGGCTGTTGCCGGAGGGGGGCGGCGTGCCTTGTGATGCCGGGCCGGCATCGGCCGGGCCACTCTTCGCGCTGTCCCCGTTGCCGCCGTTCCGGTCTTCGCGGTGGTCGATCGGCATGTCGAGGGGGCGCGCCCTCGGCTGCACCACGGCGTCGGCCGGAGGCGGCGTGTCGCGTGTTGCCTTGTCCGGCGCCGATTGATCCGGCGTCTGCGACGCGGCGGGGGCGGCCTTGCTTTCTACCGGAACCGTCGCGGCATCGCCGGATTGCTGCGCATGGACGGGAGCTGCCGCCAGGACAAGGCCTGCGGCAAGGGCGGCGGCCAGCGCGATCGCCCTGGCGGCACGGCCGCGGCCGGTCGGCGGTGCGGTGTCGGTGGCGTCGGTCCCCGGATGTGTCACGCGTTCTCCCGCGGGTCGTCATGGCGAAAGGCACCGCCCCGCAACGGCGGGACGGCGAGCCCATCTTCTATCGGCGTTCGGGGAAAGAGGGAAGGGAAACCGGCGCGCTGATACACGCCGGATCGTGCGGGCGGGGCCCGCCCGCTGCCGGCGGGAATGGCGCCGGGCGTCGCGTCGACCGCAACGCCCGGTACTATCTTGCCGCCTTACGACTCGCAGGCTTCCAGCACGTCCTCGTAGGTGCGCAGGCCCGTCTTCGGCGCGTTGACCAGCACCGCCATGTTGCCGGGGGCGTGCTGGTTCTTCCACATCTTGGTGTGGGCCTTGGGGATCTGCTCCCAGGGGAAGACCTCGGACATGTAGGGATCGAGCCGGCGCTCGATCATCAGCTTGTTGGCCGCGGCGGCCTGTTTCAGGTGGGCGAAGTGGGAGCCCTGCAGGCGCTTCTGGTGCATCCACATGTAGCGCACGTCGAAGGTGCAGTTGAAGCCGGAGGTGCCGGCGCAGATCACCACCATGCCGCCCTTCTTGCAGACGAAGGTGGAGACCGGGAAGGTCGCCTCGCCGGGGTGCTCGAAGACGATATCGACGTTGTTGCCCTTGCCGGTGATGTCCCAGATCGCCTTGCCGAACTTGCGCACTTCCTTGAACCATTCGGCGTATTCGGGCGAGTTGACCGTCGGCAACTGGCCCCAGCAGGAGAAGTCCTTGCGGTTGATCACGCCCTTGGCGCCGAGCTGCATGACGAAGTCACGCTTGTCCTCGTCGGAAATGACGCCGATGGCGTTGCCGCCGGCGGTGTTGATGAGCTGGATGGCGTAGGAGCCGAGGCCGCCCGAGGCGCCCCAGACGAGGACGTTCTGGCCGGGCTTCAGTTCGTGCGGATGGTGGCCGAACAGCATCCGGTAGGCGGTCGCCAGCGTCAGCGTGTAGCAGGCCGATTCCTCCCAGGTCAGGTGCTGCGGGCGCGGCATGAGCTGCTGGGCCTGGACGCGGGTGAACTGGGAGAAGGATCCGTCGGGCGTCTCGTAGCCCCAGATGCGCTGGCTCGGCGAGAACATCGGGTCGCCGCCATTGCATTCCTCGTCGTCGCCATTGTCCTGGTTGCAGTGGATGACGACCTCGTCGCCGACCTTCCAGCGCGTGACCTTGTCGCCGACGGCCCAGACGATGCCGGAGGCATCGGAGCCGGCAATGTGGTACGGCGCCTTGTGGCCGTCGAAGGGCGATACCGGCACGCCGAGCCCGGCCCAGATGCCGTTGTAGTTGACGCCGGCGGCCATCACCAGGACCAGCACGTCGTGGCTGTCGATCTCCCAGGTCGGCACGACCTCGAGCTGCATGGCCTCTTCGGGCGGGCCGTGGCGCTCGCGCCGGATCACCCAGCCATACATGTTCTTCGGCACATGTCCGAGCGGCGGAATCTCGCCCAGTTCGTAGAGGTCTTTCTTTTCTCGCCTGGTCGCCGCCTCGGGAATATTGGTCTCCGCAATGGAGGGCATGGGTCGTCTCCCCTGGTTGTTCTTGTTGCCGGCCCGGGTTGTGCAACGCAGCATATCGCGTGGCCGGCGCGTTTCAAGCGCTCTTCTTTGCAACCGCGCGTCGCAGCCGCCGGAAAGCCTTCCGGAGTGCCGGCGGCGCGGCCGGTTGCGGCCATCATTCCCGCGGCGTTCCGGCTTTTCAATTTGACTATTCTCCAATGGGCGGCTTTGCCGCCGGCTGTCCGTTTTGGCACTTTCTTAAAGTCTTGCTGTCAGCATCTGCGGGTGTCCGAACCCCGCGTTGAAGGCGCAGCGCCCCCGTGCTCGACAGCTTTTCGTCCGGCGACTACATCACCCTCGTCATCCTGTTGTTCGTCGCATCCGTGGCGATCGGCTGGATTACCGACAGCATTCTGGGCGGCCTCGGCTTCGGCATGATCGGCAATGCGGTGCTGGCGTTTGCCGGGGCGTCGGCGGCGATCTTCCTGCTCGACAAGGCGATCGTCCGGCACTGGCTGCCGATCCGGATCAACGCGGAGTCCATCCCGCTGTGGATCGGTACGGCGAGCGCCGGCGCGCTGGCGATGATCCTCCTGCCGCTGGTCCTGCGCCGCGTCATCCGGTCCTGACTGCCGCGCCCGATCCGGCCTTCGCTGTTCTCCGACAAATTGTCAAATGACGTGCTGCACTGCACGCTCTATCCCTCTATGATCCGTGTTTGACGGGCCTTTGACCGAAAAACACCAAAGAACAAGCACCAAAGACCAAGACGGGTGGACGCGATGAGTGAGGCAACCGGCGAACGTGACCGGCCCTGGATTTTTAGGACCTATGCAGGCCATTCCACGGCCGAGGATTCCAACAGGCTCTACCGGAGCAACCTGGCGAAGGGTCAGACGGGCCTGTCCATCGCCTTCGACCTGCCGACGCAGACCGGCTACGACCCGGACCATGCGCTGGCCAGGGGCGAGGTCGGCAAGGTCGGCGTGCCGGTCGCCCATCTCGGCGACATGCGGACCCTGTTCCAGGATATTCCGCTGGAGCGCATGAACACCTCCATGACGATCAATGCGACGGCGCCGTGGCTGCTGGCGCTCTATGCGGCGGTCGCCGACGAGCAGGGCGCCGACCGCAGCCTTCTTGCCGGCACCACCCAGAACGACATCGTCAAGGAGTATCTCTCCCGCGGCACCTACGTGTTCCCGCCGCAACCCTCCATGCGGGTGACGACGGACGTGATCGCCTGGACCTATCGGGAAATGCCGAAATGGAACCCGATGAACGTCTGCTCCTACCACCTGCAGGAGGCCGGGGCGACGCCGGTGCAGGAGCTCGCCTTTGCGCTGTCGACCGCGATCGCGGTGCTGGACACGGTGAAGGCGACGGGCGCCATTCCGGAAGAGGATTTCCCCAAGGCCGTCGGGCGTATCTCGTTCTTCGTCAATGCCGGCATGCGGTTCATCACCGAGATGTGCAAGATGCGGGCGTTCGTCGATCTGTGGGACGAGATCTGCCGCGAGCGCTACGGCATTGAGGACGAGAAATACCGGCGCTTCCGCTACGGCGTCCAGGTCAACTCGCTCGGCCTTACCGAGCAGCAGCCGGAAAACAACGTCTACCGCATCCTCGTGGAAATGCTCGCCGTCGTGCTGTCGAAGAAGGCGCGGGCGCGCGCCGTGCAGCTTCCGGCCTGGAACGAGGCGCTCGGCCTGCCGCGGCCCTGGGACCAGCAATGGTCGCTGAGGATGCAGCAGATCATGGCCTATGAGACCGACCTTCTGGAATATGCCGACATCTTCGACGGCAGCCGGGAGATCGAGGCGCGGGTCGAATCCTTGAAGGAGGAGGCGCGGGCCGAGCTGGAGCGCATCGACCAGATGGGCGGCGCGGTCGCGGCCATCGAGACCAGCTACATGAAGCGCCAGCTCGTGGAATCGAACACCGCGCGGCTCGCGGCCATCGAGGCCGGGGACTCCATCGTTGTCGGCGTCAACAAGTGGACGGAAACGGAGCCCTCGCCGCTGACCACCGGCGAAGGCTCGGTGCTGACGGTCGCCGAGGCGGTCGAGCGCGACGCGGTCGCACGGTTGGAATCCTGGCGCCGGGAGCGCGACACCGACAAGGTGGTGGAGGCGCTCGCCGAACTGGCGTCGGCGGCGCGGGAAGGCCGCAACGTCATGGAGGCGTCCATCGCCTGCGCCAAGGTCGGGGTCACCACCGGCGAATGGGGCGAAACCCTGCGTGAGGTGTTCGGCGAATACCGGGCGCCGACCGGCGTCGGCCAGGGCGCGCGCAGCGACGGCGCCAATCTTGCCGATGTGCGCAAGGCGGTCGACGCGGTTTCCGACAAGCTCGGCCGGCGGCTGAAGTTCCTGGTCGGCAAGCCGGGCCTCGACGGCCATTCCAACGGTGCCGAACAGATCGCGGTCCGGGCCCGCGACTGCGGCATGGAAGTAGTCTATGAGGGCATCCGGCTGACCCCGGCGGAGATCGTCAATGCGGCGCTTGAGGAAAGCGTCCACGTGGTCGGTCTGTCGATCCTCTCCGGCTCGCATCTCGCTCTGGTGCGCGACGTCATGGAGCGGATGCGCAAGAACGGCCTCGACGACGTGCCGGTCGTGGTCGGCGGCATCATTCCGCCAGAGGACGCCGCGTCCCTGAAGGCGATGGGGGTTGCCAACGTCTATACGCCGAAGGACTTCCAGCTCACCGACATCATGGCCGACGTGGTGCGGATCGTCGACGGGGAGACCGAGCGGGCGGCGTGAGGTTTCGGGCGGTGGTCAGGCCGACTGCCGCTTGAGTTCCGGATTGGCGGCCTCGATCGCCTCATGGGCATCGAAGCTGTCGAGGAACGGCAGCACATCGCCGGCCGGCATCGGCCTAGAGAAATAGTAGCCCTGGACCTTGTTGCAGCCGAGCTGGCGCAGCACCCGGAGCTGGTCGGCCGTCTCCACGCCCTCGGCGATGGCCTTCAGGCCCATGTCATTGCACAGCATCAGGAGCGACTTGACGATCTTGAAGCTGCTGCCGGAGCTTTCGATCTCGGCGACGAAGCTGCGGTCGACCTTGATCTTGTTGAACGGCAGGCGGTGGATGTAGCTGAGGCTGGAATAGCCGGTGCCGAAATCGTCCAGCGCGACGTTGGCGCCGAGATTGCGCAGCATGTTGAGGGCGGTCTTGGCCTGCTCGAAATCCTGCACGATCGCCGTTTCGGTGATCTCGAAATCGATCCGTTCCGGGTCGGCGCCGCTTTCGTTGATGATGCCGAGAAGGCGCAGGATGCTCTCCGAATTGGCGATGTCGTGGGCCGACAGGTTGACCGAGACATAGACGTCTTCCGGCCAGTCCTTCAGGGCGGTCAGGGATTTGCGCAACAGGATCCGGGAAATGGCGCTGATCTGGCCGGTGCGCTCCGCCAGCGGGATGAAGCTCATCGGGCTGATCTCGCCGAGCTGCGGATTGGCCCAGCGGCCGAGCGCCTCGAAGCCGACGATGCGGCGGCCGCGCAGTTCCACGATCGGCTGGAAGACCGTGTACATCTCGTCTTCCAGGTTGGACGACACCAGGGCGCGCTCGATGGCGTGCTTGCGGGTCAGGGCCTGTTCCTGGGCGCCGGAAAAGACGACGACGCCCGAGCCCTTGTTCCGCTTGGCCTCGTAAAGGGCGTAGTCGGCGCGCTCGTAGAGCAGTTGCGGGTCGGTGGCGGCCAGCGGGTAGATGGCGCAGCCGACCGAGGCGGAGATGCTGGTATAGCCGGTCGGAAGGGCGATCGGCCTGGCGACGGCCCCGCAGATGCGGTCGCCGAACGCGACGATGGCGTCGACCTTGCGCGTGTTGCGCATGATGAAGCCGAATTCGTCGCCGCCGAGGCGGAAGATCTCGACGCCGTCGCGGCTGAACTCCCGGAGCCGCGTGCCGACCTCGACCAGCACGTGGTCGCCGACGGCATGGCCGTGCAGGTCGTTGATCGGCTTGAAGCTGTCGAGGTCGAGGATGCCGATGGCGAAGCGCTCGCCGCCGCAGGTCTCCACGATCTGGTCGAAGCGCTCAAAGAAGCTGCGCCGGTTGCCGAGGTCGGTGAGGCTGTCGAGCCGGGCAAGGCTGAGATTGCGATTTGAGAGCCGCTGCACCGCGGCGGTCCGCTTTTCCAGCTCGCGCTGCTGCAGCAGCAGCGCCTGGCGGGACACGGTGAGCTGGGCGAAGTCGTTGTAGTTGCTCTGCAGCACCGACAGCATGGCGACGGAGACGATGGCGATGTTGATCGCCGTGGCGATGAAGGTCGGCTCGCCGGTCAGCACCATGAAGACGAGAAGCGGCACGTTGACGACGAGGGCGACGGACAGCGCGGCCGACCTCAGATGCATCAGCGAGAAGATACAGGCGATGACCGTGATCGCCACGAAGAAGGTCACCTGGCCCTGGTGATAGGCATCGCCATAGCCGTGCAGCACCAGTGCCCAGGCCGTGAAGAAGCCGGCGAGCGGGATCGTCAGCAGGTTGGTCCGCCGCAATGCCTGCAGCGCCTGGTCGGCCGTCACCTCCGCCTTTCGCATCGACAGCCAGGCAAAGACCCTGGTCAACACGACACCGCTGAGGAGGACCGGAACGACGATCGTCAGAAATGGCGGGGCGATGTTGAGATGGGTAACCGCGACCACGGCCGTGTTGGCGACAAGGACGATGTAGAACAGCGGAATATGCCGCGACAGCGACCGATGCTGTGCAAGGGTCAGGTCAGGATTGTTCCGGGGGACGCAGAAGTAATGGTTAAAGACTTCTTTCGCCCTGCTGAAAACGGCTTTGAAGGCCATTGCCAAGCGCTCATCATCCGCAATGCATTACACGATCGGATATAAGTTATGCGGCGGCTCTTTATTTTTCGTGAATGTTCCACTTCTTGGAAAGATAGAAGTCGAGCGGGGCCGCAAGCCGGCCGGCGAGGAGACGCGCGCCGCCGGATCGCGCGGCGGAGAGCGAGGCCTTCGGCCGATCTCAGTTGAACCGGTCGAAGACGTCCTCGATGGTTCGCGGGCGGTCGTCGTCGCGCTTGCGCTTGGCCTTGTTGTTCTTGGCCTTGTTGCCGGCGTTTTTCTTTTGCCCCCGGGCCTTGCGGTTGTTTGCCTTACGGTTCTTGGCCTTGCCGTTATTGGCGTTTTTCGAGCCGCCGCCGAGACCGAGGGCGTCGAGCGCCTTGTTGACGGCCTTGCCCTTCTCGCCGCCGCCGACGAGGTCGGAGATGGCCTCGCCGCCGCCCTTGCCGCCGATCAGCGCATCGACGGCACCCGCCGCACCACCGTCCTCGAAAAGCCCGCCGCCGAGGCCCTTCAGCTTCTCGTAGGCGCCCTTGGGGTCGTTCAGGATGCCGGAGATGTCCGGATAGATGCGCGGATTGTCCCACGGGCCCTTGATGATGATCGGCACGCCGAGGCCGGCAAGGCGCTCCTTGTCGCCGTCGGCCTTGGCGTTCTTTCCCTTCTTGCCCTGCTGCCGGGCCTTCTGGCCTTCGAGGCTGGCGACGACCTTGGCATCGACTTTCCAGTCGAGGGTTTTCTTCGGCATGTCGACGGTGCCGCCGCCGCCGGCGCGGACCAGCGGGCCGGCAAGCCGGAAGCCGGTGCTCTTGGCGATGCCGTTCTTGATGTCAAAGTCGGCCCTCAGCACGCTGAAGGCGGTCTTGTCGCCGCCGCCGCCCTTCCAGCCGAGCAGGGTGTCGACGGAGAGGGCCTTCACCGTCTTGGCGACGTCGAAGCCCCGGATCGCACCGTCGCGGAAGTCGAAATCGGCCTTGCCGGCGAGCGCTTTGACGAAATCGCGCTGGCTGCGGCCGCTGGTCTTCAGGTCGAGGGCGAGATGGGCGGTGCCCTCGATGCGGTCGAAATCGGCGGCATCGTTGAGGAACGGGCGGGCGGCCATGTCCTTCAGCTTGAAGGAGGCTTCGACGCCGGCGGTGCTGCCGGAGCCGTCGAGGAGGAGGCGCCCCTCGCCGGTGCCGCGGTAGAGCCGCATGCGGGTCAGCTTGGCCTCGAGACGGCCGGCATCAAGCACGACGTCGATCTTGGTGCCGTTGATGCGGAGCTTGTCCCACTCGATCGCCTTGGCGCTGAGGTCGAGGTCGGCATCGGCCGCCTGGAGGCCGGAAAGGTCGATGGGCTCGTCGCTCCAGCCGCCGCCGCGGTTGCCGCCCCCGCCGCCGCCCCCGCCGCCGCCCTTGCCGTCGCCGGCGAGATAGGGGTCGAGCTTCAGGGTGGCGAGCGCCAGCTTTGCCGTCAGTTTCGGCCGCGCGCCGCCGAGGGTGAGCTTTCCGGAGCCGTTGCCGGTGGTGCCGTCGAGCGCGATCTTTGCCTTGTCGAAGCTGACAGTGTCGCCGCCATAGCCGAGCCGGCCGGAGAAGCTGAACGTCTTCAGGCCCTTGCCCGGCGGCAGCGGATTGCCGAGCCAACCGGCGAGATCGCGCAGGTTTTGGGTCTCGATGGTGACCGTGCCGTCGGCCTTGCCGGAGGTCGACGCCTTGCCGTTGAAGCCGACCGCGAGGCGGTTGGAGGTGATATTGAAGCGCACGGAACTGGGCGCGCCGGAGGCGAGCGCTGCGGGGTCGGCGGTGGCATCGAGCCGGAACCGGTCGCCGCGCCAGGAAAGGGCGCCGGTGGCGGTGACGGGTTTTCCGAGGCCGGCGATGGCGACGTCGATGTCGGCGTTCTCGATCCGGTTGGCGCTCTTGTCGCCGCCGAAGGCGGAGGCGAGGCCAAGGCCGCGGACCGCGCCGCTGCGGAGCGCTGCGGTGCCGGAAAGCTGAAGGCCGGCGGTGAGCGCGGGCACCGTGTTGCCCCTGGCGGCAAAGGCGAGGTCGGTCTCAAGCGTGCCGTCGACGGGGTCGTTGCGGCCGGCAAGCTGCAGCAGATCGGGCACCGAAAGGCCGGCTGATTTGAGCGTGCCGGCAAAGGCCGGCGCCTTGCCGCTGCCGTCGGCGGCAAGGGTGAGGGCCGCGGTGCCGCCGAGGAGGCGGGTCTGGGCGATGTCGAGGTCGAGCTTGCCATTTGCCAGCTTCACGCTGCCGGCGATGTCGGCGACCGTGACGTCGCCGCCGGTGAGCGAGCCGATCCTGAGGGTGAGGTCCGCATCGGCCTGATTGAGCGGTGCCAGGTCGATCGCGCCGGTGTCGCCTCCTCCTCCCGCGCCTTTCGTATCGTTTCCGCCGCCGCTTGCCTTGAAGCGGTCGAGGTCGATGCGGTCGAGGGCAAGGGCGCCGGAGATTGTTGGGCGTGGCCCGCCGAGCGCAGCTTCGAGCGATCCGGTCAGCGTCGTCTCGTCGAGCGTGGCGGTGAGATCGGAAAGGCTTGCCGCATCGGGTCCGTAGGCGACGCCCGTTGCGAGCGAGAATTCGCCGAGCGCCGGCATGTCGGGGGCGGGGACCTTGAAGGCTGCAAGGGTCTCGGAAAGGTCATCCGCCTCCGCCTCGACGCGGCCCCTGAAGGTCGGGGCCGGTTCCAGCGCCAGGCTGCCGTCGATTGTCAGATTGGCATCGGCCGCGGCGAGGGTGCCGGTGACGCCGCTCTCGCCGCCTTCGGCGAGCGCCTTGGGGTTGCCGGCGGACAGGTCGAGTTCCACCGGAATGCCGTTCCAGGTGAGCGAGCCCTCAAGGGTCGCCGCATCGTTGACGGAGGGCATGCTGGCGGTGACGTTGAGTTCGGCGAGCGTCTGCTTCACGCCGGTGCGGCGGTCGTGCCAGACGGCAAGGCCGTCGCGGATCTCGATGGCGCCAAAGCGCAGGCGGTCGAGGGAAAAGCCGCCGCCGCCCGCTTCGCCGCCGCCCGCTTCGCCGTTGTCCGCCGGCGCGGTTTCCGCCGGGGCATCGCCGGCGATCTCCTCGAGCGCCCGGCGCGGCGCCCAGCTCTGGCGGCCGGAGGGGTCGACCTCCAGAAAGACGTTCGGCTGGACGAGGGTGATGCCGGTGACGTCGACGACGCCGCCAATGAGCGAGACCAGCGACAGGCCGAAGCGGATCTCGCGCACGGTCAGGAATTCAATGCCGTCGGCACCGGCGGCGCCGGAGAGGCCGACATCGGTCGCCTCCAGCTTCAGGAAGGGCAGCGCCGAGACCGAGATATCGCCGTCGATCCTGAGCCGCCAGCCGGTCGCGGATTCGATCTGGCCGATGATCTGGTCCTTCACCGTCGCCTTCGGCACCGCCATCGGCACCGCAACGGCAATGACGACGAGGACGGCGATCACCACCCCCAGACCGATCAGCCACTTGCGCACGACGCCCTCCCCTTTTCGAATCAGCCCCGAGTTTAGCGGGTTCGCCGGCGCGGGGAATCCTCGCCGGTCCCTGTCAGGGCCATAGCGTCCTTTTGCGGCACAACGAAAGCAGGCCGAACGTCGTCGTCCGGCCGCGCGGGCGGCCGGTCGAGGACGTTCTTCCGGGAAAGGCTTATCGGGAGGGACGATGCCGCGCCGGCAGTCAGAGCGGCATCGTTTCGACTTCGAGGTGGAGCCGCTCGATCAGGTTGATCAGCTTGGCGGAACTCTTGGCTGGGCTTGCGACATTGTCGATCATCAGCATGCGCGGCGCCGGCGGCAGGGTGTAGTCGGCGCGGTCGAGGCGGCTGGCGATCTCTTCCGGGGTCTCGCGGCCGCGGGCCTTCAGCCGCTCCGCCAGCACCTCGCGCGGCGCCGTCACCAGGACGACCACGGCGCGCGAATAGTTGCGGATGACGTCGGCGACGGCCATGCGCGAGATATTGGCGACGACGATGGCGCCGCTCTTGATCGCCGCATCGACGTCGCTCGGCACGATGTAGCCGAGCCCGTGGGCGCGCCAGGTCAGCGCGGCGTCCTTTTCCTCAACGATCCGGCCGTAGTCGGCCTCGGTGATGGAGATGTGGTCTTCGTTCACGTCCTCCGGCGGCCTCGTCACCATGCGGCGCGGGAACACGATCCCGTCGCGGCCGGAAAACCAGTCGCGGGCGCGGTAGATCAGGGTGTCCTTGCCCGAGCCGGACGGGCCGACGACCGCCACGAAGGCGCCGGGGCCGAGCGGCGGGTCGTAGTGCTTGAGGGCACCGAAGTGGGCCGGCGTCGCGCCGGCGGTGCCAAAGTCTTCTTCATCCGTGCGCATCTTCATGCTCTTCCCGTAGCGCCGAGGAGACCATGCCGCGAAATGCGGCCAGCGCCGGCGTCGTCATCTTCGGATCTTTGCCGGTGTCGTCCCAGTGGCGCAGTTTCACCGCAGCCTGCCAATGCGGGTTGCGGCGGAAATCAGAAATTTCCTCCGTGCCGAGCGGACCTCCCTGGACACTCAATGATGTGACCGATGCCGGTGATAGCGAATCAAAGTAGGCTGGGTCCACCGAGCAAAGATAGCGCTTGGCGGTAACATGTAAACGTATGGGTTCAGTCACATCTTCGGGAAACCAGTCCGCAAGGTGTCGCGCGGCAATCTCTTCGTGCTGCAGATCCGTGCCGCGCTCCGCCGCGTCCTCGTCGTCGGTGAGGATGTGGCCGTAGTCGTGGAGGAGGGCCGCGGTGACGAGCGTTGCCGGCGCGCCGGCGCTATGCGCCAGCACGGCGCATTGCAGGGCGTGCTGGAGCTGGGTCACCGCCTCGCCGCCATAGCTGTTGCTGGCGCGGGCTTCCAGATTGGCGAAGATCTCCTCCACGATGCTCATGCCACGCGCTGTCCCTTCAGCCAGACGCCCTTGACCACCGGCACAGCGCCGGGCGTGGCGCGGACCCGGACGAGGTCGGCGCGAAGGCCGGGGCGGATGGCGCCGCGGTCGGTCAGCCCCGCGGCCGCGGCCGGGGTCTCCGTCACGGTGCGGATCGCCGTCGGCAGGTCGATGGCCTCGACACGCTCGGGCAGCATGAAGGCGGCGAACAGCAGGCTGAACGGCACGTAGTCGGACGACATGATGTCGAGGACGCCGAGGCCGGCAAGCTCGGCCGCCGAGACGTTGCCGGAATGGGAGCCGCCGCGAACGAGGTTCGGCGCGCCCATCAGCACCCTGAGGCCGGCGCCGTGGGAGGCCTTGGCCGCTTCCACGGTGGTGGGGAATTCGGCGATCGCCACGTCGTCGGCGATCGCCTCGTCGACATGGGCGGGCGTTGCGTCGTCGTGGGAGGCGATGACGATGTTGGATTCGTGGCAGAGGCGGACGATTTCGGCCCGGTTGGGCGCGGCGCACTGGGCGTGCTGGCGCCGCCGCTCGGCGATGAACTCTTCCAGCTCCGCCTCGGTCATGCCGGACTTTCCGAGATAGTATTCCCGGAACTTGTCGAGGTGGACGAACTGCCGCTGGCCGGGCGTGTGGTCCATGATCGAGACGAGGCTGGCGACGCCCTCGGTGATGAACGGCCTTGCCGCATCGACGACGTCGACGGCGGAAATTTCGCAGCGCAGGTGGATGAAGTGGTCGGCCCGGAGCCGGTCCTCGCGGCTGGCGCTGGCAATCGCATCGGTCAGCGTACGGGTCTCGTGGCCGAGGTCCTTTGAGTCCGCATCGGCGCCGGCGCGTACCGCATCGAAGACGGTGGTGATGCCGCAGCCGGCGATCTGGGCGTCGTGGGCCTGGACGGCGGCGACCGGGTCCCAGCGCACGCCGGGGCGCGGCGCGTAGTGGCCTTCCAGATGGTCGGTGTGCAGTTCGACGAGGCCCGGGATCAGATAGTCCCCGCCAAAATCCTCGCCGGCGGCATTGGTGGTCGTCTCGACCGCCGCGATCTCGCCGCCCTGGACGACGACGGCGCCTTCGACGACGGCGTCGGGCAAAACGATGCGGGCGTTCTTCAGAACGAGGTCGGTGTCGGTCATTTCTTAAATTCCGGATCAGGTGGCGGAACCGCCGTAGGGCGATCAGGCGTCGACGTCGGTCGCGGCCTGAAGGGGGCTGAGGCGCTCCGCCAGGAAGGGTGTTGCGGGCGCACTCTCAACGCAGAGCGCGACCGTAGAAAGCGAAATGGGCTTCTCGATGACCGGGGCGAAAAAGTTTCGCGCCGCGGCGGCGAGGGTTTCCGCCTCGACGGCGTCGTCGAGCTTGCCGGTGAGGGTCATGTGGAATCGGAATTCCTCGAAAACGTAAGGGTATCCCCAGCGCTGAAGCAAGTCGCGCTGGCGTTCCGTCAGGGATTCCGGCCGGCGCTTTGCGATTTCTTCCTCGCTCGGCGGGGCGCGCAAATCGTCGAAGGCCTCCACGGCCGCGGCCGCGAGGCGCTCCAGCTCCTTTGACGGCGTTGCCGGGACCAGCGCCAGAAAGCCGCCGATGCGGGCGACGACGAGGCCGGTGAGCGGCACCGGCGCGTGGGTTTTCGCAAAGGCCTCGAAGCGGGCGGCAAGTTCGGCCGGCGCGACGCCGGCCTTCAGGCGGAAGGGCGGTTTCAGGGTGGCGTGGAAGCCGTAGCGGCGCGGGTCACGGGTGACGACTTCCAGCCGCTCCGGGTCGATGTCGCCGGCAAGCGCCTGCTGCATTGTGTGGCCGGTGAAGAGGTCGCGGCCGAGCCAGCGCGCGCCGAGGCCGGCCAGCAGGTCGTCCCGGTCCGGCGTGTAGTAGATCGCGTATCGCATGGCCGCTCCAATTCTCTCGCGCCGATCCCGTTCGGTGGCGCGAATCAGCGGGCTCAGATGACGAGCCTGCGCAATTGTTGCGACAGTATATCGACGATCGAGACGGTGACGATGACGATGATGATGATGGCCGCCGTTTCCGCGTAATAGAAGCCGCGGATGGATTCGAACAGCACCTGGCCGATGCCGCCGGCGCCGACGATGCCCAGCACGGTCGCCTGGCGCACATTGGTCTCGAAGCGATAGAGCGAGAACGAGATCCAGAGCGGCAGCACTTGCGGCACGACGCCGAAGACGATCTCCTGCAGCTTGGTGGCGCCGGTGGCGCGGATGCCCTCTACCGGCCGCGGGTCGATCGATTCCACCGCTTCGGAAAACAGCTTGGCGATGATGCCCATGTTGTGGACGAAGAGCGCCATGACGCCGGCGAAGGGGCCGAGGCCGACGGCGACGACGAAAAGGACGGCAAAGACCAGCTCGTTGATGGCGCGGGCGGCGTCCATCAGCCGGCGCACCGGCTGGACGATCCAGACCGGCGCGATGTTGTTCGACGACAGGATGGCGAAGGGAATGCCGAAGATGACGGCGAGCACCGTGCCCCAGACCGCGATCTGGACGGTGAGGATCATCTCGCTGACATAGAGCTCCCATTCGTGGAAGTTGGGATTGAGGAAGCCCTTGGCGTATTGCCCCATATTGGCGGCGTCGGTGTAGAGGTTGACGGCGCGGTAGACCTCGGCGGGATAGAAGCTCCAGGCCAGCGCGCCGAGGACCAGCGCCCACATGCCCCAGCGATAGAGCCGGCGCGAGAGCTCTTCCTTCGGAACGGTGATCGGCTCAAGGGGTGCGCCGGGTCGGCCCGGTCGGATGGTCGTGTCGGTCATGGGGAGTACCGTCGGCAAGGGGGCGTCCGTGGCAGGTGGAGGAGTGCGGACCGGAAACGGGAACGGCGCCGGGACGGGCCCGGCGCCGCAGGATCCTTGGGGGAGATCCTTACATCTGCGGCACTTCGGCCATCAGGTCTTCCCACTTCTTCTTCTCGGCGGCGAGCTCGGTGAGCTTGGCCTTCTTCTCATCGGCCGACAGCTTGTCGTCGTTCTCGATTTTGGCCATGTCCTTGGAGACGGCGAGGACGCGGATCGGGTAGAGCTGGGCGTCGGAGGACGGCTTGAACGGCGCCCATTCCAGGCCGGCGAGGACCTTGCGGGCCTTGGCGACCTCTTCCGGGGTGCCGATGCGGCCATAGCTCATGATGAACTTGTAGACCTTGTCCTTGACCGGCTCGTCGAGGTCCTTGCGCCAGACCAGCGGATCGGACGGGATCAGCGGCGACTGCCAGATCACCTTGATGTTGGCGCGGGCTTCCGGATTGGTGGTCTCCAGGCGACGCAGGTTTTCGGTGTTGTTGGTGGCGGCGTCGACCTGCTTGTTGGCAACGGCGAGAGCGTTGGTCTCATGGTTGGCGTTGCGCACGGTCTTGAAGCACTTCTTCGGATCGATGCCGTTCTTGGCAAAGATGAAGGTCGTCGGGACCAGGAAGCCGGAGGTGGAGTTCGGATCGCCGATGCCGAAGTTCAGCGAGCCGTCGCACTTCAGGATGTCTTCCAGCTTGTTGAACGGGGCATCCTTGTTGACGAGGATCAGCGACCAGTAGCCCGGGTTGCCGTCGCCGTCGACGGTCTGGGCGAAGACCTCGCCGCCGGAGCGGTCGACCGCTTCCATGGCCGACTTGTTGCCGAACCAGGCAACGTCCACCTTGTCGAAGCGCATGCCTTCGATGACGCCGGCATAGTCGGAGGCGAAGAACGGATTCACCTTCATGCCGACGGCGTCTTCCATGGCCTCCAGGAAGGGCACCCAGGTGGACTTCAGGTTCTGGGTGGATTCGGTGGAGATGATGCCGAAGTTGAGTTCCTTGGTCTCGGCGGCGGCCGAGCCGACGAGGGTCGCGGAAAGGGCGAGCGCCGCAATTCCCTTGACGACAGCGTTCATGAGAAGCCTCCTGTTGGGGTTGATGTCCGTCGTTTCGTGACGGTTACGCACCGGCAAATGCCGGGACCAGGGACACCGATTCCTCATCGGCATCGTCCGTGGTCGTAACCGGAGCGTCGGGGAGCACGAGTTCCTCGCTGGCCTCGCCATAGATCTCGCGCAGAAAGTCGTTTGTGAGCGCCGTGGAGGCGCCGTCGAAGGCGACCTCGCCGTCCCTGAGGGCCACCGTGCGCTGGCAGAAATGGCGCGCATATTCGACCTGGTGCAGGGAGACGATGACGGTCATGCCGTCGGCCCGGTTGATGGAGGAAAGGGTCTCCATGACGCGCTTGGCCGAGGCCGGATCGAGGGAGGCGATCGGCTCGTCGGCGAGCATGACGCTGGCGCCCTGGACGAGGCCGCGGGCAATCGCCGCGCGCTGCTGCTGGCCGCCGGAAAGGGTCGAGGCGCGTTGCAGGGCGGTCTCGGGGATGCCGACCCGGTGGAGGGCACGCATGGCGGTGAGCTTTTCCGACCGGGTGAAGAGGCCGAGCGTGCCGCGCCAGGCCGGCATGTTGCCGAGCAGCCCGACCAGCACGTTGCTCATCACCGAGAGCCGGTTGACGAGGTTGAACTGCTGGAAGATGACGCCGATCTCGCGGCGGATCGCCTTGGCGTTGCGGGTCAGCCGGCCGTTGTCCTGCACCAGGTGCTCGCCGACGGTGATGGCGCCGCTGTCGCCGTCGCCGCGTTCCAGGCCGGCAATGTGGCGGATCAGGGTCGACTTGCCGGAGCCGGAGGCGCCGATCAGCGCCACCATTTCGCCGGAGGAGATGTCGAGGGAAACGTTCTTGAGGGCCGGTTTGCGGCGAAAGGTCTTGGACAGGTTTTCGACCGAAATGGCAGTCACGAAGGGCCCCTCACAAATCTTGTTCGGGGATTGCCTAGCGAAACTCGATGACACGCCAATTGAGTTTTTGTGACGTTTCGGCGACAGGCTGCCACCGGAAAAAATTTACAAATTAAATCAAACTGTTCTTTGGTTAATTAGCTGTCATATTTTTCCAGGAAGGCGTCGATGGAAAGATGCCGGAAATCATCCAGTGCGTCGGCGAGCCGGTCGTGGTCCCAGTCCCACCAGGCAAGGGCCATGAGGCGGTCGGCGACCGGCTTGGAAAACCGTTCGCCGATCGGCTTTGCGGGCACACCGCCGACGATGGCGTAAGGCGGAACGTCCCTGGTGACGACGGCGCCGGAGCCGATCACCGCGCCGTCGCCTATGGTCACCTTTGAGAGCACCGTCGCGCCATGGCCGATCCACACGTCGTTGCCGACGGTGACGGCGCGGCTGCGGCGCCAGTCGTAGATCTCGGCGTCGACGTCCTTGTCCGGCCAGTATTCGTTGGACCGGTAGGTGAAGTGGTGCTGGGCGGCGCGCCAGGTCGGGTGGTTCGGCGCGTTGAGGCGCACGAAGGAGGCGATGGAGCAGAACTTGCCGACATCGGCGTAAAGGACGTCGCCGTCGGCCATGATGTAGCTGTAGTCGCCGAAGCTGGAATGGGTGATCTTGGTGCGCGCGCCGATCTCCGTATAGCGGCCGATCGTGGCGTCGGTGAGTTCGGCGTCGGGGGCGATCAGCGGGGCGACGGACAGGCGGGTCGGGGCGACGTGCTCGTTCATGCTGCTTTCTCCGCGGCAAAGGTTTCCATGTCGATCACCCGGTCGGCGATCCGCTCCCGCACATCGGCATCGTGGAAGATGCCGAGGAGGGCGGCCCCCGAGGCCTTCTTTTCCTTCACCAGGTCGACGACGACCGTGCGGTTGGCGGCGTCGAGCGAGGCGGTCGGCTCGTCGAGCAACAGGATAGGGAAATCGGCGATAAAGCCGCGGGCGATGTTCACCCGCTGCTGCTCGCCGCCGGAAAAGGTCGCCGGCGGTAGGCCCCAGAGTTTTTGGGGCACGTTGAGCCGGGCGAGCATTTTTTCGGCCCGGGAGATGGCGTCGTCGCGGTCCACGCCGCGCTCGATCAACGGCTCGGCGACGATGTCGCGGGCCGAGACCCGTGGGATGGCGCGCAGGAACTGGCTGACATAGCCGATGGTTTCCTTCCTGAGGGCGAGGATCTCGCGGGGGCTCGCGGTCGCCACATTGACGATGCGGTCGCCGTCGGTGATCAGGATCTGGCCCTCCTCGCAGCGGTAGTTGCCGTAGATCATCTTCAGCACCGAGCTCTTGCCGATGCCGGAGCGCCCGCCGAGCACCACGCATTCGCCGGCGGCAACCGCCAGTTCCACCTCGGCGACGACCGGCAGCACTGCGCCGCCCTGGAGGTGCATGACGAAGTTCTTGGAAACGCCGTTGAGGCAGAGGCGGGTCGGCATGGGTCAGACCTGCAGGATCGAGGAGACGAGGAGTTGGGTGTAGGGCGCGCGCGGGTCGTCGAGCACCTGGTCGGTGAGGCCGGTCTCGATCACGCTACCGCCGCGCATGACGATCATGCGGTGGGAGAGCAGCCGGGCGACGGCGAGGTCGTGGGTGACGACGACGACGGCAAGGCCGAACTCGGCGACGAGCTGGCGGAGGAGATCGAGGAGACGGGCCTGGACCGAGACGTCGAGACCGCCGGTCGGCTCGTCCATGAAGACGAGGCGCGGGCTGGTGACGAGGTTGCGGGCGATCTGCAGGCGCTGGCGCATGCCGCCGGAAAAGCCGCGCGGGTCGTCGTCGATGCGGCCGGTGTCGATCTCCACCTTGTCGAGCCAGCTTTCCGCTTCGCCGCGAATGGCGCCGTAGTTGCGGGCGCCGACGGCCATCAGCCGCTCGCCGACATTGGCGCCGGCCGAGACGGTCATCCTGAGGCCATCGGCCGGGTTCTGGTGAACAAAACCCCAGTCGGTGCGCATCAGGAGGCGCCGTTCGGCCTCGCCGAGCTGATAGAGGTCGCGCATGGCGCCGTCGCGCATGCGGTATTCGACGACGCCGGAGGTCGGCACCAGCCGGGTGGAAAGGCAGTTCAGCAGCGTCGTCTTGCCGGAGCCCGACTCGCCGACGACGGCGAGCACTTCGCCGGGCCAGAGCTCGAAGGACACGTCCGTGCAGCCGATGCGCGTCCCGTAATAGCGGGTGACGCCGGAGGCGCGCAGGAGCGGCGCGCCGTCGTCGAATTCGGGAAGGGTCATGGCCGCTCTCCTTCGCCCGCGCTTTCCGCCTTGGTCGGGTCGCCGGCAAGCCGGCCCCTGTGACCGGCGGCGCGGCGCTCCTCGCAATGGTTTGTGTCGGAGCAGGCGAACATCCGCCCGCCCTTGTCGTCGAGCACGACCTCGTCGAGGAAGACGCCCTCGGCGCCGCAGAGCGCGCAGGGCTCCTCGAATGTCTGGACGGCGAACGGATGGTCCTCGAAGTCGAGGCTCGTCACCTCAGTGTAGGGCGGGACGGCATAGATGCGCTTTTCGCGGCCGGCGCCGAAGAGCTGCAGGGCCGGCGAACGGTCCATCTTCGGATTGTCGAATTTCGGCGTCGGCGAGGGGTCCATGACGTAGCGGCCGGAGACCTTCACCGGATAGGCGTAGGTGGTGGCGATGTGGCCGTGGCGCGCGATGTCCTCGTAGAGCTTGACGTGCATGAGGCCGTATTCTTCCAGCGCATGCATCTTGCGGGTTTCCGTCTCGCGCGGCTCCAGGTAGCGCATCGGTTCGGGGATCGGCACCTGGTAGACGAGCACCTGGGTCTCCGACAGCGGCGTTTCCGGGATGCGGTGGCGGGTCTGGATGACGCTCGCTTTCTCCGTTGCCGTGGTCGTCGCGACGCCCGCCGTCTTTTCGAAGAAGCCGCGGATGGCGACGGCGTTGGTCGTGTCGTCGGAGCCCTGGTCGATGACTTTCAGGACGTCGTCCGGGCCGAGGATCGAGGCGGTCACCTGCACGCCGCCGGTGCCCCAGCCATAGGGCATCGGCATCTCGCGGCTGGCGAAGGGCACCTGGTAGCCGGGAATGGCAATGGCCTTCAGGATCGCCCGGCGGATCATCCGCTTGGTCTGCTCGTCGAGATAGGCGAAGTTGTAGGACCAGGTCTCGGACTGCTCCGTGGTCATTCGGCGGCCTCCTCGGTGCGCGTCTCGTCGGCGACGCTGGCCGCCTTTTCCGCCCGTTCGGCGATCTCCCGGCGCATGCGGCGGATCAGTTCCAGTTCGGCCTGGAAGTCGACGTAATGGGGCAGCTTCAGGTGTTCGGTGAAGCCGGTCGCCTGGACGTTGTCGGAATGGGAGAGGACGAATTCCTGGTCCTGGGCCGGCGCGGTCAGTTCCTCGCCGAACTCCTCGAAGCGCAGCGCTCTGTCGACCAGCGCCATCGCCATCGACTTCCGCTCCGCATGGCCGAAGGCAAGGCCGTAGCCGCGGGAGAACTGCGGCGGCACCTTGGCGGAACCGGTGAACTGGGTGATCATCTGGCATTCGGTGACGGTGAGGCGGCCGAGGGTGACCGCAAAGCCGAGTTCTTCCACGTAAAGCTCTACCTCGACCTCGCCCATGCGGATCTCGCCGGCAAAGGGGTGGGTGCGGGCATAGCCGCGCTGGGTGGAATAGCCGAGCGCCAGCAAAAACCCCTCGTCGCCGCGGGCGAGCGCCTGCAGGCGGACGTCGCGGCCGGCCGGAAAGTCGATGGGCTCGCGGGTGAGGTCGCCGACCTCGCCGTCGCCGTCCTCGTCGACCTCCAGGAGGCCTTCGGCATTGAGAAGGTCGGTGACGCGCGGGGCGGCATCGCCGCGCGGTTCCGCGCTGACGGGTTCGGGCGTCTCGCCCTCCGCGGCGAGCGCGAAATCGATCAGGCGGTGGGTGTAGTCGAAGGTGGGGCCGAGAAGCTGGCCGCCGGGCAGATCCTTGAAGGTCGCCGAAATGCGCCGGCGGATGTGCATGGCACCGGTATCGAGCGGCTCGGAATGGCCGAAGCGAGGCAGGGTGGTTCTGAACGCGCGGACAAGAAAAATCGCCTCGATGAGGTCGCCTCTGGCCTGCTTAATGGCGAGCGCCGCCAGCTCCTTGTCGTAGAGCGAGCCTTCCGCCATCACCCGGTCGACGGCGAGCGCAAGCTGCTCGACGATCTGCTCCACCGTCATCGCCGGCACCGACCGGTCCCCGCGCCGCTTGTCGGCGAGAAGGCGATGGGCGTTGGCGATGGCCTTTTCGCCGCCTTTGACCGCGACATACATGGGCTCAGTCTCCTTCGGCGATGCGGGTGGAGCGGGGCAGCGCGGCGATCCTTCCGGGCGCTGCGAACAGGACATCGATGCCGCGCGGGAAGAGATCGGCGTTGCGCCGCGCTTCGAGCCAGAAGGCCTCGGGCAGCGGTGCCGGCAGGAGGTTTGTGCTGCCGTCGATGCCGGGGCCGGACAGCGTTGGGCCGGCGCTTGGGTCGAGGCTTTCCACCTGCAGGATCAGGGTCGTGGAGCGGTCCGGATAGTCGAGGGTGCCTTGGGCGAACGCTCCGAGCGGCGGCAGGCGCATCGGGTCGGCGATTGCGGCGAAGGTCGCCTCGCCGGGATCGTCCGTCAGCACCGTTCCTGTATGGAAGCGCAGCCAGTCGGCGACGGCGGTGGTTTTTGCCAGCGTCTCGCCGAGCCAGAGCGTCGTCTCGAAATCGGCAAGGGTGAGGAGGACGGCAGCGGCGACCGGCGACAGCGGCGCGGGCGGCGCAAGTGCCGTTTCAAGCTCATAGACCCGACCCGGATGGGCCATGGCGTCCATCACGGTGCGGAACGCCTTCTGGGCGTCGAAGACGGGATCGGCAAAGCCCGCGGCGATTGCGGCAACGGCCATCAGTCCTCTCCCCGCACCATCGTGAAGAAGTCGACGCGCGTCGCTTCGGTCTCGGCCGTGTTTTTTTGATCCGTTTCGGCGAGCGCTTCGGCGATGGGCTGAAGGATTGCGGTCTCGACCGCCTCGCGGTGGTCCGGGCGCTGCCAGAGGGCGTCGCAGAGGGCCGCGAGCCGCGCCTTTTCCTTGTCGCGGCCCATGATGTAGGCGGTGCCGACTGTATCGGGGTGAAGCGTCACGGCGCAGCGGGTGACGGCGACCTCGCCCAAGTTGAATGGCGCGCCGCCGCCGCCGGTGCGGCCGCGGACCATGACGAGGCCGATCTCCGGTGCGCGCAGGATCTGCCAGTCCGGCAACTCGCCGACCCCGGCAAGACCGGCTTCGAGCGCGTCGCGCTCCGCGGCGGCAAAGAGGCCCATGGCGCGCTTTCGCGCCGCCGTTTGCGGATCGAGGGTCTGGTGTTCTCTCATCCTGACGACCGCTCCCTGTCGGTTCGCATTTTCAAGTGACCGGGGACCGGCCGCCAACGGGCGGCGCTACTGGGGCTGTCCTCAAAACGGCCGCGCGGCACCTGGTGGGCCGCCGGCCGACAACAGCGCCGCGCTCGACCGCAGGGCCGGCGCTATACCTTCGCCGGCAGTCGTCCCGGCAAACAGCCGCGGGCTCCGATCAAACGCTGGCCCCGTTGCGCCCGCTCGAACCATCGGCGCCTTTGCCGTCCGTCTTCGCCGCAACGTCCTTCCGATCTTCTCAGCTCATCCCTAACTCGGTCGGCCACCTGTTGTCTAGTTGTATAGACAAATATTCTACGGTTCCTTATAACGCGACAAGCGTGACACAGGCGTGACATGTGGTTGACGATGGCGGGGGATCGGGGTCATGGGGCCGTCCATTGCGGTCGTTTCGCGCCGCTGCAACGGGCCGCCGCCGACGGCGGCAGAACGGGAGAAGACTGTGAGCGAGACGCTTGGCCGGATGGACCGCGGCGCCGGGGTGGCGCTGTGGCGACAGATCGCGGAGCGCCTGCGCGCCGACATTGCGGCCGGCGTCTATCCGCACAATGCGCGCCTGCCGAGCGAGGCCGAGCTTGCCGCCCGTTTCCGGGTCAACCGGCACACGGTGCGCCGGGCGATCGGGGCATTGTCGGAGGAAAATATCCTCAGGGCCGACCGCGGTCGCGGCACCTTCGTTGCCGCGCGTCCCATCGACTATCCGATCGGCCGGCGGACGCGGTTTTCCGAGATCGTCTCGCGCCAGAATCGCCAGCCGGGCGGCCGGCTCGTCACCTCAAGCGAGGAAGGCGCGGACATCCTCGTTGCCGAAAAGCTCGGGATAGCGCCGGGATCGCGGGTCATCCGGCTGGAGACGCTGAGCGCCGTCGACGGCGTGCCGCTGACGCGGGCAACGAGCTGGTTTCCGGCCGAGCGGTTTGCCGGCCTTGTTGCCGCCTATGCCGAGACCGGCTCGATCACCAAGGCGCTGGCCCGGCACGGCGTTGCCGACTACACGCGCCTGGAGACGCGCATTTCGGCGCGCATCGCCGGTGCGGACGACGCGGAGCACCTGTCCCTGCCGCCGGGCGCGGTGGTTGTGGTGTCGGAAGCCGTCAACGTCGATGCGGAGGGGACCCCCATCCAGTTCGCCCGCTCGCGGTTTGCCGGCGACCGGGTGCAGATCGTGGTCGAGAGCTAAAGCATGTTGCGTTTTTCCTGAAACACGCAACATGCCTTAATTCGTCGTTTTCACGCGGGTTCTCGTCCAAGAAATCTATCAACTTTTTGGGAAAGCGCGTTGAGGCCGCGACCTTGCGGGCGCAGCGCGTGGCCCGCGAGTCTTTCCAGGCGTGCCCCAACGCTTGCGGCAAAGCGCCCCGTTGTTTGGATACACATAATATGAAACACCATTTAACAGCGCTTTATTTGTCTGTAATCAAGGGCTTGGGTATTTTTGACGCAAAGGGAAAAGGACAGGAGTGGTCCGGTGCGCGGCATGACGATCCAGGAAGCCCATCAGTTTTTCGACGCTCTCGATACCGTCGAAATGGTGAGAACGCAGGCCGCAGCCCAGACCGCCAGGGCGTTCGAGCTCTGTCTCAAGTCGCGTCGCCTTCGCGAAGAAGCGGCCGCGCTCGCGCAGCGGTCCGGCCAACGGGCGTAGGCCGGTCGGGCGCTTGCCCGCCGCATCCGGCATTCCTGGCCCGATCGAGCAATCACGTTCCTCTAAGTTTTCCATCGCAACTGCCGGGATTCTGCAAAGCCGACCCGGCGCTCGCGTGAAACCGGCAATCGAAGCCAACGGCTTCGCAAGGCCGAACGGCCGCCGGCCGGTCAGGCCGCCCCCGCGGAGCCGCGAGCGAAGCGAGCTGGCGTGAGCGAAAAATCGAGCCCAACGGGTTCGCAAGGCCGAACGGCCGCCGGCGGGTCAGGCCGCCCCGCGGAGCCGCGAGCGAAGCGAGTTGGCGTGAGCGAAAAATCGAGCCCAACGGGCTCGCAAGGCCGAACGGCCGCCGGCCGGTCAGGCCGCCCCCCGCGGAGTCGCGAGCGAAGCGAGCTGGCGTGAGCGAAAAACCGAAGCCAACGGCTTCGCAAGGCCGAACGGCCGCCGGCGCTTATGCGCCGCGCCATCGCAGGCTAGCGAGCGACAGCGAGCGCTCAGCCGTGAGATAAAATCAAATGGTGCCCCCGGGGAGACTCGAACTCCCACTCCATTTCTGGAAACAGATTTTGAGTCTGCCGCGTCTACCGGTTCCGCCACAGGGGCCAGGGCCGAATTGAGGCCGAGTGCGCGCGGATCATAGCCACAATGGGCCGCCGGTCAATAACAGCCGTCGGGCGGATCGTTCCGATGCATGGTGCGGGCGATCCGGCACGGGCGGCGTGGCGTCCGGGTCTTGTTTCTGCGTGTGGCATCGCTGAAAACCCGATCCCGATCTTTCCGCCTCGACAACCGGTTCCCCGGTCTATATGGGAGCGCGCATGCTTCGACGCCTCTACGACTGGACGCTTTCCCTTGCCGCCGGCCCGCAGGCGCCGCGCGGGCTTGCCGTCGTCTCCTTCGTGGAGAGTTCCGTCTTTCCGATCCCGCCGGACGTGCTCCTCATCCCGATGGTGCTGGCCGAGCGCAGGAAGGCCTGGTGGTTCGCGACGATCTGCACCATCGCCTCGGTGCTCGGCGGTCTCCTCGGCTATCTCATCGGCGCCGTGCTGTTCGAAGAGGTGGCGCGGCCGATCCTCGACCTTTACGGCTATGCCGACAAGTTCGACGCCTTCAGCGCCCGCTACAATTCCTGGGGCCCCTGGATCGTCTTCATCGCCGGGGTAACGCCCTTTCCGTTCAAGGTGATCACCATCGCCTCGGGCGCCACGGGGCTCAATCTCGCCGTCTTCGTCCTTGCCAGCGTGGTGGCCCGCGGGCTTCGGTTCTTCATCGTCGCCGGGCTCCTCTACTGGCTCGGCCCGCCGATCCGCGCCTTCATCGAGCGCCGCCTCGGCCTTGTTTTCACCGTTTTCGTCGTCTTGCTGGTCGGCGGCTTCGTGCTTGCCAAATATGCCGTTTGAGGTTTCTTAACGCCAAGACCTCTGGCGGCTGCTAAGGCATGGCGCGTTGTAGCTGAAGCATATGACATGCTTTAGTCCGTTGTTTTAGCGCGATTTCTTGTCCAGAAAGTCTGCCAGCTTTTTGGGGAAGCGCTTCAAGAGACCCTCCACATTCGCGCGCGGGAGTATCCTGACCTTGTTCCTGACCCGACCAACCGGCGGCCTGCAAACCCTTGTCGCGGCCGGCGCCCTCATCGCTTCCATTGGCTCCATCGCCTTCGTCTGGGGCTACCAGATCCTCACGGGGAACCTGCCCTGCGAGCTCTGCCTGCTGCAGCGCATCCCCTACTATCTCGGCATTCCCGTCGCCGCTGTCGCACTTGCCGTTGCCGCAAAGCGCGGGCCGGCGCCGATCAGCCGCGGGCTGCTGGTGATCTTCGGCCTGGCCATGCTCGTCGGCATGGTCATTGCCGCCTACCACGCCGGCGTCGAATGGCATTTCTGGGCCGGGCCGGATGCCTGCACCGGTCCGGTGGACGGGCCCGCGGTCCAGGCGAGCGATCTCCTGGCAAAGCTCAGCGCGCCGAACACGACGCCGGTGATCCGCTGCGACGAGCCCTATTTCCGCATCTTCGGCCTCTCCTTTGCCGGGCTGAACGTGCTCGCCTCCATCTTCCTGGCCGCCTTTGCCTTCTTCGGCGCTGCCGGAAGGGGCCGCACGTTGTGACCGACAAGCGCCGGGAAGCGGAGGAGGCGCGCAAGCGCGAGGCCGACGAGGCCTTGAGGCGGGTGGAGCGGGACTCCGAGACCATCGGCACGTCCAGCTACACCCGCGTCGCCCGCCAGGCGAGCGACCACTTTTCCGGCAAGGACGCCGACCCGGACGACCGCATCGAGGTCTGGGGCCGGCGCATCGGGCGCATCGCCGGGCTGATTTTCTTCATTGGACTCGTTCTTTACCTCGTAACGACCTATGTGTTGCCGAGGTGAACGCGCTTATCTGACGGAGTCCTCTTCCCATGGGTCGTGACGGCCGGTTTCACGTCAATCGCTGGGCCAGGTGGCCGGCGCCGGGCCTCGACGACTTCGAGGCCCTGGCGCGCGAGGCGTTCGACGCGCTGCCGGAGGAGTTCCGCAGGCTCTGCGAGGGCGTGGAGATCCGGGTCAAGGATTTTCCCGAAGAGGAGGTCATCGAGACGATGGACCTCGTCTCCGGCTACGACCTCCTCGGCCTCTTTGAAGGCATCGGCCTTGCCCAGACCGGCGGCGCCACCTGGACCGGCCAGGCGCCAAACCGCATCTCGCTCTACCGCCGGCCGATCCTTGACTACTGGGTCGGCGGCGAAGACACCCTCGACGAGATCATCGCCCATGTGCTGATCCACGAGATCGGCCACCATTTCGGCCTGTCCGACGACGACATGGAACGCATCGAGGCGCGCGCCGACTGAGCGGAAACGCCTGGAAATCCGGGCGTTCGGGCGCCTCGCGACAGCCTTCTCAACGGCCCGTCAATCTCCTTGAACCCCCGATGAATGCGCCTCTCAGGGCCGGTTAAGCCGCGCTTTGCGACAACGGGGACGACGCGGAGGACATCGCCTCCGTGCTGATCGTCCACTCCAAGCGTTGTTCAAAAGGAGAGACCGCCATGACCTTCAAGACCACCCTTGCCGCCGCCGCCTTTGCCCTGTCGCTGGTCGGCCTTGGCGCCACCGCAGGCACCGCCGCCGCCGGTCCGCAGGCCGACGTGGTCGTGCGCATCGGCACGCCTGGCGTCGTCGCCACCGTTCCGGCCTATCGGCCGGCCCGGCACGTTCATAAAGGCCGCCACTACCGCAAGGCGCCGCGCTATCGCCGGGTCCCGGCGCGCTATCGCCGTCCGGCGCGGGTGCACCGCCACCGCAGCTGCAGCCCGGTCTATGCCAAGCGGAGCGTCTTCGTGCGCGGCTATGGCTGGCAGCGCGCCCGGGTCCGGGTCGGCCGCACCTGCAAGACCATCTGGCGCTGATGCCCGGCGCCGCCGCAATCCGATCGGGAGCGGGCCGGTTCGCCGGCCCGTTTTCCTGAGCGGATCATGGATTTTCGGAGCTTTGCCGGGGACAGGAATTCCGGGACTTGCGCGGCAGCTTTTCGCAGTCCAACAATGGGTCAGCCATATTCGGTGCTGATTCCCGGGAGGTCGCCATGCCCAGACTGTTCACCGGTCTCGAAGTTCCCCCCGAAATCGGCATGCTGTTGTCGACCATGCGCGGCGGCCTTCGCGGTGCGCGCTGGATCGACCCGGAAAACTACCACATCACCCTGCGCTTCATCGGCGACGTAGACGAGCACACGGCCGACGAGATCGCCAATGCCCTCGACCGGGTCAATCGCCCGCCGATGCCGGTGACGCTGGAGGCGCTTGGCTCCTTCGGCTCCAAGAAGCCCCATTCGATCTATGTGCGGGTGGCGCCCGACCCGGAGATCATGGAACTGCAGGCCGAGCATGAGCGGATCATGCAGCGCATCGGCCTTGTCGCCGAGGGCCGCAAATTCACGCCGCACGTCACCATCGCCCGCTGCAAGGGCGCGGCCGCCGCCGACGTCGCCCACTGGCTGTCGCTGCGCGGCGTCTTCCACACCACCGTCTTCACCGCCCGCCGCTTCGTGTTGTTTTCCGCCAGGGCCTCGAAGGGCGGCGGTCCCTATCTCGTGGAAGAAGCCTACGAGCTCAACCGCTTCGCGGCTTGATGCTTTCGTTCAAACGCCACGAAGGCTTTATGGCTGGTCTTGGTCGGGCATGATCCGAAAAACCGGTTCCCACTTTTTCGGATCATGCCTGGGCGCCGGCGCCCACGACGCGGATGTTTCCGCGTCGTTTCCTTTGTTGAGGCAAGTCAGGAAACCTGACTTGCCGGCGCGCTTGCGAAGCCCGGCGCTGTTAGCGCGCCAGGCTTGGGATTTCCGGACGAGACGCCTGGTCTCGCGCGCCTGCCACGCATACGGCCGTCATTGCTGTGCAAGTTCACGAATTCGGTGATGGGTTTTCGGTTTTCTTTTGATCGGCGAAGGCCTTTGGGGGGATGTTTCCGATCGCCTGGT
>NZ_JAOQNS010000007.1 GCF_025961475.1 Rhodobium gokarnense | reverse complement strand
TCCAGCGCCACCAGCGCCGAGCCCTTGACGATCGGAATGTCGTCGCCCGGGAACTCGTAGGACGACAGCAGCTCGCGAACCTCGAGCTCGACCAGTTCCAGGAGCTCCTCGTCGTCGACCTGGTCGCACTTGTTGAGATAGACCACGATCGCCGGAACGCCGACCTGACGGGCGAGCAGGATGTGCTCGCGGGTCTGCGGCATCGGGCCGTCGGCGGCCGAGACCACCAGGATCGCGCCGTCCATCTGCGCCGCACCCGTGATCATGTTCTTGACGTAGTCGGCGTGGCCCGGGCAGTCGACATGGGCGTAGTGCCGCGCGTCCGTCTCGTATTCCACATGCGCCGTGGAGATCGTGATGCCGCGCGCCTTTTCTTCCGGCGCAGCGTCGATCTGGTCATACGCCTTGAAGTCACCGAAAAACTTCGTAATCGCGGCCGTCAGCGTCGTCTTGCCGTGGTCCACGTGACCAATCGTCCCGATGTTTACGTGCGGTTTCGTCCGCGCAAACTTCTCTTTCGCCATCGGCGTCGCTCTCTCTGTTTGCCCTCAAGCCAAATCCACCCGCCGCGCGCCGTCCCTTTTCGGGCCGGTCAGGACACAGACAGGATCTCCGTCAGAATCCGTTGCCGCCAAGGTTGGAAGGACATTTCTGGAAGCCAGGCCGTTCCCGATCGGATTTTGGAGCGGGCGATGGGAATCGAACCCACGTCGTAAGCTTGGAAGGCTTCTGCTCTACCATTGAGCTACGCCCGCGCAACTTAGGTGATGTTGGCAAATGGTGGAGGGGGTTGGATTCGAACCAACGTAGGCATAGCCAGCGGATTTACAGTCCGCCCCCTTTAGCCACTCGGGCACCCCTCCGACGATTTGCGCAACATCCGGCAACACGGATGGCCAACCAGAAACGCCCCGCCAGGGCGAGGAATCCTGTGGCGCGTGTTATGGCCATCTCGCCCTTGGCTGTCAACGTCCTATTTGCCGCGAAGTTATTGCCATCGCAGGACCCGCATGGGCGCCCCGCCGGCATCGCTCCGGTCTTGCCGCAGCGCCGGTCGCGCCGCCGCCATGGCGCCCATTGTGAAGGGCCGGTGCGCGCCGTATAAGGCGGGCCATGACACGCCCTCCCCATTCCCGCTCGCGGCCGCAGGGCGGCCGCCCCCGCAGACGCGAGGCCGCCGCCGACGACGGCCCGCTCCGGCTCTACGGCCTCCACACGGTGGCCGCGGCCCTCGCCAATCCGCGCCGCACGGCGCACCGGCTGATCGCCACGCCGAACGCCCTTGCCCGGCTTGCCGAACGGGACATCCATCCGGATATCCCCGTCACCGAGGCGAGCGTGAAGGAGATCAACCGCATGGTCGGCGGCGACGCCGTCCACCAGGGGCTCGTTCTGGAGGTCGCGCCGCTTCAGACGATGGGCCTTGAGGAACTTGCCGAAACGCAGCTCCTCCTTGCCCTCGACCAGACCACCGACCCGCACAATGTCGGCGCGATCCTGCGCTCGGCCGCGGCCTTTGCCGTCGATGCCGTGATCGTGCCGCGCCGCCACAGCGCCGCGGAGACCGCAACGCTCGCCAAATCCGCCTCCGGCGCCCTCGACATCGTGCCGCTCGTCTCCGTGCGCAACCTGTCGGACACACTGGACGAGCTCGGCAAGGCCGGCCTTGTCCGCATCGGCCTCGACAGCGAGGGAGACGAGCCGCTGGAGGACGCGCTGGTGGCGGACGACGTCGTCGGGCGCCCGCTGGTCGTCGTGCTGGGTTCGGAAGGTAAGGGCCTGCGACCCCGCACCCGCGCCACCTGCGACCGGCTCGTCCGGCTCGACATGCCGGGCGAGATCAAGAGCCTCAACGTCTCCAACGCTGCCGCCCTCGCCCTTTATGCAGCGACCCGCTCACGGCAGCGCTAGAGCGCTTTCCCAAAAAGTTGATAGACTTTTTGGATAAGAAACCGCGTCAAAACAAAGACTTAAAGCATGTTGCGTGTTTCAGAAAAAACGCAACATGCTTTAAGACCGCAATCCCCTAGACGCGACCGGAAAAACGAAAGGGCGCCCGCGGGGGCGCCCTTCCATGTCATCTCTGTTCGGCAGATCGCCGGCAAGCCGGCGATCCCGCCTTTCCCGCCGTCAGGCGTCAGCGGCAGAACCGCTGCCGGCCCGGCTTGTAGAAGTAGTAGCCGGTGTCGGGATTGAAGGTCTTGTACTTGGCCTCGCAGTAGGCATACCACTCCGGCGTCCAGGGTTCCGGTCCGTAGGCCGGCGGTGCCGGGTCGTCGGCGTAGTAATAGGCCGCGGACGGGATCACCACGACGGTGCTCAGCCACGCATAGGGCCACCAGCCGCCATTGTACCAGTAGTAGCGATGGCCGCGCCAATAGCGCCACGGACGGCCGCCTGGACGTCCCCAGCGCGGCGGACGCGGATAGCGCCGCCAAACACGGTTGCGGTTGCGCCAGGCGCGCGGATTGCGCACGCGATAGCGCCGGGCCCGATAGCGCCGATTACGCAGGCGCCGATCGCGGCGATAGGTCCGGCGGCGGTCGACACGGCGACGATTGACGCGACGGCGGTCGACGCGGCGGCGCTGCGCGCGCCGGCGATTGACGTTGCGACGGCGGTCGACGCGCCGGCGATTGGCGCGACGCTGGTCCGTGCGCAGCCGGTTGAGCCGACGCCGGTTCACCCTGCGCCGCTGCTGCAGGCCGCGCCTGCGGGCGGCACGCGGGTTGGCGGCACGACGGTTCTGACGCCGGAAGCGCCGGCCGTCCTGCACCTTGATGATGTTGGAGGTGGTGGCCCCGCGGTCACCGGCTGCCTTATTGGCGGCCGGAGCGACGGCAAGCCCGTTGATGAGCCCCGGAGTTCTTGGATTGGCGGACGATGACGATATCGCGCCAATCAGACACACGGTCGCTACGAGACAGGCAAGAGCCCATCTGCCGATGCGGATCATGTTGCTTCTCCCGATCCTGTGACACTAGCCGACCCCTGCCGTTTCATGAGGATCACGAGAAAACGGCATATTCGAGGCACGCGGCAAAAGGTTACCTTGACGCCCCTTAACCGCCGCTTTCCACCGAAGCAAATAATGCCTTTATGGCTAACGCCTTATCGTTTTCCGTTAAGGTTTTCCACCAGCCAGGCCAGCCGATCATCCCCTGCGGCGGATGCAAGACTCATTGGCAGAATTCGTAGTGGCCGGCGGGCGAACGGTAGGTTCCGGTGTTGCGATCGAAGCTCGGATAGCGCCGCGCGCAGTCGCGCGCCCAGGCATCGGACCAGGGCTGCAGCCCGCCATCGGCCGGCGCCGTACCGCCGGCCGGAGCCTGGGAGACCTGCGGGGCCGACGGCGGCGTCGGCGGGACCGGCGCCGGAGCGGCCAAGCCGGAACGGTCCGGCGCAGTGACGCCCGGCGGCGCCAGGTAAAGGAGCCCCGGCGTCTTCTTCGACGGCGTCACATAGCTGCCAAGCCGCGGCGGCCGCTGCTCGATGGTCTCCCACGCCGACTGGGCATAGGCGGCGGGCGCTGCCAGGCACCACACCGCGGCAACGGCCAGGAAACCGGAATATCGGTGCCGAGCGGTCATATCCATTCCTCTTCCTGGCACGGGGCCCTCAGTCAGGCACGCCGGCCGCCATGAGTCGTCACGCGCGCACCATAGCGCCGAATAATTGGCAAAACCGTGCCGATTTGCGAAATGAACGCGGAATATGCCGAACCAAGGCCACCGACATCCGCCACAGGTGTCGAAGACCACCCCGCCGGCGCCCTCCCCGATCCCGGAAAAACCAGCCGCACGACGACGCCCCGCGGTGGCGGCAACCCGGTGCCGTCCTGAACCACCACGCCCTCTGGCCCGCCCGCAAAGACCATGGTATCAGCGTCTGCAGGGCCGGTTTAGCTCAGCTGGTAGAGCAACTGATTTGTAATCAGTAGGTCGGGGGTTCGAATCCCTCAACCGGCACCAATGGAATCAATACCTTAAATCGTTTTTTCGAGTCATTTCGTCGCCAAAATCAGCACACACGCTTTTGGACCGGGTGTGGCGCGATCTCGTTCGTTATTCGGTGCCGAAATCCGCGTCCATCGACGTGAGCGCGGCAGCATCTGGCAGTGCGCTACCTCGGTCGGCACCAGGGAAATGCGGGAAAGTACGCGGGAAAAAGCCTCGCCGATGCGTCCGCTCGGATCGCCAAGGGAAGCATCGCCATCGCTGGAGTGCTCGACCTCGGCCGGCGCATGAAACGGCAGCAGATCGTATCCGGACTGGCCCGCGAAAAAAGCAGGCGGGCCGTGGCCCGCCTGCTGCGGTCTGATTTCAGGTGTTGGAGGAAGGAAGAAATCAGATCTTGGGAGGAGTCATGAGCGCCTTGATGGCCGGATCGCCCTTCTTGAGGATCTTCACGCCGGTATCGAGATCGGCGGTCGGAACCTGGCCCATTCCGGGGTTGGTCAGGCTGTCGAACTGGGTCGGATGCGCCGCCGACCAGAGCTGCAGGAAGGACTGGACGCCCATCATGTAGGGGTTCTGGGCGACCGTCGAACCGTACTCGTCGTCTTCGATGCCCTGCAGGATCGGCACGTCGATCGACCATGCCAGGACGTGGACCTTGTTCGGGCCGTCGAAGCGACCGACATTGCGGGTCGCCGCCAGGGCGCCGGTCGCCGGATTGCCGTGGGCGCAGAAGATGACGTTGATCTGGGGATTGGCCTGGAGCATCGCCGTGTTGACCGTCTCGGCCTTCTGCAGGTCGCCCTCGTCGTTCACCTGTGCGACGACCTCGGCGCCGGGCGCGACCGACGCAAGGCCTTCCTTGAAGCCCTGCAGGCGGTGATTGATGGAATCGAGGCCGGGGATCAGCGAAACGCCGACGCGGGCATCGTCGCCGACCTGCTCGCCGACGGCCTTGCCGGCGGCGAAACCGGCATTGTAGTTGTTCGTGCCGACGAACAGCAGGCGATCGGATTTCGGCGAGTCACTGTCGAAGGTCAGGGTCGGCACGCCCGCTTCCATGGCGGCGTTGATGGACCCGACCAGCGTATCGGCGTCGCCGGCGGTGACGGCGATACCCTTCACGCCCTTGGCGACCAACTGGTCGACGGCGCGGGCTTCGGCAGAAGCATCCCAGTCGGCGGGGCCCTGAAGTTCGGTCGTCGCGCCGACGGTCGCCGCGGCGTCCTGGAAGCCGGCATAGGCCCAGTTGAAGAATTCGGACCCCTTGAGGAACACCACCATCGCGTAGTGTTCTTCCGTCTGCTGTGCCTTGACGGGCGCGGCGAGCAGCGAACCGGCGGTCAAGGCGGCGGCAGCAAGGCTCAGGCATATCTTATTCATTGTCGTCCTCCCGGTGGAGTTTGGAACCAAGTCAGGGACTTTGGGGTTGCAGAGATTGGTCAATCTTCTGCTGACGAACGGACTTCATTTTCCGCTCATTCTGTTTGGCGATGACCCGGCTGACGAGGACGGCGATCAGGAGCATCACGCCGTTGACCACGTCGTACCAGAAGGGGTTCACCGCCGAAGTGACGAATGCGTTGTGGACCACGGCAAGGAAGATCGCGCCGAGCACGGTGCCGAAGATCGTGCCGCTGCCGCCCATCATGTCGGCGCCGCCGATCGCCACCGATCCGATGGCCTTCAGTTCCGCCATGTTGCCGTGGCCCCAATGGGCGGCGCCGTATTTGGCGGCGGCCATGACGCCGGCGCACCCGGCCAGGAAGCCGCTCAGCGCATAGATCGCGATCTTCACCCGCGCGACGTCGACGCCGGAATACTTTGCCGCGCGCTCCGATCCGCCGATGAAGTAGATCTGCCGGAAGAACCTGTGATGCGCCAGCAGCAGTCCGAGCACCACGGCCGCGACCACGAAGAAGATGATCGGGAAATCCACGCCGAGGATCTGCCCCTGGCCGAGCCAGAGAAACGAGTCCGAGAACCCGGAGATGGACCTGCCGTCGGTGATCGCCAGATTGACGCCGCGAAGCGTCAGCAAGGTGCCGAGCGTGACGACCATCGGATGGACCCGGAACGACACGGTCATGACGCCGTTGAGCGCACCGATCAGGGCACAGACGGCAACCGTCGCCGCCGTCGCCACCGGCACCGGCAGGCCGACCTCGACCATCAGCTTTGCGACCAGGATTTCGCCGAATGCGAAAACCGATGCGACCGAGAGGTCGATACCGCCGAGAATGATGACGAACGTCATTCCGAGCGCCATGATCGCTTCGAAGATCATGTTCATCGCCAGCACCCGCAGATTCGCGGCCGTCATCACGTTTCCGAAAACGGAATGCGTGAACACCACGATCAGCACGGTGACGACGATGAGACCGATATACTGGAGCCAGCTACTGCTCACTTTGATGTTGGCGAGGTTCATCGACATCAGACCGCCAGCCCCTCCAGTTCGACCGCCGCGTTCATGACATCCTCCTGCGTGAGGGCGCCGGCGCTGTTGTCCAGGTCGGCGACCACCGTGCCGGAGCGAAAGACCAGGATGCGGTCGCTCATCCCGAGCACCTCCGGCAGTTCCGACGAAATGAGAATGATGCTGCAGCCGGAATTCGCCAGTTCCCGCAGCTTCTTGTGAATCTGCGCCTTGGCGCCGACATCGACGCCGCGCGTCGGCTCGTCGACGATCAGCACCTTCGGGTCGGCGTTCAGCGATTTTGCCAGCAGGATCTTCTGCTGGTTGCCGCCCGACAGGCTGAGGATCGTCGCCGACGGCCGCTTCGGACGGATGTCCATTTCCGTAACGTACCGCCAGGTCGCGTCGCGCATGGCCTTGCGGTTTTCCATGCCCAACCGCGCCTCGCGGTCGAGCACGCAGGAGCTCACGTTGAGCACCATGTCGTAGTCGAGGAACAGGCCGCTGCCCTTGCGATCCTCCGACAGATAGACGATGCCGTGCCGCAGGGCGTCGTGCGGCGAATTCAGCTCGACCGGCCGTCCGTTCAGCTCGAACCGGCCCGAGGCCCGCTTGCGCGCATTGATCAGCGCCAGCATCGCCTCCGTCCGGCCGGCGCCGATCAGGCCCGCCATTCCGAGGATCTCACCCTTGCGAAGATCGAAATTGACGTCCTTGACCGCGCCGAACAGGGAGAGGTCCCGGCACGAGAAGACGACGTCCCCGACGCTGGCGCTGCGCTCCGGATAAAGGTTGCTCAGCGACCGGCCGACCATCAGCGAGATGATCTCGTCGGAACTGGCTTCCGCCGTCAGCCGCGTTCCGACGTTGCGGCCGTCGCGCAGAACCGTGATGCGGTCCGAAATCTCGAAAAGCTCGTTGAGCTTGTGCGAGATGAAGACGATCGCCAGCCCGGAATCCCTCAGATCGCGCACGACCTGGAACAGCTCGTCGATTTCCTTTTCCGACAGCGACGAGGTCGGCTCGTCCATGAAGATGAGCTTGGCGTTCAGCACGACGGACTTGGCCACCTCGACGAGCTGCTGCATGCCGATGCTGAGGCTGCCGGCGAGCGCGCGCGGGTTGATGTCGACCTGCATCCGGTCGAAGACGGCCTGGCACCGGGCATACATCGCGTTCCAGTCGTTGAAGCCGAACCGCGTCGTGATCTCGCGCCTGAGGAAGATGTTCTCCGCGACGGTCGCCTGGGGCACGATGCTCAGTTCCTGGTGAACCACGCTGATGCCCGCGCTCATTGCCTCCAGCGGCGTGTCGAACGAGACGATGTCGCCGTCGAAGACCACCTTGCCGGTATCCCGCGGGAGGTTGCCCGAAAGGATGTTGACCAGCGTCGACTTGCCGGCGCCGTTCTCGCCGATCAGGGCATGGACCTCTCCGGCCTTCACGTCGAAGCTGACGTCTTCCAGAACGTTGTTGCCGAAGAACGACTTGTTGATCCCGCTCGCCTGCAGCATGGCCCTACCTCCGCGTCCGGATGGTGCGCAGGGCGTCGATGCCGACCGCCACGATCAGGACCACGCCGATCGTCGCCTGCTGCCAGTTCGGATCGCCATTGAGGAGAATGAAGCCGTTGCCGATGAGCGCGAGCAGCAGGACGCCGAGAAAGGTGCCGAAGATGCTGCCCGATCCGCCGAAGAAACTGGCGCCGCCGATGACCGCCGCCGCGATCGCCCGCATTTCGGCGGTAATGCCGTAATTGGCGTAGCCGATCTTGTTCGCCGACGTCATCAACAGCGCGGCGATCCAGACGAAGAACGCCGAGATCATATAGGCGGCGATGGTCAGGCGTTCGACCTGGATGCCCGACAGCTTGGCGGCCTCGGCGTTCTGCCCGATGAAGAACAGCCGCCTGAGCGGCACCCAGTTCGACAGCAGCAGGCCGAAGACGAGCGTCGCCGTCAGCGTGACGATCAAGAGGACCGGCACGCCATAGCTGGCGTCTCCGATCTGGAAGACGAATTCGTTGCGCGCGAACCTGGAAAACCAGCGCGGCGCCGTCGGGAAGGAAATGTACTGTCCGGTCGTCAGCACGGTCGCGACGCCGCGCGCCGCCGTCATCATCGCCAAAGTCACCAGGAACGGCAGGATGCCGACCCGCACGATGAAGAAGCCGTTGGTGAAGCCGCAGGCGAGCGCAACGACGAGACCGCCCAGCACGGAGGGCAGCACGGGCACGCCTGCCCTGAGCAGCAGCGCCATCACCACCGAGCTGAGCGCCATCACCGCACCGACGGAAAGATCCAGCCCGCGCACGATCAGAACCGTCGTCATGGCGATCGCCAGAAGCAGATCGTAGGACATCAAGGACAGCACGGCCTTGAAATTGATCCAGGACAGGAAGGTGTCCGGCCGCATGATGCCAAGACCGATGACGACCACGGCATTGATGGTCAGCAGCCAGAACTGACGACTTGAAAGCACGGACTTGAGGGGGATTTTCATCCCCTTGTCCTTGTCGACAAGTGCTTGCGCACTGCTCATCGCGTCCTCTCCCGTCCCTGCACGCGTGCCGGACTTAAATCGTTTCCGCGGCTTTGAAGCACCGCTTTTACAGAACGATCATCGCCTTCATTGTCTTTTCGGGGTTCTGGTCGATGTATTCATAGGCCCGCATGTACTCGTCGAACGCAAATCGAACCGAGACGAGCGGAGATAGTCTTACGGTTTCTTTCTGAATAAGGTCTATGGCGCCCAGATAGTCTTCGTGCTTGTACATCAGGGTGCCTTTCAGGATGATTTCCCGGTCGCCCAGAACGGCCATGTCGACCTTCGGCCTGTCGCCGTAGACCGCGACGGCAACGATCGTCCCGCCCTTGGCGACGAGCTGAACGGCGGTGTCGAGCGCCGATTCCACGCCCGCGACTTCGAAGGCCACGTCAAATCGGGACGGGCCGAAAACCGTCTCGACCGCCTCGGCAACATCGCCGGTCCTGGGATTGACGACGTTGGCGATCCCGCACTCCCGGACCTTTTCCAGCCGGTAGTCGCTGACGTCGCTGACGAGGACGTTGCCACCCTTCGCCTGGGCCACCTGGGCGATCAAATTGCCGATCGTGCCGGCGCCGGTGACGAGAATGTTCTTGCCCGACACGGGCCCGGCCCGCGACACGGAATGGACCGCCACGGCCAACGGCTCGATGAAGGCGCCGATTTCGGCACTCATCGTCTCCGGCAGCGGAATGACCATGTCCTGCGGGAAGGTGACGTAATCCTGCGCCACGCCGGGCGCCTGGAAGCCGCGCACCTTCAACGCGTCGCAGATATTGAAATCGCCGCGCCGGCACGGATCGCATTCGCCGCAGAACACCTGCGGCAATGCCGTCGCCAGTCGGCCGACCGGGAACTTCGTCGCATCGACATTGGCGCCGACGGCGACGATCTCGGCCGAAAACTCGTGCCCCTGAATGACCGGATAGGACGTGAACGGGTGCTTGCCGTGGTTGACATGGATGTCGGACCCGCAGACCCCGATCTGCGAGACGCGCAACAGGATCTCGTCGTCGCCCGGTGCCGGGACCTCGACATCGTCGCGGAACAGGATCCTGCCCGGCTCAACCATCGTTGCTTGGCGCATTTTCCTCGATGCCCTTCTTTTTCTTACAGTCTGGCCGAATGACGGCCCTCGGCGCCGCAAGTGTTGCGGAACGTGCTAGTAGACACCCTTCTTGAGCAGCAGGTTTCCGTACTTGACGACAGAGCCCGTGACGACGACACAAAATGCCTGACGCGCTCGCGCGTAGAAGTCGTGGCGATCTTCCAGGAACGTTGTTTTCGGAAGGCCGGAATCGTACTTGTCGATCACCGACCGGTATTTGCTCTCCAGGTCCCGATCCTCCACATCATCTTGCGGAGCCGCGACCATGACGATGGAATCCTCGACATAGGTGTCGATCGGAAAGAGCGGCAGGACGGCGTCGAGCAGGCGGGGGATCTCCACCCCGTCGAGCCTGATGACGCGCTGGCCGATGCTGTGCGCGGGAAACAGCGCGTCGGAGAAGACGATTTCATCGCCATGCCCCATCTGCGCCAGGACGTGGAGCAGGTCCGGGGGGATCAACGGAGAGATGCCGCGCAGCATTGCCGTCGCTCCTCAATAGACCGCTTCGACGATGGCGCGCATGTCCTCGGCGCTGGCGACCCGGGGATTGGCCTGGTAGTCCGGCAGCACCATGCACTGCACCGCCAGCGCGTCGAGGTCCGAGGCCTTGGCGCCGAAATCGCGCAGGCGCTTCCTGAGGCCGATCCGGTCGAGGAACGTTTCGATGGCGTCCTGGGGCGAGGCCGCCGCCGGCGCCAGCGACGTCCTGAGCATCTCGAAGTCGTCCGGGGCCGAGGCCAGGGTGTATTTGACAAATTCGGGATAGACGATCGCCAGCGCCTGGCCATGGGCGATGTTCGGATAGAACCCGCCGACCGCCATGCCGATGCCGTGCGGCAGCGTCACCCCGGCATTGGCGATGCACATGCCGGCCAGGGTGTCGGCCAGGGCCATCTGGGTTCTGGCCTCCAGATTGGCGGGGTCTTCGAGCACGATCGGCAGATACCGGCCGACGAGCCCGACCACCTCCCTCGCCAACGTCCTGACGATCGGACTGGTGTTGGCGTGGATGTAGCTTTCGAACGCATGGGTGAAGACGTCAAAACCGGTCGGCGCGCTCACCTCGGCCGGCGCCGTGACCATCAGGGTCGGATCGACGATGGCGAGATCGGGAAAGATCCGTTCGTTGAAGATCGCCGATTTGTAGCGCTCGTCCTCATTGGTGAAGACGCTGACCTGCGTCACATGCGAGCCGGTGCCCGACGTGGTCGGGATGGCGACGATCGGCAGGGTCTTGTCGGTGGGCTGGGTGTCGCTGCTCCAGATGTAGTTCCACAAGGAACCGGCATGGGTCGCCCCGACCGCAATGGCCTTGGCCGTGTCCATCACGGAGCCGCCGCCGATCCCCACCACGACATCGACGCCCGCTTCCCTGGCGAACCGGCTCCCGGCCTCAACGGACGAAAGGGTCGGGTTCGGCACGACGCCATCGAAGAGGGACACGGTCATGCCCGCGTCTTCCAGGCTCTTCTTCAGAATGGCGAAGGACGGCGCCAGGTAGGACTTTACGGGCATGCTGACCACCAGGGCCCGCCTGCCGAACGGACGCGTCAACGTTCCGGCATCGGTGAGAGCATTCACGCCGAAGTGGAGCTTGGTGGGAACGTGGTAGGAAAACGTTCCGGGCATGCCGGCCTCCTTCCTAGTTTGTTTTTTTTATGAACTTACTCCAAAAGATTCCCGTTGTCACTAGCGTTAACCACCCCCTCATGCGATTGGGAGACAATGTCGCAGAAACGATTTTTTCTCCTTCTTGTTCAATAATTTAGCCCGCATGACAACCGCTAGTAACATGTCCCTTGAACCACGCCTCTCCGACAGGGAGCGGCCCGCGCTCCGGGCTGATTCCAGTTTGCATATTTCATGAATATTCCCCTTGTCGAAACGCGGCAGGCACCACCGAGGGCGACGACGATGTCCCGGGGAACGGCCAAGCATGCCGCCCTGACAACGCGCTTGGGCCAAAGGCGGCGGCGGCCCACGACGCCCCTGCCCTTCGGGCCGCATCTTGTCGCAAAGCCCCCGGCAAAGCCGGCTTCGGGACACTCCAGCACGCGCCTGCCCGTCGACCGAGGAGATTCCAGCTATTCCGGCGGGCTGACTCCGACCAGCCCGGAATGCGGGCTTGACGGCAGGTGGAAGACGCGCCCGGCGCCGCCCCGGGCACGAGCCGTACCTGCCCGGAGCAGCGGCGAAACTGCCCGCGAGGTCAGCCGGCCCAGCCCCTCAAAGGCGTTTATTCACAAAGTAAAATTTCTTTGACACCACATGGCGAACGCTCTATTTCAAGCGATCGGCAATGGTCCAGGCCAACCTGCCCGTAGCATTGAATTGAAAGCCATCCGGATGCCGCCCGAAGCAAAAAAGCCAAGTCATCGGCTTACGGCTCTGAACATAATTCGCGACAAGGGCGTTATCAGTCGGACCGAGCTCGCGCGGCTGATGAAGCTGAGCAAACCCAAGATCACCCTGATCTCCCAGGAGCTGATCGACGCCGGCCTCATCGAGGTCACCGGGCAAGGGGAATCGACATCGAACGGCGGCCGCAAGCCGACCCTGCTGTCGTTGCGCAAGGCCTATCCCAAGGTGGTCATCGGGGTCGATATCGGCACCTATAATCTGAGGATTGCCGTTGGCTACCTGAACGGCGAGCACCAGCTTTACCGGACGGAAAAGACCAATCGCAGCCAGTTCCCGAATTCCATCTTGCGCCAGGCGTCCAATGCCATCCTGGAATTGATGCGCGATCACGGCCTGGCGCGCGACGACGTCGTCTGTATCGGGGTCTCCATAGGCGGCCTCGTCGACAGCGACACCGGCCGGGTCGTCTATTCTCCCAATTTCAAATGGGAGAATGTCGAACTCGCAAAGCTCCTCAGCGCCCAGGTGGAACTGCCCGTCTACGTCGAGAACTGCACCAAGACGATGGCCCTCGGCGATCTGTTCTATGACAAGCTGACGAATTCCGACGTCGCGCTGTTCGTCAACCACGGCTTCGGTGTCGGCTCGGCCGTCGTCCGCAACAGGCAACTCGTGCCCGGCTATTGCGAGCTCGGACACATCACGATGCACAGCGGCAAAGAGGTCATCTGCTATTGCGGCAAGAACAACTGCCTGGAAACGCAGGCCTCCGGCTGGGCGATCGAATGGATGGCCATGGATCGCCTCGACAAGGAACTGTCGGCCCAGGAAGTCGCCGAACTCGCAGCAGCCGGAAACGAGGTCGCCCGGGACATCTATCAGCACGTCGGCCGTTATCTCGGCGAAGCCGTCGCCGCCAGCGCCAACCTGCTGAGCCCCGATTACATCATCGTCGCCGGCGGCATCAGCCAGGCCAGCGACTGGTACCAGGACGCCCTGGAAGACGCCTTCCAGACGAACACGATGCGCTTCATCTACGACAAGGCCAGGATCGTCTTCTCCGATTGCAAGAACGAAAGCGCGATCCGGGGCATCATCAAGCTGGCGCTGACAAAGGGCATCTTCCTGTCCGAAGCGACCGTCAGCCAGTAAGGGAATTCATTCCCGAAAAGTCCGCCGAATTGCCGGCGGCGCACGGGCCACGCGGCCGCAAGGACCACCGCGTTACCCCCGGCCGGCCTGTGCCGACCGGCGGACCATCCCCTCGATTCCCCCGCACGGCAGACGCGGCCATGCACAGGTCGAATGCCCCGACGGCAGGCGTTGCGGCCGGGGCATCACGACGGGGCGGACGACCAATCCGGTCGACCGCCGGCGTATCGCCGTAGCCTCAATGCCCGGCGACGTCGGACGCGTGCATCTGCAGGTATTTCTGCAGGAACCGGTACTGCTCCGTGTCGATGGAGATGTTCTGCTTCATCGAGTTGAGGGTGCCGATCCACTGGTTGGCGACGTAGTGGTTGACCGCCGGCGCCGTATGGCAGGTGGCGCAGGTGGCGCCGTAGAGTTCCGCGCCATAGGCCCAGAGCGGCTCGACCTTGTCAGTCAGATCCCCGGCAGGAATCCACACATCCATCGACGCTTCGCTCCAGACCTGGCCGGTGTCGGGATCGGTCTGGGATGCGCCGGACGAGACCAGGTCGGTCGCCGCAGGGCTGAGCGCGGCAACGAAGATGCGCTTGCCGGCACGCGCATAGACGACCCGGTCGACGTTTTCCTGGCGCCAGCCCGTCGCGCGCACCTTTAGCTGGTCGCCGTCGCGCTCCAGCACCTCCACCGGCGTTGCCGCCAGCAGCCGGCCGGCCGCGCGTCCGCCCTCGCCGGCCTTTTCAGCCGTGAAGCCGATGGTCTTCAGCGTGTAATAGGTGTTGCCGGCCTGCGGCGACAGGGCGGCGGCCGAGGCGACGATATCGGACCACATGGATTTGAAGCCGCTCGTCATGTCCGGCATCTTGTGGGCGATGCCCTTGTGGCAGTCGATGCAGGTGTCGCCGTCGGCCATCGCCTTCTGCATCCGCTTGGACGCTTCCGGGCGCTGCTTTTCGAAATGCATGGCGGTGAAGGAATGGCAGTTGCGGCACTCGCGCGAGTCGGTCGATTTCATGGTGTCCCAGACCCTCTGGGCCATCTCCAGCCGGTTCGCCTCGAATTTCTCCTGCGTGCTGATGGTGCCGACGACCTTGTGATAGAGCTCGTTGGAGGCCTGGATCTTGCGCACGACCTTGTGCACCCAGTCCTTCGGCACGTGGCAGTCGGAACAGATCGCACGCACGCCCGACGCGTTCTTGAAGTGAACGGTCTCCTTGTACTCCTGATAGACGTTGTCACGCATTTCGTGACAGGAGATGCAGAACTCCAGGCTGTTGGTCATCTCCATCGCCGTGTTGAAGGCACCCCAGAACAGGACGCCGCCGATGCCGCCGGCGACAAGGATGGCCGCCAGGGGCAGGCCGGTGTAGGGCGACCAGAGCCATCCCCAGATTTTGCGCAATCGTGAGAGCACTGCAGTCTCCATGCCGAGAGTCCCGCCGCCAGCCGGCATCGCTGCCGAGCCGAAATCGTCGCGGGGTGAGAAGAAGGATTTTCCGGAATCGATGCCCGAAAATCCCCGGCCGGCCACGCCGGCCGGGGCAGATGCTGTCAGAGCCTAGACGGCCGGATCGAACGCCGTCACGGCCGGCGCCGGCTGGTCGTATTTCTCGACCTGGACGATGGCCGTACCGGCGATCGTCGCCTGCGCGAAGCGCGAGGTCAGCGGATCCTCGCGGGTCAGGTTGTTCGGCGAGCCGTACTTGTCGAGCGAGCCGATCTCACCTGGTTTTTCCGGATTGTACCAGGCACCCTCATGCAGGCAGATCGTTCCCGCCGCGATATCGTCGGAGACGACCGCACCGGCAAGAGTCTGTCCGCGCTCGTTGAACAGCCGGACGATATCGCCCGACGCGATCCCGCGGGCCGCCGCATCGTCGCTGTTGATGTAGGCCGGCTCACGGCCCTCAACGGCGTATTCCTCGCGCATCGTCGTGTTGCACATCTGCGAATGCAGGCGGTGCGGCGGATGCGGAGAAATGAGCTGCAACGGATACTTGTCGGCGTGGGCGCTGCCGCGCCATTCGACCGGCTCCATCCAGGTCGGATGCTTTGGGCAGTCCTCGTCGTAGCCGAGCTTGGCAACGAACGGAGAGACGAACTCCAGGAGGCCGGTGGACGTGCCGAGCGGATTGAGCAGCGGGTCCTCGCGGAAGTCGGCCAGGTGCACGTAGTCGCCCTTGCCCATCGGAAACTCGATGACGCCCTCGCCGGCCCAGAACTCGTCGAAGGACGGCATCTGCACCGTCTGCGACTTCTCCCTGGCCTCGTTGTAGAGCATCTCGACCCAGTCCATTTCCGACCGGCCCTCGGTATAGGCGTCGCCGAAGCCGAGCCGCTCGGCGAACTCGGTCAGGATGTCGTAGTCGGTCCGCGAGTTGTACTGCGGGTCGACGGCGGCATGGGAGGCGACGATCAGGTTCATGACCTGACCGAGGTCGTTACGCTCCAGATCGCTCGATGCCGGCAGGATGATGTCGGCGAAGCGGGCGCTCGGGGTCCACCACGGATCCTGGACGATGACTGTCTCCGGCGCCTGGAACGCCTTGACCACCCGGTTGGTGTCCTGGTGATGGGTGAACTGGTTGCCGCCGGAGGTATAGACGAGACGGATATCGGGATAGGTGATGTCGCGTCCCTTGCACTGGATCGTCTTGCCCGGATTGAGATAGGCATCGGTCAGGCAGGCGATCGGGAACGGGTCCGGAATGGCGTTCTTGCCGCGCGGAGTACCGCCGACGCGTGGCATGTCGGCCTTGGGGAAGCCGCCATCGGCATAGTGGGCGCCGAAGGTCAGGCCACCGCCCGGCAGGCCGATCTGGCCGAGCATGGCCGCAAGCGCGACGAGCGCCCAGGGCGCATGCTCGCCATGGTGCTGACGCTGGATCGACCAGCCGCAAACGATCTTCGTGCGGGTGCCCGCCATCTTGCGGGCGAGTTCGCGGATCGAGTCGGCCGACAGGCCGGTGATCTCCGCGGCCCAGTCCGCACTCTTGGCCTGGCCATCGCTCTCGCCGGTCAGATAGGCGCTGAACTCGTCGAAGCCGAAGGTGCAGTTGGCGATGAAGTCGGCGTTGTGCAGCTTCTCGGTATAGAGCGTGTGCATCATGCCGAGCGCCAGCGCGATGTCCGTGTTCGGCCGGACCGGCATCCATGCGCAGTCGAGCCCCTGCACCGTTTCGGACCGCATCGGATCGAGCGCGATGACCTCGATCGGTGCGTCCTTGAGCTCCCGCCACGCTTCGGTCATGTAGCGACCGGACAGGATCCGGGAGGTGGCCAGCGGGTTGGCGCCCCACAGCACGATGAGCTTGGCGTTGTTGCGGATCGACGGCCAGTCGCTGGTCAGCATCGGCCCGCCCCAGGCAACCGCCGGCAGGATTTCCGACACCGCCTGGTTGGAGTAGTTGCCGAAGAAGGTCGAAGAGCCGCCATAGCCGTTGAGGAAGCGCTGCAGCAGCGATTCCGTCTTGTAGAAATGGGCGTGGTTGCTGGCCCAGGAGCTCTTGCCGCGATGCAGCGAGGCGTTGCCGTAGGTCGTCTTGACCCGATCCATCTCCTCGGTGACGATCTTGGCCACCTCGTCCCAGCTCACCTCCACGAAGTCGCCGCTGCCGCGATCGGTCCGGTCGCTCTTTTCGCGGTTCTTCAGGAAATCGCGGCGCACCGTCGGCGCCTTGACGCGGGCCCGGTTATAGAGCCGGTCGGGCATCGAGTTGATCAGCTCCCAGGACGCGCCGACCTGCTTCAGCGGCTCGACCGAGGTCACCGTTCCGTCCTTCTTGACCAGCCACATCGGACCGAAGGCGGTGTTGACCAGCACGCGGCCGTTGGCGACGCCACCGGTGCCGGATGCGGCCCTTGCCAGATGGGGCAGCATGATGGTGCTGAGGGCGGCACCGGGGACGATATCCCGGATGAATTCCCTGCGACTTACCATGGGTTTAGTGTCCTTTTTCAAAGGCCCGACCTGTACCGTCGAAAGCCGGCGGGTCCGGTACGCGGACGCCGTTGCAAGCTCTCGACACCGTTCTCCCGGGCGCGACGGCGGTCACACCTGGCAAGAAATCCCAATCCGGACGGCGAGATCCAGATCGGGGACGACGGGTGATCCGGATCGGGAACGAACTTTCAGGAGGACATGCGGGACCGGCCGTCGCCTCGAAGGCGCGGATCTGCCCACGAAGACCGAAGGTCTCGCGGATCACCTGATCACACCGGTTCTATTGCCCCCCCGGGCATGAACGGCCAGACGATCCCTTTGGCCGACCGTTCGACGCTTGCGGCTCAAATGTGCGAGTCGAAAGCAAAAAGACGCATAGCAAACAACAAAGTCATTGGCAAGACATTTGCTAAAGCAAGATCGGTTTTATTAAAAACATACCATTTTAAATATGTATTAAGCGATTTCTTGATCCATATCAAAGGAAAAATAAAGTAGACGAATGACCGAAATTACTGTTTTGAATACTTCAAAAGCGAAGCGAGCACAATACCACCTATACCGAATTGTCATAACTACCCAGAAGTCCACATGGTGGCGTAAGAGAATACTTTATGGTTGCATGGACGACGCAATGCGTCGGCCAACGGGTCCGCCGCGTCCGGATTTTCCCGAATCCGTTGGGCCGGCCAGACTGTGTGACGTGCGGTGTGAAGCTGCCGCGTCCACGGCGGCTACGCCCGATGCCTGCCGATCCGAGGCCTGAACCTCGATGATGGCCGAGCGGACGCCTTCGCCCTCGAATCGATCGACGGTGGTGCGGTCAATGAAGCGGCCCGGCGGGACCGGGAGGTCGGCGAGCCGGCAGCGGCGGCGCCGTCAGGAACCGTCCGGCCGTTCCAGCCGGTCGAGCCCGGCGATCAGTGCGTCGTAGACGCCGGCCTCGCCCATATGCTCGCGGAGCCGGGCATTATAGCCGCTGGGCGTTGAGAGTTCGCCGATCATGCGGGCGATGACGCCCGGCATATCGAGCGGATCGGCGGTGAGGCCGCCGCCGATCAGCAGTCGCAGGAAGGTTTCCGCGGCCGCCGGATCGCCCGTGCGCGCGCCGAGCCAGTCGCTCGCCACCTGAATTTCCTTGAGCACTGGCGACAGCAGCGCCTGGGCGGCGAGATAGTGGTTGAAAGCCGCCGCATCCGGCATCGCGATGACGGTGTTGCTGTGGCCGAACAACGCGTCGAGCAGCGCCGATTCCGGAAAGGCGAGGATCGGCGAGCCGCCATGGGCGATGAACGTGAACGGGATCATCAGCGCGTCGGCACTTGCCGGCGCAACGAGATCGGCGATCTCTTCCAGGCTCAAGCCGACCATCAAGGAGACGACGCGCTGGTCGGCGCGAAAGGTCAGGTCCTTGAGAACGCCAGGTGCGACATTGCCCCTCATGCCGAGGAAGACGACGTCGCTGGCGTCGATGACGCCCTGGTTCGATGCCACCGTCACATTGTCGAAGGCGGCCGCGAGCGCCGCCGCAGTGTCGGCGTTGCGCTCCGAGACGGTGAATTCGTGGCCGTCGGCGACGATGCCGCGCACCACTGCCGAGGCGATCGTGCCGGTTCCGATGATTCCGATCCGCATCAAATATCCTTCATCAGCCTGAGGGCGTCGTAGATCGCCGCGTGGGTGTTGCGGGCGCTGACCGCATCGCCGATGCGGAACAGCATGAAGCCGCCGTCCGGATTACGCCGGACCGTCTGCGGCCGGCCGGCAATGAGGTCGCCGTAGTCGACGGCGCCGGCGTTCAGCGACAGCGGCTTCAGCTCGAAATAGAGGTCGGCGAGCGGCAGCGTGCCGTAATTGACCACCACCTGGTCGTAGAGCTTTTCGCTGGTGAAATCGCTGTAGTCGGTGCCGATGGTGGCCTTCAGCCGGTTGCCGTCGCGGGCAACGCCGAGGAGCCGCCGCGTGACGGTGAAGGTGACGTCCTTGTCCTGCAGCGCGCGCATGTAAGGCACGAGGTTCATGCCCATGATGTCCGGCGCGAACACCCGGTCCGGCGTCATCACCTCGACGGTGGAGCCGGCATTGGCCGCGACCTCGGCCGCCATCAGCCCCGGATGGTCGCCGCTCTCGTCATAGATGAGGACGTTCGCCGCCGGCTTGACGTCGCCGGCAATGATGTCCCAGCTCGTCACCACGAGGTTCTGTTCCTGGCCGCTCTCGTAAAGCTCGACATTCGGCAGCCCGCCGGTCGCGACGATGACGACGTCGGGCTCGAGCGCCGTGACGTCGTTCGCCTCCGCCCAGGTATTGAAGCGGAACGTGACGCCCTTGGCCTCACACTGCGCCAGCCGCCAGTCGATGATCGACAGCATCTCGCGGCGGCGCGGGTTCTGCGCCGTCAGCCGGACCTGTCCGCCGGCATGGGGCTGGACCTCAAAGACGGTGACCTCGTGGCCGCGCTCCGCGGCGACCCGCGCCGCTTCCAGGCCGGCCGGCCCGGCGCCGACGATGACCACCTTCTTCGTTGTATCGGCCGGCGCGATGTCGTGCGGCATGGTCAGCTCGCGCCCGGTCGCCGGATTGTGGATGCAGAGCGCCTCCCCCGCCTGGTAGATGCGGTCGAGGCAGTAGGTGGCGCCGACGCAAGGCCGGATGTCCTCCTCGCGACCAGCCATGATCTTCCTGACCACATGCGGGTCGGCCATATGGGCCCGGGTCATGCCGACCATGTCGAGGAGCCCGGAGGCAACCGCATGGCGCGCGGTGGCGACGTCCGGGATCTTGGCGGCATGGAAGGTCGGCATGCCGGTTGCGGCCTTGACCGCGCCAGCGAAATCGAGGTGCGGCGCATTCTTCATGCCCTGCACCGGGATGACGTCGGTCATCGTCGGGTCGGTATGGATACGCCCGCGGATGACGTTGAGGAAGTCGACCATGCCGCTGTCGGCGAGCCGCTTGGAGATCTCGATCCCCTCTTCCGCATCGATGCCGCCGGCCTCGGTCTCGTCGGCGGTGTAGCGCACGCCGACGATGAAGTCGTCGCCGACCCGGTCACGCACGGCCTTCAGCACGTCCATCGGCATCTTCATGCGGCTGTCGAGGCTCGCCCCGCCATAGGGTCCGTCGAGGTCGTTGGTCAGCGGTGACCAGAACTGGTCCAGGAGATGGCCGTAGACCTGCAGCTCGATGCCGTCCATGCCGCCCGCCTTCATGCGTTCCGCCGCATCGGCAAAATCGGCGATGATGCGCTCGATGTCCCAGTCCTCGGCGAGCTTGGGGAAGGCCCGGTGCGCCGGTTCGCGGTGCTTTGAGGAGGAGACGGAGGGCAGCCAGTCGCCCTTGGCCCAGCCCGTGCGCCGGCCGAGATGGGTGATCTGGATCATCACCGCGCAGCCATGCTCGTGGCAGGCGTCGGTGAGCCGCTTGGTCCACGGGACCACCTCGTCCTTATAGGCAAGGATGTTGTTGAAGACCGGCGGGCTGTCGCGGCTGACGGCGGCCGAGCCCGCGGTCATGGCAAGCGCCAGGCCCGCCCTCGCCCGCTCTTCGTGATAGGCGACGTAGCGGTCCTTCGGCATGCCGTCTTCCGGATAGGCCGGCTCGTGGGCCGTCGTCATGATCCGGTTCTTGAGGGTCAGGTGCTTGAGTTGAAAGGGTTCAAGAAGCGGGTCGTTGTTCATTTTTCCTCGTCCAACACGCGCTGCCGAAACCCGCCCTGCCGGCGGGCCGCTAGTCGCCGAAAAGCACACCCGGGTTCATCAGATTGCCGGGATCGAACGCGGCCTTCATCCGCTTCATCATCTCATAGCGCAGCGGATCGCAAAGGCGCTGCAGCTCGCCGGTCAGCTTGCGCCCGACGCCGTGCTCGGCGCTGAACGAGCCGCCAAGGGCTGCGGCGACGTCGTGGAACGCGACCATGACCTCGTCGGCCTTGGCGTCGCGCGCGTCTTCGGAGCCGAGCCCCTGCCAGTAGTCGTGCGGGAACATCAGGATGTAGTGCACGTTGCCGTCACCGAGATGGGAGACCACAACGACCTCGGCCTCGGGGAAGCTCTCTGCGGCGATCCGGTCGGCACGACCGATGAATTCGGCGACCCGCGAATTGCGGATCGAGATATCGAGGACGACGCCGACGCCTTCCTTCTTGTTCGCCTCCGACAGGCTGTGCCGGACGCGCCAGATTTCTTCCGCCTGCGCCTTGCTCTGGGCGAGGAATCCGTCCTCCACCAGCCCGTCCTCATAGGCCGCGGCAAGGAAGCTCTCGAACCGGGCATGGAGGTCCAGATCGCCGTCCGGGCTGCCGAGCTCGATCATCAGGTTCCAGACGGGCGTCGTCTCGAACGGCAGCCGGAGGCCCGGCACATGCCGAAAGGCGATGTCGACCTCGCTCGCCGACAGCAGTTCGAAGGCCTGAATGTACGGATCGCAGTCGTCCTGCAGACGGCTGAGGAGGGTCAGCGCATCGGCCGGATCCTTCACTGAAACCCAGGCATTGGCCTCGGAGCGCAGTTCCGGGAACATCCTGAGGGCCGCGCCAGTCACGATACCGAGCGTACCTTCGGCACCGACGAAGCAGTGCTTGAGGTCGTAGCCGGTGTTGTTCTTTTTCAGGCCCGCGAGGTCCGACAGCACCCGGCCGTCGGCAAGGACGACCTCCACGCCGGCGACGAGATCGCGCATCGGGCCGTAGCGCACGACGCCGGTGCCCCCGGCATTGGTCGAGATCAGTCCGCCGATCTGGGCGCTGCCCTCGCTGCCGAGATACATCGGCACCTGGCGCCCGACGGCCGCCGCCTCTTCGTGCGCGTTGGCAAGGATGACGCCGGCATCGACGGTCATCAGATTGGCGGTCCTGTCGATCTCGCGGACCTTGTTCATGCGGTTGAGGGCAATGACGAGACCCGGCGCGTTGCCGGGCCCGCCGCTGCCGGGCACCGCGCCGTAGCAAAGGCCGGTATTGCCGCCCTGGGGGAACACCGGGACCCCGGCCGCGGTCGCCAGGCGGACCGCGGCGCTCACCTCCATCGTCGTCGCCGGCAGTGCGACGCCGAGGGCCTGACCGCGCTTGCGCCCGCGCCAGTCGACGACGAAGGGCTCCATCTCTGCCGGATCGGTGATCAGGCCCTTGGGCCCGAGCAACGCCTGCAACTCGGCGACCAGCGACGACGGTTCGCTCAGCGCTAAGGAAGGTGACGGGGTCGACATGCCGGGCTCCTTACGCGGCCTCGGCCGCGCTGAGGAGTTGCGCGGTCTCCTTCAGGAGGGCGACCGTCTCCTCGCTCGGATCGGTGAGCGGCAGACGGACGCTGCCGACCGGCATGCCGACGATCTCCATGTATTTCTTCAACGGGCCCGGATTGGTCTCGCGGAACACCACGTCGATCAGCATGTCGAGCTCGCGGCTCGCCGCAACGGCCTCGGCGAGCTTGCCCTGACGGGCGATTTCGAAAACCTTGATCCAACGCTCAGGATAGATGGTGGCGGTGGCCAGCACGCCGCCGCGGGCGCCGAGCGCCACATGGGTGGCGAACAGCGGCTCCTCGCCGCTCAGCACCGACATCTTGTCGCCGGCGAACTTGATGGTCTTCAGGAACTCCGGCATGTCGTAGTTGGAGTACTTGATGCCGATGGCGACCCCGTCCTCGGCGAGTGCCTGCACGGTCTCGGCCTTCAGCTCCACATTGGTCCGGCGCGGGATCTGGTAGAGCACCAGCGGCAGGTCGACCGCATCGCGGTAGTTCTTGAAATAGGCCCGCATGCCCTCCTGGGGACCGGTCGCGTAATAGGGCGTCACCGGCATCAGGCCCGCGGCGCCGGCCTTCTTGAAATCCTTGCCCGCCTCCACGGCGTCCTCGAACCCGGTCGACAGCACGCCCGGGATCACCGGCTTGCCGCCGGCGGCCTCAACGCACACGGCCACCATCTCCGCCCGCTCCTGGCGCGAGAGCGCGGTGTATTCGCCCGTGCCGCCGATCGGGACGATGCCCGAGGCGCCGGAGGCGACCTGGAATTCCACGAGCTTCGTCAGCGCCGCCTTGTCGAGCGTGCGGTCCGGCGTGAAGGGCGTAACGATGGCCGTGAACAGGCCGGAAAGATCGGTCATTGATAGGGTCATGGGTCTCTCTTGCATTGCTGGATCAGTCGATGAAGCCGAACAGCCTTGGGAGGGTCAGCGAAACGGCGGGAACATAGGTGACGATCATCAGGACGATGAGGTTCGATGCCAGGAACGGCAGGCTGCGCCAGACGATCTTGCCGAGTGGCACCCGGCTGATCGCCGAGCCGAGATAGAGCGCCATGCCGAAGGGTGGCGTCATCAGGCCGATCATCACGTTGACGACCATGATCACACCGAAATGGATGGGGTCGACGCCCATGGCGACGACGATCGGCGTGAACAGCGGCGCAAACAGCAGGAGCTGGACGGAATCGCTGATCCACAGCCCGTTGAAGAGGAAGAAGACGTTGAGAAGGAGCAGCAGCATCCAGGGCTGCATGTCGAGCCCCTGGACCAGCGCCGACAGGTCCGAGGGCACCCGTTCGCTCGCGAACACCCAGCTGATCACCGTGGCAAAGCCGACGATCAGATAGACGGAGGCGGAGGTCCGCGCCGCGCGGTCGAGGATGCCCCAGAACGCCTTCAGCGTCAGGTTCCGATAGGCCAGCACGCCGACGAAGAGGGCGTAGAACACGGCGATCGCGGCGGCTTCCGTCGCGGTGAAGACGCCGCCGACGATGCCGCCGATGATGATCACCGGCATGAACAGCGCCCAGAACGCATCGAACACGATGCGCAAGGCGACGGCGAAGTTGAGCCCCGGCACCGGATTGCGCGGAAAGCCGTGGCGGCGCGCCAGGAAGAAGATCAGCACCATCTGCGCCAGGCCGAGCATCATGCCGGGCACGGCGCCGGCCAGGAACAGCGCGGCAACGGATGTGTTCGTGAGGCTGGAAAAGATGATCAGCGGGATCGACGGCGGGATGATCGGCCCCTGGATCGCCGAGGAGACGGTCAGCGCGGCGGCGAAGTCGCGGTCGTAGCCGTCCTTCTTCATCATGTCGATCTCGACCGGGCCCATCGCCGAGATGTCGGCGAGCGCGGAGCCGGAGACGCCGGAGAACATCATCGAGCCGACGACGTTGACATAGGCGATGCCGCCGCGAAGGCGCCCGACGAGGAGCCTGGAGAAGCCGACCAGCCGGTCGGTCATGCCGATCGAGGTCATGATTTCGCCGGCGATGACGAAGAGCGGGATCGACAGCCAGATGAAGACGTCCATGCCGGTAAAGAACTTGTGGACGTAGACATCGAGCATGGAGCTCATGCCCGGCTTGATGAAGAAGTAAGAGAGCCCGGCAAAGCCGATGGCGAAGATCACCGGGCTGCCGAGGAACATCAGGCCGATGAGGAGGCCGATGATGATGAGGAGTGTCGGATCCATGGCGGCCTCACATCTCGGCGCGGATGAGGGAGATTTCCTGGTCGGACGAGGCGCCCCGGACGAGGTCGCGCAGCGCCAGCACCACCATGTGGAACAGCATCAGCGCACTGCCGACCGGAATCGCGAGGTAGATCCAGAACCAGGAAAGGTGCAGCGCCGGCGACGTCCGCCGCCAGCCGAAGTCGGCGGCGTCCAGCCCCTTCCACAGCATGATGCCGAGGAGGCCGGCGAGCAGCAGCCGGAACAGGGCGTTGCGATAGGCAAGGATGCGGCGCGGCCAGAACCGGTCGAAGAAGTCGACGCAGACGAGCTGCTCGTCCTTGACGAGAAGGCTGCCCGACAGCATCACCACCCAGATCATCAGGTAGCGCGAGGCCTCTTCCGGCCAGGTCAGGGAGAAGTTGAAGATGTAGCGCAGGCAGACCTGGACGAAGAGCATCGTCACCACCGCCAGCAGCATCAGCCGCGAGGCGACCGAGGTAACGAAAGCCAGGCGGTCTCCGAATGCTTCGATACCCTTCAACATGTCAGACCTTTCCGCTGGATGTCTTGGCCAATGCACCGCGCCTCGTCCCGGCCGAAAAGCGATCGGGCAGCGAAGGCCTGTCGGACGGAGCGGAGGGGATTATAGCCCCGTCTCCGCCCCGTCCTTTGGGATATGCATGCTGGCGGACTTATTGAAGCGGGCCGCCGGCGGAACGCCCGCCGGCGAGGGATCGCGGAACGCTGCCCTTACTCGGCCGAGGCCTTTTCGACCGCCGCGTCGAGCTCGTCGAGGAGGTCCTGGCCGACGATGTCCTTCAGGACCGCGGCGACCGGCGCCTTGGTCGCCTTGACGAAGAGCTGGAACTCTTCCGGCGTCGGCTGGTAGATCTCGATGCCCGCGTCGCGGATCACCTTCAGGTCCTGGGACTCCTTGGCGGTGATAATGCCGAGCATGGCGAACGTCGCCTGCCGCGCCGCAAAGTCGAACGCCTTCTTATCGGCGTCGCTGAGGCCCTGATAGAATTCCTCGTTGATCGTGACGATCGGAATGTTCGTCAGGTGATGGTCGAGGGTGTAGTACTTCTGCACTTCCTGCAGGTTGGCGAGCAGCATCGTGTAGGGCGCATTCTCCTGGCCGTCGACGACGCCGGTCTGCAGGGCGTTGTAGAGTTCGGCCCAGGCGATCGGCGTTGCCGAGGCGCCGAGCGCCTTCACCAGTTCCAGATGCACCGGGATCGACTGGGTGCGCATCTTCAGCCCCTCCATGTCCGCCGGGGTATGGATCGGACGCACGGAGTTGGAGAAGTTGCGGAACGCGGACGGCATGTAGCTGAGGACGCGCACGCCGGCCTCGGCGGCAATCTTGTCGGAGAGATTCTGGCCGAATTCGCCGTCGAGCACCTTGCGGGCGATTTCCAGGTTCGGAAATGCGTAGGGCATGTCGAGCACCTGGACCGGCGGGTAGTAGGCCGCCAGGTGGCCGGTGGACAGGCCCGCAGCGATCTGGATCGTGCCGCGGATGTTCTGCTCGAGCAGGGATTCAAGGTCGCCGAGCTGGCCGTTCGGGAACACCTGAACCGTGTAGCGGCCGCCGGTCTGGTTCGACAGGATGGTGCCGAACACTTCCGTATAGGCCCAATAGGGGTTCTTCAGGAGATCGCCCTCGCCGTCGACGGTGGCGATCTTGACGATGGTTTCGGCCTGGGCGCCCGCTGCACAGGCAAGGCTGACGCCAATGACGGCAGCCGCCGCACCGGCCTTGAGCTTGCTGAAGACGTTCATGAAGTAGCTCCTTTCGGCACGGGGCTTTCCCGGCGTCTGCCGCCTGCCCCGCGGTTGGTTCCCGATCCAACGGCCCGTTTGGTCCTTGGCGCTGTCGAACCTCTGGATTTGGTGCTTATGGTTGTTGTGACATTTGGTATCGTATCCTTGATGCCGATTGAGTCAACATGAAACGAAATTTTTTCTACTATAGGAAAAATTTGGCGTATTATCGCGATCTGGATTGTTCGCGAAAACTGCGCTACAGCCACCGGCGATAGCCCGGACAGTCCGGGGAACGAGGACCGAGTGTGCGGGATGGCATCCGCGAGACGGTCGCCGCGCGAACGGACGATCGCGGGCGGCAAAGGCGGCGAGAACGGGGTTTAGAGGGTCCGATGGACAGCGAAGTGAAAACGAGGCCGGCGGCCGACCTGAATGACGGCGATGCGGCCGATCCCTCCGTCGATGTCGGCGCCAAGCTCTATGCCCTGCGCAAGGAGCGCGGCTGGACACTGCAGGAGGCCGCAAGGGCGACCACCGTCTCCGCCTCCACCCTTTCCAAGGTCGAGCGCAACGAGCTGTCGCCGACCATCGCCACCATCCAGCGCATCTCGCGCGGCTTCGGCATCGACCTCTTGAGCCTGCTGGCGGAAGTCGAAGAGCAGCCCGCGCTGGCATTGTCCGGCTGCCGCAGCATCTCGCGGGCCGGCAGCGGCAACGCCCACAACACCGGCACCTGCGACAACACCCTTTTGTGCGCCGACCTGAAGCACAAGCGGATGGTCCCGATCCACACCAGGGTCCTCGCCCGCTCCGTCGACGAGTACAAGGCCTGGCCGAACAACGATGCCGACATCTTCGTCTATGTCCTGAAGGGCACCGTGGTCATCCACAGCCAGATCTACGAGCCGCTGACCCTGAACGAGGGCGACTCGATCTATTACGACGCCAGCGGCGGCTATGTCTGGACGTCGGAAGGGCCGGAGCCGGCCGAGGTCATCTGGGTCATCAGCAACTGAGCTGAACCGCCATGCCCGCCGCCCTGGATTTTGCCGAGTGCCGCCGCAGGGCAAAGTCTCGCCTGCCGCGCGGCCTGTTCGAGTATATCGACCGCGGCACGGAGGCCGAGCTGGCGCTCGCCACCATCCGCCGGCACCTCGACGCCGTCCGCCTCGTCCCGGACTCCCTTGCCGGCCCTGCCCCGCGCAACGTTTCGGCCAGCCTCATGGGGACGGACCTCAAGACGCCCCTCATCGTCGCCCCGACCGCGCTCGCCGGCCTCGTGACCCATGACGGCGAGGCGAAACTCGCCCGCGCCGCGGCACGTCTCGGCATGCCGTTCTGCGTTTCCACCCAGTCGATCACGCCGATCGAGGACATCCGCGCCGCCGCGCCCGATGCGCGGCTCTGGTTCCAGCTCTACATGTTCCGCAATCGCGACCTCACCTGGCGGCTCCTCGACCGGGTCCGGGAGACCGGCGTCGACACGCTGGTGGTGACCTCGGACACGCCGGCCGCCCCGATCCGGCGCTATAACCAGAAGAACGGCTTCGGCGTGCCCGTGCGCGCCTCGCTGCCGCTGGCGTGGGACCTTGCGACCCATCCGCGCTGGACCCTTTCGGTGATGCTGCGCTACGTGCTGGAAGGCGGCATTCCCACCTACGGGCATTATCCGCCCGAATTCCGCTCGTCCCTCACCCGCAATGCCGTCGCCGAAGATGTCCGGCTCGACCAGGCCCTCGGCTGGGACGACATTGACGAACTGCGCCGGCGCTGGCCCGGAAAGATCATCCTGAAGGGCATCCTGTCGAAGGCCGAGGCGGAAAAAGCGCGGGACCGCGAGATCGTTGCCATCGTCGTCTCCGCCCATGGCGGCCGCAACCTCGACCTTGCGGTAACGCCGGCGGAAGTCCTCCCGGAAATCGTCGAGGCGGTCGGAGAAAAAATCGGCATCATCGCCGACAGCGGCATCCAAAGCGGCGGCGACGTCGCCAGATACCTCGCCCTCGGCGCCGATGCGGTGATGGTCGGGCGGCTGCCGCTCTACGGCCTTGCCGCGGCGGGCGAGGCCGGCGCGGCCGAATGCCTGGACCTCCTTGCCGCCGACCTTGCGACGACCATGGCCTTCCTCGGCGTTGGCGACCTTGCGCGGCTGCGCCGGGCGCGGAGAATGCCTAACCGCTGATGGCCCGGCGGATGATGCCGATCGCCAGCTCGATCCCGGCGCGATCGACGTCGAGATGGGTGACGGCGCGCATGCGGGTCGGGTTTTCGACGCCGAGCCGCAGGCCCTCTTCGGCCATCCGCGCCGCGATCTCCGGCGCCGTTTTCCCCGTGCCGCCGACATTCAGGAAGAAAATGTTCGTCTCAGGCGTTTGCGGAAAGATCTCAAGGCCCGGGATGTCTTCAATCCCCGCGGCGAGCGCGGCGGCGTTGGCGTGGTCCTCGGCGAGCCGCTCGATATTGTGCTTGAGGGCGTAGCGTCCCGCTGCGGCAAGAACACCCGACTGGCGCATGGCGCCGCCGAGCCGGTGCTTCCAGGTCCAGGCGGCCTCGATGAAATCCCTGGAGCCGGCAAGCGCGCCGCCGACGGGACAGCCGAGCCCCTTGGAAAAATCGATCCAGACCGTATCCACCGTGGCCGCGTGCTCCGCGGCCGGCCGGCCGGAGGCGATCGCCGCGTTGGGCAGGCGCGCGCCGTCCATATGGACGATGAGACCCGCCTCCTTTGCTGCCCCAGCAACGTCGGCCAGCATGTCGACCGGCCAGACGGCACCGCCGCCGCGATTGGTCGTCTGCTCCACCGAGACCAGCCGGCTGCGCGGCGAGCGATGCCGGAGCGGCCGGGCAAGGGCGGCAACGTCGGCACCGGAAAAGATGCCGTCAGGCGTCAGGATGGTGCGGAACTGGGTGCCGGCAACGGCCGCGGCCCCGCCGCCTTCCGATCCGAAGACATGGGCGTTCGACGCGCAGATGATCTCGTCGCCCGGCCGGCAATGGACGAGGAATGCGATCAGATTGCACATCGTGCCCGACGGCAGGAACAGCGCCGCTTCCTTGCCGAGATAGTCCGCGACCTCTTCGCAGAGCGCCAGCGTCGTCGGATCCTCGTCCCGCTGCTCGTCGCCGGTCGGCGCCGCCGCCATCGCCGCCAGCATATCCTTGGAGGGGCGCGTGGAGGTGTCGGAAACAAGGTCGATGGTGAAGTCTGGCACGGTCTCAGGATCCCTTGAGGTGGACGCGGAGCCGGTCGGCGAACCGGCGCACGTCGTCTTCGTTGTTGTAGAAATGGGCGGCGGCGCGCAGGTGCCCGTCCTTGGAGGCGACGCGCACGCCATCGGCGGCAAGCGCGGCCTCGACGGCATCAGAAGACGGGCCGCCGAGGTCGATACTGACGATGCCTGCCCGCCGACCCCAGTCGAGAGGCGTGCGGACGGTGAGCCCGATCCCCTGCACCTCCTCGATGAGGAGCGTCGTCAGGTGCCGGATGCGCGCCTCGATGGCGGCAAGGCCGATGGCGCCGATATAGGCGGCGGCCTCACGCTGGATCGCCGTGCCCAGAAAATTCGGATTGCCGTACTCGAAGCGCCGCGCGCCCGGCGCCGGGGCCGGATCGGCGACGGTACGGTCGAGGGTGTCGAAGCTGAATTTCGACATATAGACCGGGCGCACCTGGTCGAGGACCTCCGGCGTGATGTACATCAGCCCGGCTCCCGCTACGGAAAGCTGTGCCTTGTGGCCGCCCGCCCCGACCACATGGGCGCCGAGGGCATCGAGCCGCCGGTCGAGGACGCCGAGCGCCTGGATGGCATCGACCAGCATCAGGACGCCGCGCTCCCGGCAGGCCTCGGCCAGGAGATCGAGGTCCATCCGCTGGCCGATACCGTACGTCACCCAGGCGACAGAAAGCACCCGTGTGCGGGCGTCCATCGCCGCGATGAGATCATCTTCCGAGACCGTCCCATCGGGGCGCTCGGGCACGATCCGTGTCTCGATGCCCCTGGCGGACAGCGGCCGCCAGGGAAAGGTGTTGTTCTCGTGTTCGGCGCCGGAGATGACGACGTTGTCGCCCTCGCGCCAGTCGAGCCCGTGGGCGACGATGTTGACGACCTCGGAGGTGTTCTTGACGAGGGCGATCCGCTCCGGATCGGCGCCGAAGGTCCGGGCCACCGCGATGCGGGTCTTTTCCACCTCGTCCATGGAGAACGACCGGGCTCCCGCCGCGGAGGACGCGATGTCGGCGAACCAGCTTGCCGCCGCCTCCGCGGCGACGACCGGCGACAGCGCCTTGCGGGCGATATCGAGATAGGTCACGGACGCGGTGGCGGGAAAGTCGCCGCGCAGCGCCTCCCAGTCGGGGGTGCCTGCGGGGCGCGAATGCGCATTCATCGATTAGTCTCCTTCACGGGCGATATGGCCGACGAACGTCTTCGCGCGGTCCGTTTCAGGCGCGGAAAAGAACGCATCGGGCGGTGCCGCCTCGACGATCTCGCCCGCATCCATGAACACGACCAGATCGGCGACGCGATTGGCGAACCCCATCTCGTGGGTGACCACGATCATCGACTGGCCGTCGGCGGCGAGGTCCTCCATGACGTCGAGAACCTCGTGGATCATTTCCGGATCGAGGGCAGACGTCGGCTCGTCGAACAGCATGACCTCCGGCTCCAGCATCAGCGCGCGGGCGATCGCCACCCGCTGGCGCTGGCCGCCGGAAAGCTGGCCGGGATATTTCCAGGTCTCGGAGGTGAGGAGGACGCGTTCCAGTAGCGGTTTCGCCCGCGTAATCGCCGAATCCTCCGGCTCGCCGCGCGTGTAGATCGGCCCGAGCGTCAGGTTGTCCATCACCGTCAGATGCGGAAACAGGTTGAAGTGCTGGAACACCATGCCGGTCGCCCGGCGCACCGCGGCAAGGGCCTCGCGCGATCCGTCCATGACGGTCGGCCCGACGCGCAGCGTGCCCTCCTGAAAGGATTCAAGCCCGTTGACGCAGCGGATCAGCGTCGACTTGCCGGAGCCGGACGGGCCGCACAGCACCATCTTTTCGCCGGGCGCAAGACCGAGCGTGATATCGCGCAGCACATGGTGGGTGCCGAACCATTTGTTGAGGGCGGTCATCTCGACCATGGGGGACGGCGTTGCCGGATCGCTCATGCCTCTCCCCTCCCCAGCCGCCGCCAAGCGTTCTTTTCCATCTCCCGGCCGTGGAAGGTGAGCCCGAGGCAGAACACCAGATAGACCAGGAAGACGAAGAGATAGCCCTCAAGGCCGTAGCGCACCCAGACCGGGTCCTGCAGCGCCGCCTTGGTCGCGCCGAGCACGTCGAAGAGGCCGAGGATGCTGAAGAAGGTGGTGTTCTTGAAGGCGCGGATGATGTCGTTGAAGAGCGCCGGCAGGGCAACGGACAGCGCCTGCGGCAGCACGATCTTGCGCATGCGGGTCCAGTACGGCATGCCGAGCGCCTTGGCCGCCTCCTCCTGGCCGGCGGGAATGGCCTGCAGGCCGCCGCGAATGACCTCAGCGGCATAGGCGGCAAAGAAGATGATCATGCCGATCTCGGCCCGCAAGAGCTTGTCGACGGTGAGCTCGGGCGGCAGGAACAGGGGCAGGATCAGGGCGGCAAAGAACAGCACCACCAGCAGCGGAATGCCGCGCACGCCCTCGATGATGGCGACGCACAGGCCCGCCATGATCGGAAGGCCGGAGCGGCGCCCCAGCGCCAGCAGGATGGCGAGCGGCACGCCGCCGGCGACCGTTCCGGCAAAGACCAGGAAGGTGAGCGGCAGGCCGCCCCAGTCGTCGGTGCTAACGAAGGTTAGACCGAATACCCCGCCGCGCATCAGGAGGGCGGTGACGGCGGCGACAAGGACCCAGCCCCAGAGCCGGACCGCGAGCGGAACGCGGCGCCACGCGGAGGCCAAGCCCCAGCCGAGCCAGAGCGCGATTGTCGCGAACCCGCGCCACTGCTCCTCGAACGGATAGGTGCCGAAGAGGATGACGCGGTATTTTTCCGAAACGACGGCCCAGCAGGCGCCGGCGGCCTCCCGGCAGGCCGCACCCTCGGGCGCCACCCAGACCGCATCGAACAGCGCCCATTTGAGGAAGAACCATGCCATCAGCAGCAGCGGCAGGCCGATGACGACAGTGATCACCCCGTCCGCGATCGAGCCGAAATAGCGGGCATGGAGCCGGGCAAGGACGCCGCGCCGGCCATGCGGCGGCGGCCGGCTGTCGGAGGCCGTCGGAACGGCGAAGGAGGCCGGGCGATGCTCCATCTCAGCGCTCCGGGATCTGGACATAGTGGTTGGCAAGATTGCTGAGCGCGCCGACGAAGAGCGAGATCGTCAGGTAGACGAGCGCCATGATCGAGAGCACCTCGATCGTTCGCCCGCTGTAGGTAAGCAGCGTGTTGGAAACGCTGAAAAGGTCCGGATAGCCAACAGCAACCGCGAGCGAGCTGTTCTTCAGAAGGCTGACATATTGCGCCGAGAGCGGCGGGATGATCGCGCGCAGCGCCTGGGGGACGATGACCTTGCGGTACATGTCCGCCCCGCCGAGCCCGATCGCCCTGGAGGCCTCCATCTGGCCGTCTTCGACGCTCCTGAGGCCGCCGCGGACGATCTCCGCGATGAAGGCGGCGATGTAGAAGGTGAGGCCGAAATAGATCGCCAGGAACTCTGGCGACAGGATCACGCCGCCGCGGAAATTGAAGCCGGCGAGCTCCGGCACCGACCAGGTCGCCGGCGCCCCGAAAAGGCCCCAGAGCACGAGCGGAAAGCCGAAGGGCGGCAGCACCCGCGCCCAGAACGCCCAGCGCCGGCGTTGTCCGGTGCGCCGCCTTCTATGGTCGGCAATGCGCCCGGCAACAAGCGAGGTGAGGACGCCGACGGCGAATGCCAAAAGGCACCACAGGAAGACGTCGGTCCGCTCCGGTGCCGGCAGCGTGAGGCCGCGGTTGGAGGCAAAGATGCCGAGGCCGATCTCCCAGGAACCGCGCGGCGCCGGCAGCAACGTGAAGAAGGTGTACCAGAAGACGATCTGGACGAGCTGCGGGCTGTTGCGGAAGAGGAGCACATAGCCGCCGGCAACGCCGGAGATGAGGCCGTTCTGCGACAGCCGCGCGATGCCGATGGCGCCGCCGAGCAGCGTCGCCGAGACAATGCCGAGGAATGACAGCACCACCGTGTTGCCGATGCCGACGAGGAAGGCCCTCAGATAGGTCTCTCCTTGCGTGAAGGAGAAGAACCCCTCGCCGAGCGGAAACGAGGTGCCGGAGAAGAGGAAGTCGAGGCCCGACGTCATCCCCCGCTCGTCGAGCGCGCGCATGGCGTTGACGGCCATCCAGGCAATCGTCCCGATGACGGCGGCGAGCAGCAGCACCTGCCAGGCGATGCCGCGCACCCGGGCGCTCCGCCAGAGCGGCGCGGCGGGAGCGGTGCGCCGCTCGGACCGGGATTGGACGACAGGGGATTTCATGGGACCAGGATCGATCGTTCAGCCAGACACCGGAGAGCATATCCCCGGCGAGACGCATGCGGCAGACGAAAGGGGCGGCATCCCCGCCCCGGCAAGGAGGGAAGCGGGGACTTTCCCCGCCTCCCGATTATTGGCCGTTGCTCACAGCGGCGGCGAATAGATCAGCCCGCCATCCGTGTACTGCGCGTTGTAGCCGCGCGGCAGCTTCAGCGGCGAGCCCATGCCCACATTGCGCTCATAGACCTCGCCGTAATTGCCGACCTGCTTGACGACGTTGTAGGCCCAGTCGGGGGTGAGGCCGAGGCCATCGCCACCGGCCTGGTCGACGCCGAGCAGGCGACGGACGGCCGGATCCTGGCTCTCCGCCTTCATCTGGTCGACGTTCTCAGAGGTCACGCCGCTCTCTTCGGCCTGGAACAGGGTGTAGACGGTCCAGGTGACGATATCGCGCCATTGCGGATCGTCCTGGCGCACCACCGGACCCATCGGGTCCTTGCCGAAGATCTCCGACAGGATGACGTAATCGTCCGGGTTCGGGGCGACCGAGGCGCGGGTCGAGCTGAGGCCGGAGGTCGACTGCACGGCGACGTCGCAGCGGCCGCCGAAGAAGGCGGTGTTGATCTCCTTCTGGTCCTCAAGGACGACCAGCTTCATGGAGATGTTGTACTTCTTCTGGATGTCGCCGACGACGCGCTCCGAGGTCGAGCTCGGACGCACGCAGACGCTGGCGCCGTCGAGTTCGGCCACCTTGGAAACGCCGAGCGACTTGGCCAGCATCAGGCCCTGGCCGTCATAGAAGGTCGGCGGCATGAAATCGAGGCCGAGGTCGGTATCGCGCGAGCGCGTCCAGGTCGTGTTGGCGACGGTCATGTCGACCTCGCCGGTCTGCAGCGCGGTCAGCCGCGTCTGGTTGTTGGTCTTCAGGAACTTGACCTTGTTGGCATCGCCGAGGACGGCGGCGGCAACGGCCCGGCAGGTATCGACGTCGAGGCCGTGCCAGGCGCCCTTGCCGTCGACGGAGGAAAAGCCCGGGCGGCTGCCGTTGACGGCGCAGGTGACGACGTCGGCGGCCTTCACGTTCTCAAGGGTGGACGCCGAAGCGGCCTGCGGCAGGGCGGCTGCCGCCAGAAGGGCAAGCGCCCCAAGGTGCATGCTGGAGGATAATTTCATTGTGTTGTCTCCTTCGGTGACATGTGTTCGGGGCGTTCCCGGCGGTCCCGCCCCGAGGCGGCCTCCAGCTTGATGCGGAGGTCCAGACCGCGGCTGAGATGCGCGGCCATCAGTTCGGAAGCGTGCTGCGAGTGCCGGTTCTCGACGGCTTCCAGAATGGCGATGTGTTCCTGCAGGGTCTCCCGCGCGAGGTCATGGTCGTAGTAGCGCGGCAGGTGGAAGACGAGGCGCGAGCGCATGCGCAGGAGGCGCACGCTTTCGCAGAGGGCGGCGCTGCCGGAGGCATCCATCAGGCGCTCGTGGAAGACGGTGCCCGCGTCGTCGATTTCCCGTGTGGTGAAGGCGCTGCTGTCCTGCGCCATCATGCGCAGCGTGCTGCCATGGGCCTTCAGCGCCGGCGTCACGCCGTTCTTGGCGGCAAGCTCCGAGCCGAGGCATTCCAGCGCTGCGCGGACCCGGTAGGTGTCGACGAGATCCTCGCTCGTCAACTGTCGCACGAAGGTGCCGCGCGCGGGCTTGACCTCGACCACCCCTTCCCGCTCGAGCTGGCGCAGCGCCTCGCGGACCGGCATCCGGCCCATATCGAGGCGCTCGGCGAGCTTGCGTTCCGAAAGCGGCTTTGCCGGATCGAGCTTGGCCGAAAAGATCAGATCGATCAGCCGGTGGTAGGCGCGGTCCCGCTCGAATTCGAAAGGATTGTCCATGACCGGTATGCTGGCTGACCGGTATACCAATTTCAAGCACAAATTTTGAACGCGCCCAAAATTTTGGCGCCGAGCAGCGACGGAAGGTCCTGGGAATGGGCTCGGTTACGGGATTTCGGTATGGACCGCGGCGCCGACGGGGCTGCGGAAAAGCGCACAAGCCCCGACGGATCGAGCCCCGCCCATCCCGCCGCCGGCAGCTCAAAAAGCAACGGGCGCGGCCGTGTGGTCACACACATGCCGCGCCCGCATTCAAGCTCTCGGTGAGGATTTGACGCGCGAACTCAGCCCTTCGGCACGAACGCCTTGACGCAGGTCGGGCTGCCGACGGGGAGCCTCCAGCCGGTATCGCTCAAAAGACCCGTTTCCGGGTCGATCGCGAAGACCGCAATGCTGTCGCTGTCCTGGTTGGCAACGACCATGTGGCGCCCGCTCGGCGTGATGGCGAAGTTGCGCGGGGTTGTCCCGCCGCAGGGCGCGTGGCCGATGGCTTCCAGAGCCCCGCTCTCCCGGTCGACGGAAAAGCAGGCGATGCTGTCGTGGCCGCGGTTGGAGCCGTAGAGGAAGCGGCCATCGGCGCTGACCTGAATGTCGGCGCACTGGCTTTCGCCGGAAACGTCTTCCGGCAGCGTGGAGATTTCGAACACGGGGCCTTCGAGCCGCCCGCCCTCGCGCCGATAGACGACGATGGCCGAGGTGAGTTCGGTGATGACGTAAAGGTGCCGGCCGTCCGGCGCATAGAGAAAATGCCGCGGGCCCGCGCCGGGAGGCAACACGGTCTCGGCGTCTGCTGCCGGCGTGAGTGTCCCGGCCACGGTATCGAAGGCGTAGTGGAACAGCCGGTCGCAGCCGAGGTCGGCGACGCTGATGAGGTCGTTCTCCGGCGAGGCAATGGCGCTGTGCGGATGGGGAAAGCTCTGGCGATCCGGGTTCGGCCCGCTGCCCTCGTGCTTGACGCTGGCGCTCGCCGGCAGAAGGCCGCCGTCCTCGCGCACCGGAAACACCGCCATCGCCTGGCCGGGCAGTTCGCCCGGCGTCTCGTGCGAATAGTTGGTGGCAAGGACGTAGCGGCCGGAGCGGTCGAGCCACAGATGCGCCGTCAGGCTGCCGGGCACGACCTGCTTGTTGATGTAGGTGAGCGCGCCCGTCGCCGGATCGAGCTTGTAGGCCGAGACCAGCCCCTCGTTCCACTCCCACACCTCACTCGACGCAAAGACCCGTCCGGCTGCAGGGTCGACCGCAAGGAAGGTCGGGTTGTCGATGTCGCCGGTCTGCGACAGGCAGGCCCAGGCCCCGGTGTCTTCGTCGAGGCTGAAGATCGAAATGCCGGTGCCTTCGGCCCGTTCGAAATAGTCGATCGGCCGGTTGACGCCGCCGACGGCGAGCAGGCAGGTGCTGTCAGCCATCGAGCGCACTCCTGCCGCGGCTGCGGATATCCGCATAGACGGCTGCCAGGAGGACGAGGCCGACGGCGATCGACTGGTAGGCGGAGGGAAGGTTCATCAGTCCCATTCCGTTGCTGAGGCTTTCCATGAGCACCGCGCCGATGACGGCGCCCGCCACCGTGCCGCGCCCGCCGAGGAGGCTCGTCCCGCCGATCACGGCAGCCGCAATGACGTTGAGTTCCATGCCGGTGCCGGCGTTCGGAGGCGCGCTGGCGAGCCGGGTGACGAGGACGAGGCCGGCGATACCGTAAAGAAGTCCCATCCCCATGAAAACCAGGAATGTCTGGGCGGTGATGTTGATCCCGGCAAGCGCCGCCGCCTGGCGGTTGCCGCCGATGGCATAGAGCCGCCGCCCGAACGCCGTCAGCCTGAGGATCGCGCCGGCAACGATGACGACGCCGAGGAGGATCAGCACCGGCAGCGGCAGCCCGCGATAGGCAATGGCAACGGCGGCCGTCGCCGCGGCGAGGATGCCGGTGAAGACGGCGGGAATGACGATGACGGAGAGCGCCGAAGCGGCAATGCCCGCCGCGCGCTGGGCGTTGTATTCCCTCACCTGCAGCGCGGCGAGCCCGGCCCACAGGAGGCCGAGGACGATGGCGCTGATCCAGCCGGGCAGCATCGCATCGGAAATGAACAGCAGATCGGCGTCCGGCGCCATCGTCTCGCTCGACGTGATGACGAGGGCAAGGCCGCGGACGGCAAGGAGGCTCGCCAGCGTGACGATGAAGGCGGGCACCTTCAATATGGCGATCCAGAAGGCATGCCAGATACCCATCATGAGACCGACGACCAGCGTCACCAGGATCGTCGCCGGCACCGACAGGCCGTAGCGCGAGGACGCCATCGCCGCGATGACGGCGCAGAACGAGACCGTGGCCCCGACCGACAGGTCGATATTGGCGGGTACCATCACCAGCACGACGCCGGCCGCCAGCATCGCGGTGATCGCCACCTGACCGCTGAGATTGGTCAGGTTGCGCGGCGTCAGGAAGATGCCGTTGGTCAGCACCTGGAAGATGAGCCAGACCAGGATGAGAATGGCGATCATGCTGAACGAGCGCATCTGCGCCCCGGACAGCGCCCCGATCAGGCCGCGCGCGGGACCCGGCGTCTTCCCGGTTTCCACCGACATTTGCGTTTGGCTCATGGCATTCACACCCCAGAGGACCCGGCGGCGGCAAGCATGATATCGGCCTCCCGGAACGGACCGGACGACCACTCGCCGGCGACCGTGCCGTCGCGCATGGCGATCACGCGGTCGGACATGCCGATGATCTCCGGCAGGTCCGTGGAGACGATGATCACGGCCTTGCCCTGCCGCGCTATATCATTGATGAGATTATAGATTTCGACGCGCGCCCCGACATCGACGCCGCGCGTCGGCTCTTCGAATACGATGATGTCCGGGTTCGACCGCAGCCACTTCGCGGCAACGACCTTCTGCTGGTTGCCGCCGCTGAGGTCACCGACCGGCTGCTCCACGGAGGCGACCTTGATGCGCAGGGCATCGACATACTGGCGCACCGAGGTGAGCTCGCTGCGCCGGTCGATCATGCCGCCGTCGACGAGGTTGCCGAGGGACGCGAGCGTCAGGTTCGCCGCCACCGACATGCCTTGGACGAGGCCGTCGCGCTTGCGGTCGCTCGGCAGGTAAGCGATGCCGACGGCCATCGCCTCGCGCGGCGTGCGCAGAAACACCGGATCGCCGCCGATCTTCACCGTGCCCGACACCTTGCCCTTGTGGGCACCGAACAGCGAGCGGGCCAGGTCCGACGATCCGGAGCCGACCAGCCCGAAGATGCCGAGGACCTCGCCGCCGCGCACCGAGAGCGTGACGTCGCGCACCGGGTCCCGGCGCTTTGCCGCCGGGCTGCCGACGGTCCAGTTCTCCAGCGACAGACGCACATCGCCGGGCGTGCGGGTGTCCTTCGGATAGAGCTCGCTGAGATCGCGCCCGACCATCGCCCGCACCACCCGCTGTGGCGGATGCGGTTCCTCCGCAATGCGGAAATTATCGACGATGCGCCCGTCGCGCATGACGGTGACGGCATCGGCGATGGCCTCGAATTCGGCCAACCGATGGGAGATGTAGAGCGTCGTCACGCCGAGATCGCGGAACGCGCGCACGCGCTCGAACAGAAGCTCGGTCTCCTGCGCCGTCAGGCTCGCCGTCGGCTCGTCGAGGATCAGGATCCGCACGCCTTGCGTCATCGCCCGGGCGATGCTGACGAGTTGCTGCTCGTGGGAGCGCAACTCGCCCATCTTGGTGAGCGGCGATATCGGTAGCCGGAAGGTCTCCAGCCAGCGCGCCGTATCGGCGAGAAGCTGGCGCAGGTCGATGACACCGCGGTGCTGCGGCTCGCGGTTGAGATACAGGTAGTCGGCGACGCTGATCTCCGGGACGATGTTGAGTTCCTGGGGAACCAGGAACACCCCCGCGCGCTCCGCGTCGCGCACGCCGGCAAAGCGCACCGGCTCGCCGTCGATCCGGATGGTGCCGTCGTAGTCTCCGGCGCCGATGACGCCGGAGATGATTTTGACAAGCGTCGACTTGCCCGCCCCGTTCTCGCCGGCAATGGCGTGAACGTCGCCGGCAAGCCACGAGACGTTGACGTCGGCAAGCGCATAGGCCGCGCCATAGCGTTTGCTGACGTCGATCGCCTCGATGGCGACCTCGGCCGTCTGGGCAGGGGCAAGCGACATGACCGTCAGGCCTTCGCGAACCACCAGGCATGATCGGACGTCATCTCGTCGATGTTGTCCTTGGTCACGTTGACGTTCGGCACCTTGATCCACGGCACCGGCTTGCCCGATCCGTTGTCGATCGTGCCGGCCGCATCGACCTCCTTGCCGGTCGCCAGGGCCAGCGCCGACTGCGCGGCCTGCCGGCCCATGCCGTCGAACTCGCTGAAGTTGGAGACGCTGAGGAGGCCTTCGCGGATCAGTTCCTGGGCGTGCGGCTCGCAGTCGACGCCGGTGACGAACACCTTGCCGGCAAGTCCCTGGGCCTGCAGGGCCTGGATGGCGCCATAGGCCATGCCGTCATTGCTGCAGACGACGGCGGCGACGTCGTTATTGGCCTGGGTCAGGGCGTTCTCGACCTGGGCCCTTGCCGAATTGGTCGACCATGCCTTGTTGTATTGCTGCGAGATGACGGTGATGTCGCCGGCATCGATCGCCGGCTGCAGGGCGTTCAGGTTGCCCTTGGCAGTATCGACGGCAACGCTCATGCCCTGGTCGCCGAAGCACAGGATGTAGTTGCCCTTCGGCCTTGCCTTAAGGGCGGCGGAGCCGATGCTCTCGCCGATCTCCACGGCGTCGCGGCCGATGAAGACGGCAACGTCCGACTTCGGGATCAGGAAGTTGTAGTCGATGACCGGCACGCCGGCGCGCTTGGCCTTGACGACGAGGGCCGCCGCGGCATTGGCGTTGACCGGCGTCAGGACGAGCACCTGGACGCCGAGCGTCAGCATGTTCTCAACCTGGTTGGCCTGCTGGGATTCGGAGTTGTTCGAGGACTGGACGACAATGTCCAGATTGAGCTTCTTGGCTTCTTCCTCGAAAAACCGCTGGTCGGCGGCCTTCCAGCGCATCTCTTCGTAGTCGGGGACGATGAAGCCGACCTTGACCGGCTCTGCGGCCAGGGCAACGCGCGAGCCGAGCGCCAGGCTGACGGCGCCGACGAGGGTCCCTCTCAGAAAGTCCTTGCGCGTGAGTGCGAATGCGTTCTTGTCGTACATATTTCCTCTCCTCCCGTCTTTCTTCGCTGCTGGGTTTCGGCCGGCACGGGGCTCCGACCGACGTTTCTTTTTGTCCGCGACGCTGCCGCGGCCGTCATGCGGCGCGGCCGGGCGGGAGCGGGCGTGCCCCCTCGACCTCCCTCGGTCGCCAAGTCCCTAGGTGGTTCGCGCGCCCGCGCGATCGGCATCGCCCCGGACCATTCTGAGGAACCGGGCGCGGTGCAGGCGGGCGCTGATCTGGAAATGCTCCCTCATCTTTCGTTCCGCGTCGTCCGGATCGCCGTTGACGATGGCAACGAACACCTCGCGGTGGGACTCCACCAGGTGCAGCGTCACCTCCTGGTCGGGAATGACGAGGCGCCGGCGCTCCACATGCGAGCGCATCAGCAAGGGCTCTATCGCCCGGTACATGGTGATGAGGCTGGGGCTGCGGCTGGCCTTGACGATCGCCAGGTGGAACGCATGGTCGGCAATGCCGCCGCGCTCCGGGTCCTGCAGCGATTCCACCAGCGTTGCCAGCTTGCCGTTGATTTCGGCGAGATCCGCATCGCTGGCCGTGGTGCAGGCGAGCCGGATGGCCTGGCATTCGATGGCGGTGCGCACCTGCAGCACGTCGTCGACGACGTTCGGCTCCTGCGCCAGGCAGAACACCAGGGCATCGCCCAGCGCGCTGATATCGGCCCGGCCGATGGTCGTTCCCCGCCCCTGCCGGACGTCGACGAGGCCAAGGACGGAAAGCGCCCGGAGCCCCTCGCGCAGCAGCGGCCGGCTGATGCCGAGCCGGGCGCAGAGATCGCGCTCGCCGGGCAGCCGGTCGCCCGGCTTGAACTCCCCGGAAATGAGCTTTTCGCGGACATAGGCGATGACCTTCGCCGCGCCCGAAATGTCGGAACCCCTGGCCGTGGCGGCCGTATCGTCATCTGACCTGTCCATGGTCTGACCACTATCGGAAAAACGCCCAAATGGCAACCTGGAAACCGGCGCCAAAATGGTCGCAGGTATCGAGTTTAATTGGCTATTTTCCGGGGATAACAACACTGGTCTTACCACTTGTTCTCAAAAGTCGCCCCGAGCCGACGACAGGCCTGATCCGGGACCTCAGACGCGCTCCGGTTCGGCAAGTTCGGACAGCCGGCCGGCGACCGCATCGAGGCCCGGCAGGCTCGGCTGGGCGCCGGCCGTCTCGCAGGCAAGCCCGGCCGCCACGGCAGCCCAGCGCATCGCCGCCGGCAGGGCATCACCGAAGCCGAGCCGCGCCGCCAGCCAGCCGACGAAGCCGTCGCCGGCCGCAGTCGTGTCGACCGGCTTGACCGGCAGCGCCCCGACGCGCCAGGCGCCTTCGGGCGAAAAGCCGATCGAGCCGGCCTCGCCGAGCGTCACCACGCAGGTCCCGCCGGTGCGCCCAGCAAGGAAGCGGCCGCAGTCGAGCGGATCGCCCCTATCGGTATCGAGCCCGCGGGCGACGGCAACGGCCTCGCCCTCGTTGACGACGAGGACATCGATGAGCGGCAGGATCTCTTCCGGCAACGGCGCGGCCGGTGCCACATTGAGGACGGTCCGGGTGCCGCGGTCGCGGGCGCGCCGGATCAGCGCCCAGTTTTCCGCCGCGGTGACCTCCATCTGCAGGACCAGCGTCGTCTGCGGCGTCAGCATCGCGTCGGCGACGTCGGCGGCACGCGCTTCGAGATTGGCGCCGCCGGCGACCATGATCTGGTTGGCGCCGGCCGCATCGACACCGATCGCTGCGCATCCCGTCGGCGCCGCGATGCGGTGCACGAAGCTGGTACCCACCCGCGCGCCTTCCAGTGACCTCAGCAGGAGATCGCCGAAGCTGTCGGCGCCGACGCAGCCGGCCATCTGCACGGGAACCCGCGCGCCTGCCGCCGCCACCGCCTGGTTGGCGCCCTTGCCGCCGGGAATGACCGTGTAGCCGGGGCCGATGACGGTCTCGCCCGGCGCCGGCAGCCTGTCGACCGCAAACACCAGATCGGCGTTGAGCGACCCGAAGACGAGAATGTTGGCAGCCACCGGAGGAGCCTCCGTCTAAAGCGTATTCCCGAAACGTGGAGACCGGTTTTCGGATAAGAATACGCGTTAAAACAAACGGTCAGAGCGTTTCAGGCGATTCCGTAATCGCGTGAAACGCTCTAGAGATCGCCTTCCAGGTCGGAAAGCTTGCAGACCCGGCGCACATGCTCCTCGCGCGGGTCGAATTCGGCCTTGAGGAACGCGGTGAAGAGGTCGCGCGCCAGCCAAGCCCCGACGATCTGCGCGCCGATGCACATCACGTTGACGTTGTCGTGCTCGACGCCCTGGTGCGCGGAATGGACGTCGTGGCAGACGGCGGCGCGGATGCCCCGCACCTTGTTGGTGGCGATCGCCGCGCCGACGCCGGTGCCGCAGACCATGATGCCGCGCTCCGCCCTGCCCTCCAGGATCTCCTTGCAAAGGGCGCGGGCAACGTCCGGGAAGTCGACCGGCTTGTCGTCATAGGACCCGACATCGGTGATCGCGTAGCCGAGGTCGCGAATGACCTCCAGGGCAAGGCCCTTCATCGGAAATCCGGCGTGGTCGGACCCGATGACGATGGTCTTCTTGTCTGCCGCCATGTTCTGGTCGTCCTCTCGGGGGCCCGCACGGATCGGCGGGACCGGGTGTTCGCCGGCGTCAGCCGGCCTGGTTGGTCATGCGATCGATGGTCCGGAACAGGGCCTGGTTGCCGTTGCCGCCCTCGCCGTGGGCGCGGGTTTCCAGGTACAGCGTCGTCGCCATGGCAAGGCCGGGCAGCGGCAGCCCCTTGTCGAAGGCCGCCTCGTTGGCAAGCCTCAGGTCTTTCAGGTGGAGATCGATGCGGAACCCGGCGCTGGTGTCGCCGGCAAGCACCTGGGGACCGAGATTGTCCAGCATCCACGACCCGGCGGCACCGCCCATCAGCACCTCGCGCAGCAGGCCGAGATCGCCGTCGAAGCTGCGGCACAGCGCGAACGCCTCGCACATTGCCTGGATGTGGCTGGCGGCCATCAACTGGTTGCACATCTTGAACACCTGGCCGGTGCCGATCTCGCCGACGTGACGGATCGTGCTGCCCATCGCCTCCAGCACCGGACGGCCGCGCGCGAACGCCTCCGCCGCGCCGCCAACCATGATCGAAAGCGTGCCGGCAACCGCGCCCTTCATGCCGCCGCTGACCGGCGCATCGAGCATCGCGATGTCGCGCCCAGCGAGCACCCCGGCCATTTCCTTGACGGCCGTCGCCGAGATCGTGCTCATGTCGATGACGAGGCTACCGGGCGTCATCGCCGCGCCGAGCCCCTCCTCGCCCATCAGCACGGCTTTCACGTCGGGCGTGTCGGGCAGCATGGTGACGACGACGTCGGCTTCCCGCGCCGCGGCGTGGGCATCAGCCGTGACCTCAATACCCTCCGCCGCAAGGCCGTCGAGGACCTCCTGGCGGGTGTCGAAGGCAACGACGGGAACGCCGGCCTTCTTGAGATTACGGATCATCGGCGCGCCCATCACCCCGGCGCCGACGAACAGAAGGCGCGAGACCCCGGTCGCGGAAGACGTGGCGGTATCGGTCATGGAAAGAAGTCCTTTCGTGCGGAGGCCGTCGGGGGAACGAACCATCGGGCGGCACTGTTGGGCGGGCAGCCTCAGACGGACCAGAGGCCGAGGATTTCCTGGCGCGCCGCCGCGTCGCGGAACTCGTTGCCGATGGCGAAATGGCGCCGCAGCACGGCGTCGACATTCTTGGCCTTGCGGTCCACGAGCGTGGTCAGGATGCGGCGGTGGTCGTCGACCACATAGGCGCGGAACGCATCGGTCGCGGGGATGCTGCGCCGGCGATCGACGTGGTTGCGCTGCAGGAGGTCGGCGAGCGTTGCATAAAGGGCGGTGAGCACGGGCGAATGGGCGGCGGCGACCAGTTCGGAGTGGAAGGCGTGGTCGGCGCGCGCGCCGGCTTCCGGATCGTCGATGGTGCGCTCGATCTCCTCGACCGCGGCGCGAAGGGCGTTGATGTCGCTGATCGTCGCGCGCTCGCAGGCGAGCCGTCCCGCCTGGCACTCGACGGCGATGCGGGCCTCCATCACGTCCTCGGTGACCGGGACGTCCTGAAGCAGGGCGAAGGTGAAGAATTCGGCCAACGACGAGGCATCCGGGCGGCACAGCACGGTGCCCGATCCCTGGCGGATGGCGACGACGCCAATCATTTCCAATGCGCGAAGGGCTTCCCGGAGCACCGGCCGGCTCATGCCGAGGAGCGCCGCAAGGTCGCGCTCCGGCGGCAGCCGATCGCCGGCGGCAAGGGTACCATCCTCGATCCGTCCGCGCAGGTAATGGAACACGATGTCAGCGCTGTTGCCGGAACGTCCCGTCGGCCCCGCGCCAACCGGCATCGCGGTCTGAGTCTGGAGGTTGGCGCGGGATTTTTCCGACGTTTGCATGCGAGGACTTTTCTTTATTGGTCAGGAAGCCCTACGCCAATTGGTCTGACCATTCAAGGGCATTTTCGCAGACCAATTCGATCCCCAGGACGGCCGATGGCGGCGAACGCGCGGAAATCCGGGCCCTGCCCGCACACGATGCTACACAGGCGCGCACCCGCCTCGAACGGGCGCGCTCCGGCGGTTTTCCGAAAAATCGTCGATGGGAGGAAGGCGGAGCGGAAGCCGCTCAGCGGATGCCGGACGAGTCGCCGCTCAGTCCTTGCGCCCCTGCAACAGTAGCGAGACGAGGCCAAGGGCGGCCGAGGCGACCATCAGCAGCAGCGAGACGGCGTTGAGGACCGGCGTCGAGCCTTCCTTCAGCCGGTCGAACATGGTGATCGTCAGCGGCGCGTCCGACCCGACCAGCATCAACGTCGTGTTGAAGTTCTCGAAACTCATCAGGATGGCGACGACGGTCGCCCCCGCGATCGCCGGGAACAGGAACGGGATGGTGATCGCCCAGACCGCGCCGAGCGGCGTTGCCCCGAGGTTGAGCGCGGCCTCCTCCAGCGAGCGGTCGAATTTTTCGAGCCTTGCCGAGATCACCAGCGTCGCGAAGGTGGCAATGAACGAGAACTGGCCGAGGATCACCAGCGGCAGGCCGGGGCGCAGGCTGTCGAACCACATGCCGGTGGCGTCTTCCAGAGTGTTGGCGAGCGTGTTGGAGGCAACGAGGATCGAGATGCCGAGGATAATGCCGGGAATGACCAGCGGCAGGAGCATCAGGACGTAGAGCCCGTTCTTGAAGCGGAACTGGTGGCGCACGAACAGGAACGCGTTGGTGGTGCCGACAGCAACGGACAGCACCGCCACCCAGACCGCGACGAAGGCCGACGTCCAGATCGAACGGATGATCGGCCGCTCGTTGAAGACGCCGAGGCGCGGGCGCTCCGTGCCGATGAACCAGTCCCAGGTGAAGCCCTGCCAGGGCAGCGACGGGAAGAGGCTGTCATTGAAGGCAAAGACGCAGACGACGGCGAGCGGCAGCGCCAGATAGATGAAGAAGGCCAGCACATAGGCCCGGTAGGTCCAGCGGAACAGCGGGCTCTGGCGGATGGTCGGGATCATCGTCAGCGCCCCATGGTTCTGGTCAGCGTCTGGCCGGAGAGCTTCAGGCCGGCCCAGACGATGGTCGAGGACAGCACCAGCAGCAGCATGCCGAAGGCGGCGCCGAGCTCCCAGTTGAAGCGGGTGATGAACTGGGAATAGATCAGCCCGGTGAACCACAGGCTGTCCTTGCCGCCGAGGAGGATCGGCGTCAGGTAATTTCCGAGCGACAGCATGAAGACGATGATGCAGCCCGACACGATGCCGGGCATGGCATGCGGAATGACGATCTCGCGCCACACCGAGACGCCGCCGCCGCCGAGGTCGTAGGCGGCCTCGATCATGCTGTCGTCGAGGCTGTCGAGGGTGGTGACCAGCGGCACCACCATGAACAGCATCGAGGTGTAGACGAGGCCGACCATGATCGCCGCGTCGTTATAGAGGAACTCGATCGGCTCCGAGGCGAGCCCGATATATTGCAGGAAGCCGGAGACGAGGCCGCTCTCGCGCAAAAGGATCATCCAGCCATAGGTGCGCACCAGTTCGCTGACCCAGAACGGAATCAGGCAGAGCAGGAAGAGGATCGTCTTGGAGCGGCCGCGGGTCAATTTGGCGATGTAGTAGGAGACCGGAAAGCCGATGAGGAGGGTCAGCGCGGTGGCCAGGATCGACATCACGGCCGTGCGCATGAAGGTGTTCCAGTAGAGCGGCTCGTTGAAGAACACCATGTAGTTGGCAAGGCCGAACTCGTACTCGCGGACCCCGACCTTTTCCCTCAGCGAGACATAGAGGATCTCGATATGCGGGATGACGATGAGGGCGACGAGCCAGATGAAGAGCGGCGCCATCAGGAGAATGAGCGTCAGTCGCTTGCCGCTAGCGTTCATCGCCCCTGCTCCGCCGCCGCAAAGCAGAGCGTCTGGCCGGCATCCCAGCCCACATGGACGGTATCGTCGCGCTTCAGGGAATGGAACTCGCCGGTCTGCGGCAGCGCCACGTCGATCTCGCCGCCGGTCGCCGCATCGCGGATCAGGACGCGGCTGTTGGCGCCGTTGAAGAGCACGCTGTCGACGACGCCCGACGAGACGTTCGGCTGGCCGGCCACGCCGTCGGCGGCGTGCGACAGGCGCACCGCTTCCGGGCGGACAAAAACCTCCACCGCATCGCCGACGCCGAGGCTGCCCGCCGCGGCCGTGCCGGAAAGCGCGAACCCACCCGGCGTGCGCACCTTCAGCGCCGTGCCGTTCGCCTCCTCCACTTTGCCGGCAAAGCGGTTGCTTTCGCCCACGAAGCCGGCAACGAAGGCGGTCTCGGGATTGTAATAGAGGTCGCGCGCGGTGCCTACCTGCTCGAAGACGCCGTGGTTCATGACGGCGATCTGGTCGCTCATCACCAGCGCCTCGGACTGGTCGTGGGTGATGTAGACGAAGGTGGTGTTGAACTCCCACTGGAGCTGCTTCAGCTCGATCTTCATGTGCTCGCGCAGCTTCAGGTCGAGCGCGCCGAGCGGCTCGTCGAGCAGCAGCACATCCGGCTCCAGCACCATGCAGCGGGCGATCGCCACGCGCTGCTTCTGGCCGCCGGAGAGTTCGTCGACGCCGCGCGGGCCCGCGCCCGGCAGGCCCACCCGCTCAAGAACGGCCTCGACGCGCTTGGAAATTTCGGCCTTGGCAACGCCGCGGCGCCGGAGGCCGAAGCCGATATTGGCGGCGACGTTCATCATCGGGAACAGCGCCAGGTGCTGGAACACCATGCTGACCGGCCGCTTGTTCGGCGGCACGTCGAGCATCGAGCGGCCCTTGATGAGGAGGTCGCCGCTGGTCGGCTCAAGGAAGCCGGCGATCATCCGAAGCAGCGTGGTCTTGCCGCAACCGGACGGGCCGAGGATGGAAAAAAAGGTTCCCGGGGGGACCGAAAAACTGACATCGCGAACCGCCTTGAAGGCCGCGAAGTTCTTGGAGATGTCGCGGCAGTCGAGGTCGTTGACGGCTTCGGCCATGGACGGGCGGCCCCCGGAATTCTCGGTCGTGAAGGAAAGGACGGGAGGCGGTGCGAAAAGCACCGCCTCCCTCGTTACCCCGCAAACGGGATCAGTTGGCGGCGTTGACGCGGTCGAGGACGGCGCCTTCCAGCGCTTCCAGACCTGCCGGCACCGGCGGATACCACTTGATGTTGTCGATGGCTTCCTGCGGGAAGCTCTTCTGGTAGCGCGCCTTCAGCTCGGCGTTGACGTCAGCATCGCCGCCCTTGGAGGCGGTAAAGTTGCCGGCCGATTCCGTCACCAGCGCGGCGTTTTCCGGCTTCATGACGAAGTTGATCCAGTCATAGGCGGCCTGATCGGCGCGGCCGCGCTTCGGCAGCGCGAAGGTGTCGATCCAGCCGAGCGCGCCGGAGGTCGGGGCAACGAAGGTGATGTCGGCATTCTCCGCATTCAGCTTCCAGCCGCCGGTGTCCCAGGCCATCGCGGCAACCACTTCGCCGGAGCGCAGGAGATTGGTGATCTCGTCGCCGCCGGTCCAGTAGGTCTTCACGTTGGGCTTGCAGGAGATCAGCTTCTCCTCGACCTTGGACAGGATGTCCTTGTAGGCGGCCTCGTCATTGTAGGCGGCGAACGGGTCGAGGCCCATGGAGAAGGCAAAGCCGATCAGCGTCGGGCGCTTCAGGCGGTAGGAAACCTTGCCGGCGACGTCGTCGGAGCAGAGGTCCACATAGTCCTTGACGCCGGGGGCCGCGGCCGTGTTGACGACGAGCCCGCTGGTGCCCCAGACATGCGGCACGCCATAGACCTCACCGTCATAGGTGGTGTTGCCCTTGGTCGCTTCCAGCATCGACGGGATGAACAGGGCGGCGTCGACCTTGGAAAGGTCGATCGGCTTGTAGATGCCGAACTCGGCCTGGGCGCCGGCGATGCGGTCCTGGCTCGGCTGGGCGAGGTCGAAGCCGCCGCCGTCGGTGGCGCGCAGCTTGGCGATCATTTCCTCGTTGTTCGACAGCGTCACTTCGACGGTGTGGCCGGTCTCGGCCTCGAACTTCTCGATCAGGTTCTCCGGCGCATAGCCGCCCCAGGTCAGAAGGCGCAGGGTGTCGGCCTCGGCAGAAGGCGCCAGAAGCAGCGCGCCGGCGGCAAGACCGGCAAGCCCGGACATCAGTTTCGTTTTCAGCATTTGTCGTGTCTCCTGTCTCTCTCGTTGCGGCGTGGCCTCACAATAGCCCACTTTTTTCCCAGCTAACCACCGTCCTGACAAGGACTGTCGAGCAGCCGTCCCCGAGTGTTTGCATCGGGCGTTCTGCAACGGCCCCGTGTGATCGCCGACTCGCCGTCCGGTGACATAATCCCTTCTGTGCGACAGAAACATTTCAGTGGTGCCCGGACAAGGACGGAACCTTGCCGGAAATGTCCGGCTCAGGCCTTCGCGGCGTCGGCAAGGACCGACCAGATGCGCTGCTCCAGCGCCGAGCGGGCGCCGATCAGCCGCGTGGCGACGACGGCCACCTCCCCCGCCGGCAGGCGGCCGGAGAGGTTGGCAAGCCGCCCGGCATCGATGGCGTCTGCGGCCATCGACCCCGGCAGCCAGGCGACGCCGACGCCGGTCTCGGCGAGCCTCAGGGCCGCGAGCGTCAGCGCCGTCTCGACCCGAATGTCCGGGCGCGAGAACTCCGCGATCGCCGGCAGGATCTCTTCGGCCATCCATTTTCCAAGAAAAACATCCGGCGGGTAGGCAATGAGGGGGAGCGTTTCGCCCGACAGTTCGCCGGCAAAGTTCGGTGCCGCAACGGGGAGCAGCGCCTCGGTGCCGAGAACGCATTCTTCGAGATAGGCCTCCGGCCCCGCCGCCACCTCGGCCCTGGAGCGATAGGTGACCGTCAGGTCCGCCTCCTTGTTGATGAGCATCGCCGCACAGTCCGACCGGTTGGCCGAGCGCAGCCGGATCTTGAGGTCGAGGGGGGATAGCGGCCCGGCGATCAGCTCCGGCAGCACGGAGGTGGCGATCGCGTGCTGGCTGGCGATCACCACCCGCGATCCCGCATCCTCCTCGGCCTGGCGCAGCGTGCGGATCAGCGCGCCGAGGTCGCCGGCGACCCGGCGCAGTTCCTCCTGGCGGCCCAGGAGGGCCGGCGCCGGCCGCACCGGCTTGCGGCTGCGGTCGAGGAGGTCGACGCCGAGATGGGCCTCGATGGCGCGGATGCGGCGCGAGAACGCCGGCTGGGACAGGAAGCGCTTTCCCGCCGCCTCGTTCAGCGAGCCGGCCTCCAGCACCGCCACCAGATCTTCCAGCCATTCCAGTCGCATGGTCGCGTCTCCCGCCTAAAATGCAAGAGTTGCATATTAGCGGGGCGATTTCGCATTTGAAGCCCGGGCTTTGCTGCGGCAAAATTCGCCGAAGGTATCAACCCAAGGAGTTCTCCCATGCATTTCGCGCGTTTTCCGCGGCTTCACCTCGCCCATCTGCCGACGCCGCTGGAGCCGATGCCGCGCCTTACAGAGGCGCTCGGCGGGCCGCAGATCTGGATCAAGCGCGACGACTGCACCGGCCTGTCGACCGGCGGCAACAAGACCCGCAAGCTGGAATTCCTGATGGCCGAGGCATTGCAGCAGGGCGCCGATACGGTGATCACGCAAGGAGCCACCCAGTCGAACCATGTGCGCCAGACGGCCGCCTTTTCGGCCAAGCTCGGCCTCGACTGCTACGCCCTCCTGGAGGACCGCACCGGCTCCAAGGACCCGGACTACCGGGAAAACGGCAACGTCCTCCTCGACAACCTCCACAATGCCACGCTGGAACACGTCCCGGCCGATTCCGACATGGTCGCACTTTGCGAGGAAACGGCGGAAAAGCTGCGCTCCAAGGGCAAGAAGCCCTACATCATCCCGGGCGGCGGCTCCAACACCACCGGCGCCCTCGGCTATGCCAATTGCGCGCTGGAACTGGTCAATCAGGCCAACGACCGCGACCTTGAGATCTCGCACATCCTGCACGCCACCGGCAGCGCCGGCACACAGGCCGGCCTCATCACCGGCCTGAAAGCGCTGAACGCCAACATTCCGCTGCTCGGCATCGGCGTGCGCGCCCCGAAGGAAAAGCAGGAGGCCAACGTCTTCGCGCTCGCCGAGGCGACGGCCGAGCGGCTCGGCTGCGCCGGCGTCGTCAAGCGCGACGACGTCGTCGCCAACAGCGACTATGTGGGCGAAGGCTACGGCATCCCGCACGAGACCACCATCGAGGCGATCGAGATGTTCGCGCGCTACGAGGCCATTTTGCTCGATCCGGTCTATTCCGGTAAGGGCGCGGCCGGCATGATCGACCTCATCCGCAAGGGCGCCTACGGCAAGGACGAGACCATCGTCTTCCTGCACACCGGCGGCTCGGCGGGCCTCTTCGGCTATCGCGGCGCCTTCGGCTTTTCCGCTTAAAGGCGCAACGGAACGGAGCGACGAGGCATGCCGCGCAGGCTCGGCATATTGGGGGGCATGGGGCCGGAGGCGACGGTCCTCTTCATGACCCGCATCCTGGAGGCGACCCCGGCAGCGGACGACGCCGACCACATCCCCCTCCTCGTCGACAGCAACACCGAGGTGCCGTCCCGGATAAAACACCTAATCGAAAAGACCGGCACCGACCCGACGCCGGTGCTGATCGCCATGGCCGAGCGCCTGGCGGCCGGCGGCGCCGAGGCCCTCGCCATGCCCTGCAACACGGCACACAGCTACCTGCCGGCGATCGTCGGCGCGGTTGCCGTGCCGTTCTTCGACATGGCCGGACTGACGGCAGCGCGCGTCGCGGCGATTGCGGCCCCCGGCCCCATCGGCATCCTCGCCTCGCCGGCCGTCGAGATTACCGGCGTCCTCGCCCGTGCACTCGAAAAGGAAGGCCGCGAGGCGGTCTATCCGGACGACCGCGGCGCCCTCCTCGCCGCCATCCGCGCCGTCAAGGCCGGTCACCGCGACGAAGCGCTGCCCACACTCGTTGCTGCCTGCGATGACCTCGTTGCCAAGGGTGCAACGGCCGCGATTGTCGGCTGCACGGAGTTCTCGCTCATCGGCCGGCGCATCGACCATGCCCTGCCGCTGACCGACAGCCTCGACGTCCTGACGGAGGCCTGCGTCGCCTTCGCCCTCGACGACACCCAAAAGAACGCCACGGGAGCGCGCCCATGACCGTCCGCCACCTGAAGCAATCGAAGCCCCGCACCGTCGCGGAAAACCGCGCCGTCCCCGACCGGGTCTCCGAAATGCTCGCGGAACTCCGCGACGGCGGCGAGGAGCGCGCCTTGTCTTACGCCCGCGAGCTCGACGGCTGGCAGGGCCCGGTGGTGCTCGACCAGGCGGCGATCGATACCGCCGCGGCGCGGCTGAGCGGCACGGTCAAGGACGACATCGCCTTTGCCCGCGACAGGATCCGCCGCTTTGCCGACGCCCAGCGCGGCACCATCACCGACATGGAGATCGAGATGGCACCGGGCTTCTGGGCCGGCCAGAAGTCGATCCCGGTCCATGCCGCCGGCTGCTATGCGCCGGGCGGGCGCTACAGCCACATCGCCTCGGCCTTGATGACCATCACGACGGCCAAGGCCGCCGGCGTCACCCATGTGACTGCCGCCTCCCCGCCGCGCGGCGACAAGGGCCTTGCCGACGAGATGGTCTTTGCCATGGACCTTGCCGGCGCCGATGCGATCCTCTGCATGGGCGGCGTCCAGGCGGTTGCCGCCATGACCTTCGGCTTTTTCGGCCTGCCGGAGGCGGACGTCCTCGCCGGCCCGGGCAACGCCTTCGTCGCGGAAGCCAAGCGCCAGCTTTTCGGCCGTGTCGGCATCGACATGATCGCCGGCCCGACGGATTCCCTCATCATTGCCGATAGCACGGCCGAGGCGGAAACCGTCGCCTGGGACCTCGTCGGCCAGATGGAGCACGGCGCGGATTCGCCGGTCTGGCTGGTGACCACCGACAAGGCCCTCGCCGAAGCCGTGATCGCGCGTATCCCCGACCTCGTCGAAACCCTACCCCAGACCAACGCCGACAGCGCCCGCGCCGCCTGGGCCGACCGCGCCGAGGTCATCCTCTGCGACACGGCCGAGGAAATGGTCGAGACCGCCAACCGCATCGCCCCGGAGCATCTCCACGTCCAGGCCGATGACCTCGACTTCTGGCTCGCCCGGCTCGCCGCCTACGGCTCCCTCTTCCTCGGTGCAGAGACCACCGTTGCCTTCGGCGACAAGGCGTCGGGCCCCAACCACGTGCTGCCGACGTCGGGCGCCGCCCGCTACACCGGCGGCCTCTCGGTCCACAAATTCCTGAAGACCGTCACCTGGCAGCGCACCACGGCCGAGGCCGCCCGCCCGGTCGCGGAGGTCACCGCCCGCATCTCGCGCCTGGAAGGCATGGAAGGCCACGCCCGCACCGCCGACATCCGCCTCGCACCAGGGGATTGACGGCTCCTTTGCGCCCTGCGGCTTGAGGCCGCGCAAAACCCGTCGCCCTTTCCCACCAGCCTTGAGCGCCGGAGCGCGGCGCGATATATCCCGGCCGTGCAATCATCGGGACGTTCCGGCCCTGCGCCTGCAAGGGGCGCGTGCCGATTGCGGTCGGACCGGGTAGAGGGCACACTGCCGGAAAGCGGGCGACCGCTGACGGAACGAGACGACGGGAATTCGGACCTTGGCAAATCCCTATACCGGCAAACCCGACCGCGCCTTCTGGAAACGGGCGGTTTCCAGCCGCCATTACAGCCAGCTCAGCGACCTCGCCGAGCCGATCGACGGCTTCCTGGACGCCAGGATCGCCACCGCCGGCAGCTGCTTTGCCCAGCATATCGGCCGCTACCTTCGCAACAACGGCCTCAACTATATGGATCTGGAGCCGGCACCGGCGATCCTGTCGCCGAAATCCGCCGACCGCCTCGGCTACGGCGTCTATTCCTGCCGCTACGGCAACATCTATACGAGCCGGCAACTGGTGCAGCTCTTCGACGAGGCGTTCCGCAAGCGCGAGCCGGTGGATGCCATTTGGCAAAAGGGCGAGCGGTATTACGACGCCCTGCGCCCGGGCATCGAGCCGGACGGCTTCGTCAGCCCCGAGGCGGTGCGCATGCTGCGCCAGTCGCACCTGTCGAAGGTGCGGCGGATGTTCCGCAAGCTCGACATCTTCGTCTTCACCCTCGGCCTGACGGAATGCTGGGTGTCGACCCGCGACGGCACCGCCTATCCGATCGCGCCCGGCGTCATCGCCGGCACCTATACGCCGCAGGACTATGAATTCCTCAACCTTCGCCACCGCGATATCATGGACGACCTCGTCCGGTTCCGCGTCGCCCTGAAGGAGGTCAACCCTGAGGCCCGCCTCCTCTTCACGGTATCGCCGGTCCCGCTCGCCGCCACCGCGACCGACAACCATGTGCTCGTCGCCACCACCTATTCCAAATCGGTGCTGCGCGCCGTCGCCGGCGAGATGACCGACGAATTCGACGACGTCCACTACTTCCCGTCCTTTGAGGTGATCACCGGCCAGCCGACCCGTCACGCCTTCTACGAGCCGGACCTGAGGAGCGTTGCCGCTGCCGGCGTTGCCGAGGTCATGCGCCACCTGCTTCCGGAAGATGCGCTCCCGCAGCGCCCGCAAAAGGCGAAAGGCAAGCGCCGCAAGCTCTACGCCGATGAGGCGGACGTCGGATACGAGCATTGCGAGGAAGGCCTCCTCGCCGAGGCGGCCGGCGAATGATCAAGATCTTCGGGGATTCCCACGCCAACCGCATCCGCAAGCTCGGGACGATCCCGGAGGGCATTGAGGTCTTCGGCTCCCATGGCCAGAACGTCCTGTCCTTCCGCCTGACCGAGGAAGATCGCGGCCTGCATATTTTCGCCGACAATTGGGAGGGCGTGCCGCCCCTCGACGTCACCCTCCTGCCGTCCGACCTCAACGTCCTGTCCGGACCGTTCCATTCCAGCCCGATTTCGCGCAACGACACCTGGCAGCGCCATTGCCACTGGACGCTGCACAAGGCTTTCCCGAAACTGTCTCCCGTGTCCGACGCCGTCATGGACGCCGTCGTCGACGACCGGCTCGCCGCGATGTTCCGGCTCATCAAGGCCTGCAAGGAGAAAGACATCCCCATCGTCGTCATCGAGGCGCCGCTCATCCGTCTGACCGAGGCGACGCTCCGCGGTATCGAGGAAGAGGTGCTGGTCGACACCGACCGGCGCTATCGCGACACGGTCCGCGCCCGCCTCGCCGCGGCCGGCGTTCCGGTCATCGCAACGCCGCCCGAGACCAATGACGGCCGTTTCATGAAGGACAAATTCGGCGCCGGGATCGCCACCGACGTCCATCACGGCAACCGCGATTACGTCAGACTGGCGATCGAAAGCGTGGCCGCCTTCGCCAGGGCGCACGGCTATTGCTGAAAGCGGCGTTCCGATGCCGCTTTTCCCGGCAAGGACCGCGAGCGGCAGGCCGGGATCCCTGAAGCCGCGGCCGGCCGGGCGACGAAAACACCAACGCCCCAAGCAGGTTTTTTTACGCCTTTGACCTCGATCATGGCCTTAAGGGCCGGATTCGCTATTCACTCGCAATCGCACATGATGCTATGGCGCTTGGGAGCCCTCCCGCCGCGGCGCCGCAAGAGTGCGCGGGCGACCGCAAGAACGCTGCAAGAAGCACGAGACCGCGATGACTGGACGAAAAGCGACCTTTCCGGCCCTCCTTCTGGCAGCAGGCCTTGCCGCCGCCGGCCTTGGCCCCGCGCCGCTATGGGCGGCGGAGCCGCAATACGCCACCATGGAAGATCTGGGCGAAGCGCTGTTCTTCGACACCAACCTGTCTAAGAACGGCACCCAGGCCTGCGCCACCTGCCACAGTCCGGACAACGGCTTCACGGACCCGCGCGAGACCGATGCCGGCCGCGCCGTCTCGCTCGGCGACGACGGATCGTCGCTCGGCGACCGCAACGCCCCGACCGCCTCCTATGCCGTCTTCTCGCCGCCCTTTCATAGGCGCGAGGACGGCAAATATGTCGGCGGCCAGTTCCTCGACGGTCGCGAGAAGGACCTTGCCGGCCAGGCCGGCGGCCCGCCGCTCAATCCGATCGAGATGGGCATGCCCCACAAGGCGGCCGTGGTGGAACGCCTGAAGGACAATCCGGCCTATGCGGAGGCCTTTCCGCGGCTGTTCGGCAAGGACGTCTTTGCGACCGACGAGGCCGCCTATGGCGCAATGGCCGCGGCGATCGCCGCCTTCGAGGGGACCGACACCTTCGCCCCGTTCGATTCCAAATACGACCGGTTCCTGCGCGGCGAGGTCAAGCTGACCGACCAGGAGGAACTCGGCCGGCTGCTGTTCTTCTCCCAGCAGTTCACCAACTGCAACCAGTGCCACCAGTTGCGCCGGCTGCCGGGCCAGAAGCAGGAGACCTTCTCCAACTACGAGTACCACAACATCGGAATCCCGGCGAACACGGCCGTGCGCGTCCTCAACGGCGTCGCCAAGGACCATGTGGACCGCGGCCTGTTGGACAATCCGGCCGTCGACGATCCGGCCGAGGCCGGCAAGTTCAAGGTGCCGACCCTGCGCAACGTCGCCGTCACCGGCCCCTATATGCACAACGGCGTCTTCACCAAGCTGCGGACCGCGATCCTGTTCTACAACAAGTACAATTCCAAGAACCCGGAGCGCCAGGTCAACCCCGAGACCGGCCAGCCCTGGCGCCAGCCGGAGGTCGCCGAAAACATCTCGCTGAAGGAGCTGGAATCGGGGCCTGCCCTCGAAGACAAGCGCATCGACGCCCTCGTCGCGTTCCTGAAAACGCTGACCGACAAGCGCTACGAGCACCTGTTGAAAGACGACTGAATTCTCCCGCCGGATTCCTCAAAAGGTCCGGACAAGAAAAGGCCCGCACCGGTGTCGGCGCGGGCCTCTTTTTCGAGCTTGTCGTGCGCGCTCCTCCATGACCCATCGTGCGAGAGGTCGCGGCAAGCACACCTATAAGTTGGCTATCCGACTTGTCGATCTTCCGTAGTCAGTACGGAAAATCCGTGTCGACGGCGCCGGCGCCTTTGCGCCGAACACCCAGAATTAGTGGGTGCTGCTCTTCAGCCAGGCGAGGACCGTGTCGGCGTCGCTGACCTCGAACGGGTCGGACGGGCAGTTGTCGCTGTAATCCGGCTCGATGAACATCTTCTCGATGGTGCCGTCGTTGACCACCGCAGCGTAGCGCCAGGAGCGCATGCCGAAGCCGAGGTTCGACTTGTCAACCAGCATGCCCATCTTGCGGGTGAACTCGCCATTGCCGTCCGGCAGCAGGAACACCTTCTCGGCGCCCTGGTGCTTGCCCCACTGGTACATGACGAAGGCGTCGTTGACCGAGATGCAGATGATCTCGTCGATGCCCTGGGCCTTGAACTCGTCGTAGAGCTCCTCATAGCGCGGCAGGTGGCTGGTCGAGCAGGTCGGCGTGAAGGCGCCCGGCAGCGAGAAGATGACGACGCGCTTGCCCTTGAAGAGATCCTCGGAGGTGACGTCCTTCCACTCGAACGGATTCGGGCCGCCGAGCGCCTCGTTGCGCACGCGGGTCTTGAAAACGGTCTGGGGTACAGTGTTGACCACAGGCATGGGTTCACTCCTTGACAGGGTTGGGACTTGATCGTTTGAAACCGGATCGAACGATCCGGCGAAAGGGCGAAGATGAGATTGTCCGAAGACACAACAGTCCGGGAGGCAGACAGTTGAGAACGGTTATAAAATGAAAGCAGCCGGTGCGAAACCCTCCTGACGCTGCGCCGCCGAATTTTTGGAGAAGCCTCCCCTATCCGTCGGACTTGCCGATCGTTTGCAGCGTCTCGAAGCTCTCGAAATTCGGATGGCCGAGGGTCACCGGATCGGAGGATTTGCCGGCGTTCTTGTGCGCCTTGCGGAAGCTTTCCGACTTGGTCCAGGCAACGAAGTCGTCCTCGCTCTCCCAGAAGGTGTGCGAGGCATAGAGGATGTAGTCCTCGTGTTCCGGCCCGCGCAGGAGGCGGAACTCCACGAAGCCCGGATTGTTCGGCAGGTCGCTGTCGCGGCCGAGCCACATCGCCTCGAAGTCGCCCGCCTTGTCCTTGATTACCTGAAAACGGTTCATTGCCAGAAACATCGGACCTGCCTTTCCCTTGGGTTCCCCGACGCCCCCCGCGTTGCGGCACAACGAGTGCTGCGCTGCAGCGTCAGGGACTTCGCCGATCGAACGCCTCTAAAACTACTGTTTTTTTGCAGTGCGGCAAGGCCCCGTGTGATCAACAATCGCGGCGGCCGCGGCAAGACGGCCGCCGCGCGGGGCGGAAATGCGGGCAGGTGCCGATCAGGACATCGTCGGGATGACGAATTCGGCCCCTTCCTTGACGCCCGACGGCCAGCGCGAGGTGACCGTCTTGGTGCGGGTGTAGAAGCGGATCGAATCCGGGCCGTGTTGGTTGAGGTCGTTGAAGCCCGACGCCTTCCAGCCCCCGAAGGTGTGGTAGGCGAGCGGCACCGGGATCGGCACGTTGATGCCGACCATGCCGACATTGACCTTGGCCGCGAAATCGCGGGCGGCATCGCCATCGCGGGTGAAGATGGCGACACCGTTGCCGTATTCGTGGGTGCTCGGGAGCTTCAGGGCCTCGTCGTAGTCGTGGGCGCGGACCACCGACAGCACCGGGCCGAAGATCTCGTCCTTGTAGATCTGCATGTCCGGCGTCACCTTGTCGAACAGGCAGCCGCCCATGAAGTAGCCGTCCTCATAGCCCTGCATGACGAAGTCGCGGCCGTCGACAACGAGCTCCGCGCCCTCCTTGACGCCGAGATCCACATAGCCGCGCACCCGGTCGAGCGCCTGGCGCGTCACCAGCGGACCGTAGTCGGCGTCCGGGTCGTGCGACGGGCCGATCTTCAGGGCCTCCACCCGCGGCACCAGCTTTTCCATCAGCGCATTGGCGGTGCCCTCGCCCACCGGCACGGCGACCGAGATCGCCATGCAGCGCTCGCCGGCCGAGCCGTAGCCGGCGCCGATCAGCGCATCGACCGTCTGGTCGAGGTCCGCATCCGGCATCACGATCATGTGGTTCTTGGCGCCGCCGAAGCACTGGGCGCGCTTTCCGTTGGCCGCGCAGGTCGAATAGATGTACTGGGCGATCGCCGAGGAGCCGACGAAGCCGACGCCCTTGACGCGCGGGTCGGTGAGCAGCGTGTCGACCGCCTCCTTGTCGCCGTTGACGACGTTGAGGACGCCCTCCGGCAGGCCGGCGGCGAGCATCAGCTCGGCAAGCCGCATCGGCACCGACGGATCGCGCTCCGACGGCTTCAGGATCATCGCATTGCCGCAGGCGATCGCCGGCGCGAATTTCCACATCGGGATCATCGCCGGGAAGTTGAACGGCGTGATGCCGGCAACGACGCCGAGCGGCTGGCGCATGGAGTACATGTCGATGCCCGGCCCTGCGCCGTCGGTGAACTCGCCCTTCAGGAGATGCGGGATGCCGCAGGCGAACTCGACCACTTCCAGCCCGCGCTGCACGTCGCCCATGGCGTCAGGGACCGTCTTGCCGTGCTCCTTGGAGAGCAGCTTGGCGAGTTCCGGCTTTTCCTTCTCGGCAAGTTCGAGGAACTTGAAGAACACCCGCGCGCGCCGCTGCGGGTTCTGCGCCGCCCAGTCGACCTGGGCCGCCTCGGCATTGGCGATCGCCGCCTCCATTTCCGCCTTGGAGGCCAGCGCGACCTTGGCCTGAACCGTCCCCAGATTGGGGTCGAAAACGTCCCCGAACCGCCCCGACTGACCGGATACGGTCTTGCCGCCGATGAAATGCCCGATCTCTGCGGTCATTTTTTCTCTCCCTGATACGTTTCTTCATGCAACGCGCCCGCCGCGCATGGCGCGCAGCGGGCTGGAAAATTTGTACCCCCCCGCAGCCCGGAACGAAAGGGCACGGGCGGAGAAATCGCCGGCGCCAGGCGCCCGGACGAGACCCCGCAGAGGCGCCGCCTCACGAAGGCGTGTTGGCACCCGCGATTGTGACGCTATCGATTTCCTGAATATGATCTTGCCGCGCCCGGGAAACGGGCCGCCAACGATACGTTCCAGGAACGACACCGACCGGGAGGAAGGACGATGAAACCGTTGCGGACGGCGCTGATGGCAGGCGCCCTGACGATGGTCGCGGCAACGAGCGCGCTGGCGATCAGCGAGGACATCAAGACCCGCCAGTCGCTGATGCAATCGATGCGCGACGCGGCCAAGGTCGCTGGCGCTATGGCCAAGGGCAAGATGGACTACGACCCGGCGCGGGCGCAGCTCGCCATGAACGTCTTCTACGCCGCCATCACCGGCTTTCCGCAATTCTTCGGCGACGACGATTCCGCCGATCCCGACACCGAGGCCGGACCGAAGATCTGGCAGGACATGGACGGCTTCAAGGCCAAGGCGATGGGGATGCGCGCCGACGCGGCCAGCGCCATCAAGACCGCCGACGACGGCTTTGACGAGTTCAAGGCCGCCTTCGGATCCGTCGCGGAGAACTGCAAGTCCTGCCACGACGCCTACCGGGTGGAAAAGAAATAGGCTCCGGCATGAGGCAACGGCCGATCGCGCCCTCACGACAATGTGTCGGTCAATGCATTGCGTCGCGCTCCCCCGATATACGCGTTTATGCTAGGCTTTATCCAGTGTCTGCGTCACCCATCGGCTGCGACGAAAGGGAAGCGGAAAGATGGCGTGCACATTCGAATCCGGCCGGCCCGCGGGCCGCGTCGCCCCGATCGACGGCGGATTTGCCAGGAGCGTCTGCGCCGGCCTCGTCTTTGCGGCCGCGCTCTGGGGCATTGTCGCCCTGGAAGTGATCCTCTTCTGAGGCGTTGCCCGGGAACGGGCGAAGGCAAAAGGCCGGCTCGGAATGACCCACGAGGGCATGCGGTCTGGCTCGTCTCGGACGCCGGCAGGCGTTCGGCACAGACCACTCCGAGTCGCGGTGATCGCCGTCAGCCCTGGGCGTTGCTCTCCTCGACGATCCACCTGCAGAAGCTGTCGCTGCCGCCGACGATCGGCAGCGCCACCACGGCAGGCTCGTCATAGGGGTGCTCGTCGGTGATCGCCGAGGTTACCGCCGCGACCCGGTCGCTGCGCGTCTTGGCGATCATCACCACCTCGTCGTCCTCGGCGATCTCGCCGTCCCAGCGATAGACCGAGACCATGCCGTCGAGGATGTTGACGCAGGCCGCCAGCCGGTTCTCCACCAGCATCCGCCCGGTCTTGCGGGCACTGGCGACATCGGGAAACGTCGCGTAGATGAAAACCGGTTCCGTCATGGCGTCCCTCCTTTTTCGACCTGCCGCCGGGCACATGCCGGATTGCGGATAAGCCGCATTCGGGCGCTCCCGTATTGGTGCGGTGACGGTCTTCGTGCTACGCCACCTGCCGACGTCTTTCCAGAGCGGATTCCGGGACAGATCGAACCAGCCATGGCGACATTCCCTGCGCCGACACTTGCCATCGCCTTTGCCGCCAGCCCGACCGACGAGGCCCGCACGGCACGGCAGCACCTGATAGAGGAATATGGCGACGTTGCGCCCGATGCGGCCGACGTCATCGTCGCCCTTGGCGGCGACGGGCTGATGCTGCGCACGCTGCACGAGTTCATGGACAGCGGCAAGCCGATCTACGGCATGAACCGCGGCTCGGTCGGCTTCCTGATGAACGAGTTCCGCGAGGACGGCCTGCAGGAGCGCCTGCGCGACGCCGTCCGCACCACCATCCATCCGCTGAAGATGACGGTGACCGACACCTCCGGCACCGCGCACGTCGCCCGCGCCATCAACGAGGTCTCGCTGCTGCGCCAGACCTACCAGGCCGCCAAGCTGCGCATCTCCATCGACGGCAAGGTGCGGCTGGAAGAGCTGATCTGCGACGGAATCCTCCTCGCCACCCCCGCCGGCAGCACCGCCTATAACCTCTCCGCCCACGGCCCGATCCTGCCGATCTACGCGCCGCTGATGGCGCTCACCCCGATCAGCGCCTTCCGGCCCCGGCGCTGGCGCGGCGCCCTGCTCCCCGACCATGCGCGCGTCACCATCGACGTGCTGGAGGCCGAGGCCCGCACCGTCAGCGCCGCCGCCGACCACAACGAGATCCGGGACGTCGCCAGCGTCACCATCCAGCAGGACCGGAAATCGGAAGGCATCATCATGTTTGACCCCGACCATAGCTGGGACGAGCGCATCCTGACCGAGCAGTTCCGCTACTGACCGGCAAGCTTTCGTTAACGATTTCCCGCCGAGCCTCCCCATAAGCCTTTGGATGACTGCCAATTACGTCTTGCCCCTTTCGGCAAGACTCAGGGATTATTGCCGCTTAAGCGTGTCCCCCGGAGGCAGGTACCGTTTTCGGGGCAAGATACGTGCAAAAACAAGCGGCTAGGGCATGTGGTGTCGGTCGAATCGACTGCACGTGTTTTAGGATGCGGTTCGCTGACCGCTGCGCGTGATGCCGTGGCCACAGCGATCTTGTGATCTGCGCATGGGAAAGACCGTTGGCAGCGACCCGAGACATCATGAAGCTGGACCTCTCGAATTTGAGGTTCCTTGTTGTCGAGGACAACACGCACATGCGCCGCATCATCCGCATGCTGCTGACCGGTTTCGGCGCCCGCGACGTGGTCGAGACCGAGGACGGCGCCGCCGGCCTCGAGGCGTTCCAGGCGACCTCGCCGGACATCGTCATCACCGACTGGGTGATGCCGATCATCGACGGGCTGGAGTTGTCGCGGATGCTGCGCAATCGCGAGACCAGCACCAACCCCTTCGTGCCGATCATCATGCTGACCGGCCATTCGGAAAAGAAGCGGGTGGTGGAAGCGCGCGACGCCGGCATCACGGAGTTCCTGTGCAAGCCGATTTCGGCGAAATCGCTCTATCTCCGGATCGCCAACACCATCGTCAATCCGCGCCCGTTCATCGAGACAAGAACCTATTTCGGGCCGGACCGCCGCCGCGCCGAAAGCAGCAACTACCAGGGCGAGGAGCGCCGCCAGCAGGAGCCGACCGACCACGTCGTCAGGCCGTCCCTAGCGTCGTAGCCGCCGGCGCGGAAAAAACAGGCACGCGTGTAGTCGGATTTGGAATGGTTTAACCGGTTGCAGCACACAGTGCTGCTGAATGTGTTCGAGGCAAGAGGACGAACATGGCGAACGCGCCCGGGGTGAAAATACAGAACCCCGTCAACCTCAATCGCAAGGTGCCGGATCTGCCGCGTGGCTCGGCGTTCGACCCCGTGTCGCGCGCCGAACAGGCGCTCGGCAAGCTGTCGAAGACCTTCGAATACTGGATGACCGACGAGATCAGCCGGCTCAACCGGGTCTGGAAGACGATCTCGGCCGACGACGGCATGGACAAGACCACCTACGAGCAGCTCTATTCGGTCTCCCACGACCTGAAGGGCGAGGCCGCCACCTTCGGCTACCCGCTGATCGGCGACATTGCCGATTCCCTCTGCCTCCTGCTCGACGACTTCGCCCGCGATCCCGGATCGGCACCGCTGCCCTTCGTCGAGCAGCACGTCTACGCCATCAAGGCGATCGTCAAGGAAAAGGTCCAGAACGCCGAGGACCCAGTCGGCCGCCAGCTCGTCGCGGAACTGCGCAAGCTCGGCGGCGAACGCGCCGCAAGGTTCGCCGGCAAGTCCCGTTAATCCGCCTCCGAGCGGCGCAGCGCGTCAGGCGGCGATCGTCGTTGCCACGAATTCGCGCGCCGCGTCCCGCGCGGCCTCGCTGGAAAACCGCCTCAAAAGCACGATCAGGTGGTCCGACTGGCCGGGACCGAAACGGCTGCTTTCATCGAGGATGCGGTTGATCATGGTCTGCGAGAAGCGGTGGATATCGCCGCGCTCGCCGTCGAAATCCATCTCCCGGAAGACATCGAGCGCGATCGAGAAGGCCGGGAACGCCGCCTTCGGCAGGCCGGCCTTCTGGTAGAGCGCGCTGAGGCCGGACACCCTCCCCTCCGCGATCAGCGAGGCGACCCGCGCCGCCCGCACGCCGGAGAGCACGGAGAGCGCGGCCTCAAAGAACGCCATGTTGCCCGAACACACCATGCGCAGCAGCAGCGCCGCGGTGAGCTGGCCGCTGTCGCGCAGGTGCTCGGCAAGCGGGCGCAGCTCGCCCGCACCCGTTCCCATGACAAGTTCCACCGTCGCCTTGTCGCAGGCCTCCCGCACGATCCGGTCTGCCCGCTCCCGCCGCATCCAGGAGCGTTCGGTAACGAAGCCGCCGAGCACGGAGCCGAGTCGGGCAATCAGCACCTGGCGGGTCGGGACCGGCAGGTCGGGCCGCGCCAGCAGCGCCTCGCGCACGGCGGGCTCGTCGCCGAGCCGGTCGGCGATCCGGCGCATCGCGGCCGGCGAAAGGTCGGCGCCCTCGTTCTGAACAAGGGCGACGCAGGCCGCCGCCTCGCCGCTCTCCGCGATCGCCGACGCGACGGCGCCGGAGACATGCGGCCGCGCGGCGATCGCCGCCTGGTAGCGCACCTCGTTGGTAGAAGCGATGTCGATCAGTTCGGCGTCGAGCAGCACCGCGGACTGGCTGAGCACCGCCTCGGCAATGTCCGGCAGGTCGTTGGCGAGCCCCAGCACGACCTGGCGCGGCGCATCGAGGCTCGGCGCCAGATGCTCGGCCATTGCCGCGCGCACCCGCGGCGCCGGATCGTCGAGGAGAACGCATAGGGCAGCTTCCGCATCCTCGCGCTCCGCGCCCTTCAGCTCCGACTGCAGCCATGCCCGGGCGAGCGCGCTTGCGGCAGCGACCCGCTGTTCGACCGGAGCGGTCTGCATCCAGTGAAGAAACGCTCTGACGACCATGACTGAACTCCACGCGGGAAAAGACTTGTCGGAGCGTCGGGCGGCGCATGCCGCCTTCGTCCGATCGGTCAAGCCTCGCATGAAGTGCTTAACGATCGGTTCACCCTGTTTGGCAGGATTTTATTAACGATTTTAAGGAGTTCGGCGGTCCAGAAAGGACCCTCAATTTGCCCTCGAAACGGCCCTTGGGGAGCGACCGGCGGACGCTCCGGGGGGTGTTTCCCGGCAGCGGGAGCGGGCCGTTCAGGATGGCGGCAGCAGGTTCTTCGGACCGCGCCCCGACTGGGTGTCGAGGAAGCTTGTGAGGTTCAGCGGCCCGCGCGAGCGCCGCGCCCGGCTGCGAAGGCGTGCGGCATCGCGCGCACTCTGTTCGGCCCGCGCTTCGGTGCGTTCGGTCCTGTCGGTCTCGGTCGCCGCCGCGGGCGTCCGCGTGACGGGTTGGGCCGGCACGGCCGGGGTCGCCGCCGGTGCGGCGTCGCGGTTGCCGAAGAAATCGGGCGCGGCGGCAAAGGCGCCCCAGAAGGTCGGCCCGACCGGATCGGTCGAGGCGTTCGGGTTGTCGCGGAAAAGCACGCTGAACGGCGCGTTCGATTCCGCGGCCCGCCAGCCCTGCTGAACCCGGTCGTTGGTATCTACGGTCGGCGCAAAGGACGTGACGAGGTTCGCCGAGGTCATCTCGAAGGCCGCATCGACGGACCGGGTGCCATTCGCGGCAAGCTGTGTCGTCTGCTCTTGCGCCGTCGCCGCCGGCGGACGGACGCTGGCGATGGCGGTCGCGCCATGGCGGCTGACCAGCGTGTCGTAGACCTCGGAGACGCTGCGCGTCCGGCCGGCGGCATTGTAGAAGATCGAGCGGTTTGCGCGCGCCTGCACCGGGAACACGGAGGCCGCGCTCTTGTCCGGCCGCGCCTCGGCAAGCGAGATCAGCTTGCTCGCGCCGTTCGCGCCGAGGAAATGGGCGATGTAGAGCTCGCCGGAGGTTGGCTCGCGCCCGAGCGAAGAACTCAGTTGCGCTTGGTTCTTCTCCGTATAGGCGCCGGCCATCAGCGCCGAGGCCTTCGGATCGTTGCGCAGGTCGAGGATTTTCGCCCGCATCCGCCGGTCGGCGACCCTGTAGTCGCCGGACGGCGTGCGCTCGATGTGTTCCGCGTAATTGCCGTAGCCGAGGGCCGGACCGGATTCCTTCATGGTCTCCAGCCAGGTGGACTCGATGAACTGGAAGAGGCCGGTCGCCGAAGAGGTCGGTGCCTTGGCCTCGGTGTCGAAACTGGATTCGGTGCCTGCCGTCTGCAGGAGATAGTCGAACGGGGTGCCCGTCGCCCGGCTCGCCACCTGGAAGGCGCGCTCGATACGATCGCTGATCATCGGCGGTTGGATGGGCTTCATCTCTCGCGCCCTCCTTGGAGTCGCGTCGACGGCGCAGGACGCCGCATGTCTGGTCGTTTAGCCTCACAAATCGTGGTTAATGAAGGGTAAAGCGGCGCCCTGCGATTGCACGGGGACGATGCCGCAGTTGCCGCGGCGGCGTCCTTGGCGCTACCACTTGCAAAAGCGACGACGGAGGGAGCGGCGCCATGCCGGGGCTTTATTTCGAGGACTGCGAGGTCGGCCGGGTCATCGCCCATGAGCTCCGGCGCACGGTGACGGAGAGCGACAACATGCTGTTCTCCAATATGACGCTGAACCCGCAGCCGCTGCACATCGACCACCACTATTGCCGGACCGAGACGGAGTGGGGCCAGCCGCTGGTCAATTCCATGTTCACCCTCGGCCTGATGATCGGCATTTCCGTCAACGACACCACCATCGGCACGCTGATCGCCAATCTCGGCCTCACCGACGTGCGCTTCCCCGCCCCCCTCTTCCACGGCGACACGGTGTCATGCACGACCAAGATCGTCGCCGCGCGGGAGTCCCGATCGCGGCCCAATGCCGGCATTGTGGAATTCGAGCACAAGGCGTTCAAAGAGACCGGCGAGCTGGTCGCCATATGCAGGCGTCAGGCATTGATGCAGAAGCGCGACGCTCCGGATCAGATAGAGGTCTAGCCAATGCGCTCGCTGCTTTTCGTTCCCGGCGACAGCCCGAAAAAGATGGACAAGGCGCTGGGTTCCGGCGCCGACGTCCTGTTGCTCGACCTTGAGGATTCCGTCGCGCTGTCGGCCAAGGAGGAGGCCCGCAAGACCGTCGCGGAGTTCCTCACCGCCCACCGCGGCGACGACGGCCGCCCGCTGCTCTATGTTCGGGTCAATGCGCTCGACACAGGCCTCACCGATGCCGATCTCGATGCGGTCATGACTGCGACGCCCGACGGCATCATGCTGCCGAAGGCGATCTCCGGCCGCGACGTCTCCCATCTCGATGCCAAGCTCGCCGTCCGCGAGGCGACCTTCGGGATGGACGACGGCGCAACGCGGATCGTCGTCGTTGCCACCGAGACTGCCGCCTCGCTCTTTCACATGGGAACCTACCGCCAGTGCAGCCAGCGGCTTGCCGGCCTCACCTGGGGCGCGGAGGACCTTTCCGCCGATATCGGTGCTGCCGCCAACCGCGACGAGACGGGCGCCTATCTGGAGCCGTTCCGCATCGCCCGCAGCCTGGCGCTCTTTGCCGCCGTAGCGGCAGAGGTCCCGCCCATCGACACGGTCTTCACAGCATTTCGCGATATGGAAGGCCTGGAAGCGGAATGCCAGGCAGCCGCCCGCGACGGCTTCACCGGCAAGATGGCGATCCACCCGGCCCAGGTGCCGGTGATCAACGCGGCCTTCACGCCGTCGGACGACGACATCGCGGCAGCGCAGAAGATCGTCGCGGCGTTCGCCGGGGCTGGCGACGTCGGGGTCGTCGGCATCGACGGCGAGATGGTCGATCGCCCGCACCTGCGGCGCGCCGAAAAGCTGCTGGACCGCGCCCGCCTCGCCGGAAAAGCCTGACTCTTTATTTTCCGCGTATTCTTGTCCGAACCGCAGGTCCGCGACAGCGAAAACCGGTTCCCACTTTTCGGGAATACGCTCAGACTTCGGGCCGGTCCATCGCGAACACCTGGCCGACGACGGAATAGTCCATGTAGCCGAGCCGCGAGAGCTGGGCGAGCCGGATCATGTCGATGCGCCCGTCGACGATCAGGCTGTCGTCGATATGGATGCCGACGACCTGGCCGAGGATCATGAAATTGCCGGTCTCGCCGCCGTCCAGCGTCGGCACCGGGATGGTCTTCAGGTACTGGCATTCCAGCGCCGCCGGCGCCTCGCCGACCCGCGGCGCAGCCACCAGCCGGCTCGGCGCCGGCGTCAGCTCGGCAAGCTCGAATTCCGAGACGCCGTGGGCGACCGTCGCGGAGCTCTTGTTCATCTGGTCGCGCAGGCCATAGACCGCGAGATTGCAGACGAAGCAGCCGGTTTCCTCGATATTGGTCATGGAGTCCTTCTTGCCGTCGCTGGAGAACATCACCACCGGCGGATTGGAGGAGACCGCGTTGAAGAAGCTGTAGGGCGCAAGGTTCGCCCGGCCCTTGCCGTCGACCGAGGAGATCCAGCCGATCGGACGCGGCGCGATCAACGCCTTGAAGGGATCCCGGGCAAGCCCGTGCTCGCCGCCTTCCGTCTCGTAGAACATGATGGCTCAGGCTCCGGTCCAGTAGGTCATCAGGCGGTCGATGTCCGGTCGGCGCCGGTCTTCCGGCTTCTCGGTCGGCGTACCGATATGGACGAAACCGGCGAATTTCTCGCCGTCCTTGAGGCCGAGCGCCTTACCGGCATCGGCATCGAAGGCGCACCACTCGGTCAGCCACTGGCCGGCGAAACCGTAGGCGTGGGCGGCGTGGAGGAGGTTCATGCAGACGGCGCCGACGGCAAGTTCCTGCTCCCAGACCGGGATCTTCTCGTGCGGCGCGGCGCGGCTGACGACGCCGACGACCAGCGGCGCGCGGGTGAACCGGCTGCGCTCATGGGCGAGCCGTTCGGCATCGACGACGTCGTCGCGGGTCTCGACGATCTTGGCGAGTCGTTCGCCGGCCTTGGCCCGCGCGTCGCCGGCATAGATGATGAAGCGCCAGGGCGAGAGCTTGCCGTGGTCGGGCACCCGGCTGGCGATGGTGAGAAGCGCCTTCAGGGTCTTGGCGTCGGGCGCCGGGTCGGCGAGGTTGACGGCCGGAACGGAGCGGCGGGTGGTCAGGAGATCGAGTGCGTCGGGCATGTTCTTGCTTTCGTCGGAATTTGGACGGTTTGGACTTTCGAAATGGTTTGGCGCCAAGAGGACAGAAGCCGGCCGGTCCTGTCAATAACGCGCGGCGGGCTCAATTTCGAACGCAGCGTTCGCATGTCGCGCCGTTTCGGACTTGAAATCGCCACGGTTTTCGGGGATCGCTGGTAGGAACAACGACAACCGGATTCCGCCGAGGATAGGTCAGCATGCAGGGGCGCGCGATCATGCCCGGGCGAAACGCCGTTTTGAGCTCAACAGGACGCCGCGGGGCCGCCCGTCTCGGCGCCCTTGCCGGTCTGTGCGCCGCCCTCGCCCTTTGCCTTGTCGCCGCCCCGCCGGCCCTTGCCCAGAGCGATGCCGCGGCGATGACCGGCGGCGCGCTGCAGCGCCCGCCCGTACCGATGCCGAAACCCTCGCCCGACGAAGAAGCGGCCCTGCCGCCGGGCTTTTCGCCCGAGCCGGAAGTGCCGGAAAGCGCCACGCCCTATGCGCCCGCGCTCGATGCCGACACCGGCACGCCGGCCGACGACAATGAAGGCACGGTCTATCTGGTCTCGCGCCTCGTCAAGGACGGCGATCCCCTCGACCGCGGCATGATGTGGCGGGTCTATTCCGAAAAGCGCGACGCGGAAGGAAAGCTGACGCTGGTCGCCAACGCCACCGGCGGCGATGCCGAATTCCGCCTCGACCCCGGCACCTACCTCGTCCATGCCGGCTTCGGCTATGCCGGCTCCACGACCCGGATCCGGGTCGAGCCCGGCCGCGTCAACACGCGGACCATCGTGCTCGATGCCGGCGGCCTGAAGCTCGATGCCGAACTCGCCGAGAACCGCCCGCTCGATGCCGACGAGGTCAAATTCGACGTCTATGCCAACGAGACGCGGGGCGAGACCGGAGCGGCCGGCGCCCGGCGCCTGGTCGCGTCGAAAGCCGGCATCGGCACCATGCTGCGGCTCAACGCCGGCAGCTACTACGTCGTCAGCAAATATGGCGCGGTCAATGCGGTGGTGCGCGCCGACATCAGGGTGCAGCCCGGCAAGCTGACCGAGGCGACCGTCTACCACAAGGCCGCCCGCATCACGCTGAAGCTGGTCAACGAGCCCGGCGGCGAGGCCCTTGCCAACACCGAATGGTCGCTGCTGACGCCCGGCGGCGACCAGCTCGCCGAAAGCGTCGGCGCCTTCCCTTCCTTCATCCTGGCGGAAGGCGACTATGCGGTCGTCGCCAAGAACCACGACCAGATATTCAATCGCGAATTCTCCGTGGAAAGCGGTATCGACCGCGAGGTCGAGGTTCTCGCGCTGAAGCGCAACTGACACGACTTGCGGAGAGGCACGCGGGCTTGCTCATTCGACGCCGCAAGGCGTCGCAAGCGCAAACGCGCGCCGGCGCCGTTGCGCCGAAAAGCCTGCGTGGCGCTTGAACGCTTTAACTTAAGCCGCCCTTACGAAATCGAAGCGCGGGCGCGGCTGCAGTTCGTTGCGGCCGAGTGCGTGCACCTCGTCGTGCAGCCGCTCCATCAGTTCCTGCCTGTTTTTCAGGTGCGAAAGCTCGGCATGGTCGATGACCTCGCCGACCCGCACCGGCAGCCGCGAGCCGATGAAGCGCTTGAACTCGCGAACCAGCAGCGACAGCCGGAGCGTCTGGCTGATCCGGCTGACGAGGTGGAAGAGCCGGCTGTTCTGGCCCTCGAAATAGACCGGCAGCACGGCGGCGCGGGCATCGAGGATCATCCGCGCGGTAAACGTCTTCCACGGCAGTTCCACCGCCCTGCCGAAGGGCGAGCGGGCCGTCGCCACCCCGCCGGCCGGAAAGATGACGATGGTGACGCCCTCCTTCAGCAGCCGCAGCGCCTCCTTGCGGGTGGCAAGGTTGAGGAGCATCGCCTCGCGGGTCTCGGAAAAATCGATCGGCAGCGAATAGGGCCGGATCTCCGGCACCTTCAAAAGATCGTTGTGGATCAGCACCCGGAACGGCCGGCCGAGCTGTTCGGCGAGCGACAGCACCGCGATGCCGTCGCCGATGCCGAAGGGATGGTTGGCGACGATGACAAGCGGCGAGGCCGGCAGATCCTGCGGCGGCCACGGGGCACCGGAAATCTCCAACTCGACGCCGATAAGCTGCAGGAGATCGCCCATCACCCGGCTCGACGTGCCGACGATGTCGCGGCGCCAGGTCTCGTAGAGCGCGGCGAGCCGCCCGCGGCCGGACAGCCCCTCCACCGCATGGATCACCCCGCGCTTCAGCCGCGGATCGGACGGCGAGGCGTAGCTCAATTCCTTGAATTTCACCTGCGCACTCCCGCAAACCGCCCCGGCGAAAACCGACTGCCGGGACGATTCGAAAGGTAAGGACAAAACGGCAAACTAACGCTGGCTGTGCGACAGCCTCATGTCAGTCGCACAGCTGCGCAGCGTGACATTTCGCCTTACTCTGCGGCCAGTTTGCGCTCCATGCGCTGGTCCGGCGGCACGGCCTCCTCGCCGAGCACCTCCAGCGCCTCGGCGAGCGGCAGCGCCGTCTGGTCCTTGGAGCCGAGCCGGCGGATGTTGACGGTGTGCTCCTCCGCCTCGCGCTTACCGCAGACGAGGATCACCGGCACCTTGGCAAGGCTGTGCTCGCGGACCTTGTAGTTGATCTTCTCGTTGCGGAGATCGAGCTCGGCCCGGAGCCCGGCGGCGCGGGCCCGCTGGTACACCTCGCGCGCGTAATCGTCGGCATCGGAGGTGATGGTGGTGACCACCACCTGCTTCGGCGCCAGCCACAGCGGAAAGTGGCCCGCATGGTTCTCGATCAAAATGCCGAGGAAGCGCTCCATGGAGCCGCAGATCGCCCGGTGCACCATGACCGGATATTTCTTCTCGCCGTCGGAATCGATGTAGAAGGCGCCGAAGCGCTCCGGCAGGTTGAAGTCGACCTGGGTGGTGCCGCACTGCCATTCCCGGCCGATGGCATCGCGCAGGGTGTATTCGAACTTCGGCCCGTAGAACGCACCCTCGCCCGGATTGATGCCGGTCTTGATGCGCCCGTCCGACTGCGCCGCGATCCGCTCCAGGACCTCGGTCATCACCTCTTCGGCGTGGTCCCAGCTCTCGTCCGAGCCGACGCGTTTCTCCGGCCGTGTCGACAGCTTGACGACGATCTCGTCGAAGCCGAAATCGGCGTAGGTGGTGAGGATCAGGTCGTTGATCTTCATGCACTCGTCGGCGAGTTGGTCCTCGGTGCAAAAGACATGGGCGTCGTCCTGGGTAAAGCCGCGCACGCGCATCAGCCCGTGCATGGCACCGGACGGCTCGTAGCGGTGGACGACGCCGAATTCTGCAAGCCTTAAAGGCAGATCGCGGTAACTCTTCAACCCATGCTTGAAGATTTGCACGTGGCCCGGACAGTTCATCGGCTTCAGCGCGAAGATGCGCTTGTCCTCGGCATCGTCGCCGGCCGACTGCACCTGGAACATGTTCTCCCGGTACCATTCCCAGTGGCCGGAAATCTCCCACAGCTCCTTGTTCAGGATCTGCGGCGCGTTGACCTCGTCATAGTCCTCTTCCAACCGCCGGCGCATATAGGAGACGAGGCTCTGGAACAGCTGCCAGCCCTTGGCGTGCCAGAACACGACGCCCGGCCCCTCCTCCTGGAAATGGAACAGGTCCATCTCCCGGCCGAGCCGGCGATGGTCGCGCTTCTCGGCTTCTTCCAGGAGATGCAGATAGGCCTTCAGGTCCTTCTCGTTGGTCCAGGCGGTGCCGTAGATGCGCGACAGCATCTGGTTGTTGGAATCGCCGCGCCAATAGGCGCCGGCCACCTTCATCAGCTTGAAGGCCGGACCGACCTTGCCGGTCGACGGCAGGTGCGGGCCGCGGCAAAGGTCCAGCCACTCGCCCTGGCGGTAGATCTTGACGTCCTCGCCGTCCGGGATCGCATCGATGAGTTCGACCTTGAAGTTCTCGCCCTGGTCGCGGAAATAGGCCTTGGCCTTGTCGCGGCTCCAGACCTCCTTGGTGAACGGGGCATCGCGCTGGATAATCTCGCGCATCTTTGCCTCGATCTTCGGCAGGTCCTCCGGGGTGAACGGCTCGTTGCGGTGGAAGTCGTAATAGAAGCCGTTCTCGATCACCGGGCCGATGGTGACCTGGGTGCCCGGATAGAGCTCCTGCACGGCCTCGGCCATCACATGGGCGGCGTCGTGGCGGATCATCTCCAGCGCCCGGTCGTCGTCGCGGGTGACGATCTCGATCCTGGCGTCTTCGGTGATGGGCTCGGACAGATCGGCGAGCCTGCCGTCGAGCGCGACGGCGACCGCCTTCTTGGCCAGAGACTTGGAAATGCCCTCGGCGATCTCGAGCCCGGAAATGCCGGGCTGGAACGCGCGCTGGGACTCGTCCGGAAAGGTCAGGGAAATCATAGCATTCTCCTGCTCACTCGCTGCCTACGATTGCAGGTAAGCGGATTGGGGGTCGTCTGTCGGGGCCCTTGGTGCCGGCGGCGGATCCGAGACGAATCGCGGCGGGCGGGAGAAAGGCCCGGTTCTTGCGACCCAATCACCTAATGAATCGGACCCGTTTTCGCAAGGCTCCCGGGTTCCGGACATGGCCGCCAGCGCCGGTCCCGGCTCTTGTCGCCAGCGGATACACCGTTCACCGCAGGTTCAGCGGCGCCCGCTATCCTTGCCATCATAGGGCCGCATATTGCGCCGATAGCACCATCCCCAAGGGGCATTGGTTGGACATTTGAAAGGACAGGATCGATGCCGATCATCTTAGGGACGAACGCCAGCGACATCATCGAGGGCACCTGGCAGGCCGACGACATCTACGGCTACTGGGCCAGCGACACGCTCTACGGCAATGGCGGCGCCGACAATCTCTATGGCGGCCGCGGCAATGACCACCTGGAAGGCGGCTACGGCCACGACTACCTGTATGGCGACCGCGGCGCGGACCTTGCCAGCTACCGGGACGACCCGACCGCCGACGGCGTCACCGTCAATCTCGCCTCCGGCACTGCCACGGACGGCTGGGGCACCCGCGACAAGCTGTTTTCCATCGAGGACATCGCCGGCTCCTGGGGTGACGACAACCTCATCGGCAACAATGTCCGCAACGTCATCACCGGCCTCGGCGGCGACGACCTGATCCGCGGCAACGGCCGGGGCGACACCCTCGACGGCGCCCGCGGCGACGACGACATCTACGGCAATGACGGCAGCGACCGCCTGTTCGGCGACCGCGGCAACGACTTCCTCAACGGCAACAAGGGCAACGACCGCCTCGAAGGCGAACGCGGCAGCGACACCCTCTATGGCGGCAACGGCAAGGACTCGCTCTTTGGCGGCGCCCACAAGGACACCGTGAACGGCGGCACCGGCAATGACGACATGTGGGGCGGCAGCGGCAACGACCGCTTCGTCTACAACAGCTTTTCCGGCGATCGCGACGACATTCACGACTTCCAGAACAACACCGACACCATCGAGATCAATGTCAACGCCGGCACCACGATCGACGACGTGATCGCGATGGCGACGGAATCCGGCGGCGATGTCGTCATCGATTTCGGCAGCGGCAATGTGCTGACCATCGAGGACACCAAAATCTCGCACCTCTCCAACGATCTGGTGCTGGTCTGATCCCGCGCTCCCGCGGCCGCCATCGTGCGGCCGCATGGCGGGGCTAGAGTCCCGATCCTGACCGTGGCGACCGCAAGGAGATGACCGTGACCATCAAAGTCGGCAATCTCGGCAACAACACCCTCAACGGCACCAGCCATTCCGACAGGCTGTTCGGGCTTTTCGGCGACGATAAGCTGTTCGGCTTCGGCGCCTCGGACGACCTCTTCGGCGGCCCCGGCGCCGACCGGCTGGAAGGCGGTGCCGGCAACGACGACCTCTATGGCGGCTTCGGCCTCGATATGGCCAGCTACCGCGACGATCCCTCGGCCGACGGCGTCACCGTGAACCTGTCGTCCCGCGAGGCGATCGACGGCTGGGGCGGCCATGACGACCTGCACTCGATCGAGAACGCCACCGGCTCCGACGGCGACGACCTCCTCATCGGCAACAGCGGCCGCAACCGCCTCTTCGGGCTTCGCGGCGACGACGACATCCGCGGCCATGGCGGCGCCGACCGGCTGGCCGGCCACCGCGGCAGCGATTTCCTCAGCGGCAACAAGGGTAACGACCGCCTCGATGGCAACAATGGCGCCGATACGCTCTATGGCGGCACCGGCGACGACAAGCTGTCCGGCGGCGCCCACAGCGACGTTCTCAACGGCGGCGCCGGCGACGATGCGCTGTGGGGCGGCTGGGGCGCGGACCGCTTCGTCTATGACAGCGAGACCGGCGACAGCGACATCATCAGGGACTTCCAGAACAACACCGACACGATCGCCATCGACGTTGCCGACGGCACCACCATCGACGACGTCATCGCGATGGCGGCGGAGTCCGGTGGCGACGTCACCATCGATTTCGGCGACGGCAACGTGCTGACCATCGAGGACGCGAAAATCTCCCACCTGCCCAACGACATCGTGCTTATCTAGCCGGGAGCCGCAATCGAGCGGGTCAAAGCCGCGTCGCCGGGTCGATATGTTTTCCCGTCCACTGCGCATAGCGCCAGGGCGCGTACCAGCGCCCGGCATTCGGCAGGCGTTCGGGCACCGGATCGAAGCCGCTGGAGCCCCAGGGATTGCACCTGAGGATGCGGGCGAGCGCCATCCAGCCGCCGGCCCACAGGCCGTAGCGGTCGATCGCGGTATCCGCATAGGACGAGCAGGTCGGCAGGTGCCGGCATTGCCGGCCCATCAGCGCCGAAAGCGTCACCTGGTAGACGCGGATGAGCGCGCGCGCGCCGCGCCGCGGCAGCGTTCCGATCACGATTTTTTGGCTTCTTCTGCCGCCTCGATCTGCTCCACCGCATCGACGACGGCATTGAACGTCAGCATCGTGGAGGTGTGCCGGGCGCGGTAGTCGCGGACCGGCTCCAGATAGGCGAGATCGGCCCATTTGCCGGACGGCGGCGCGCCGTTCTCCTTCAGCATCGCTTTCATCTCATCGCGCACCTGGCGCAACTCGTCGCCGGTGGCGCCGATCACGTGCCGCGCCATGATCGAGCTGGAGGCCTGGCCGAGCGCGCAGGCCTTCACGTCATGGGCGAAATCGCTGACCGCGCCGTCGGTCATGCGGATATCGACGGTCACGGTCGAGCCGCACAGGCGCGAATGGGCGGTCGCCGTGGCGTCGGGGTCGTCAAGCCGCCCCAATCGCGGGATATTGCCGGCGAATTCGAGGATCTTTTCGTTGTAGACAGTATCAAGCATGCCGTTTCGCAGCGGTTCGGCGCTTCCAATTATTTTAGCAAGTCCTATATAACGGAAGCGGTTTCGGGGTGACGGACGGGATTGCGCATTCGTCATCGATGCCGAAACATAATATAGTGGTCGTTGCCGCTCCGGTCACCGACCATATAAATGTGGGAGGAAGGAGCGATATCAATGAAACCGCTGCCGTCGACAGGTCCAATGGACGTCATCTCCCGTAGCTAGGTTCTGATAGGTCAGCCCAGAGACATGCCCATGGACGCCATCGTTAAGTCGCTTCGCCCCGCGGACGAGAAGGAAGTCGCGCTGGAGCCGGTCCGGCGCCCGACCCGCGAGGAAGCCGAAGCCGCCGTTCGCACCCTCATTGCCTGGGCCGGCGACAACCCGGACCGCGAGGGTCTTGTGGATACGCCCAAGCGCGTCGCCAAGGCCTTCGAGGAATTCTATCGCGGCTACAACGAGCATGCCGAAGACGCCCTTGAGCGCACCTTCGACGAGGTCGGCGGCTACGAGGACATCATCCTCGTGCGCGACATCCCGTTCTATTCCCATTGCGAGCACCACCTGGTGCCCTTCGTCGGCAAGGCCCACATCGCCTACTATCCGAGCGAAGGGGTCGTCGGGCTCTCCAAGCTCGCCCGCGTCGTCGACGTCTTTGCCCGGCGCATGCAGACCCAGGAAAACCTCACCGCCCAGATCATCGGCGCCATCGACGAGACCCTGAAGCCGCGCGGCGTCGCCGTGATGCTGGAGGCCGAGCACCAGTGCATGTCCCTGCGCGGCGTGCAGAAGCCGGGCGTGTCGACGATCACCAGCCAGTTCACCGGCGTCTTCCAGGACGACCCGACCGAACAGGTGCGGTTCCTGACCCTGGTCCGCTCCGGCAAATAGGCCGTCCGAAACACCGACACTGCGGACAGGCGCCGCCGGGCCATCGGCCCGGCGCGCGACGACCCATGCCGGGAGGCGGTCGGCGGAACGCGCCGATGATCGCCACGGCGGACCAACACGGGCCCCAGTGGAAAAAGGTCAGCCGAGACAGCCGGCTCGCCGCCTGCGTTGAATCAACTCCCGACCTTTAGGCACGGAGGAAATCCGCTGTATGCCGAGGGCGTTCGGATGCTTTCCTGAATCGGCTTGAATCGATTTGTGAAGACCGGCCGGTCCACCGCCCCCTTGCCCGTCCCGATTTCCGATTCTGCCTGAGGGCGTTACGACGAAGCATTGAATCGACCTGTCCGAACTTCCCGCTAACCCGCGCCCTTAAGCGCACCGCCAGAAACCGATTCGCCGCCAACGGGATACCCACGGAAGGTGATTCAAATCCTTGGCCGTGTCCTCTATGGTCCCGGCATTGCAGAACCGATGGATCCGACATGACCGAGACCTCCAGCCCGTTCGCCGAAAGAGCCTCGAAAGACGCGGTGGAAAAGGGAACGACCTTCGCGCCGAAATTCGACGCCGACGGCCTCATCCCCTGCATCACAGTCGATGCCGACAGCGGTGCGGTGCTGATGTTCGCGCATATGAGCCGGGAAACCCTGGCCGAGACGATTGAGATCGGCGAGGCGGTCTACTGGAGCCGCTCGCGCGCCGAGCGCTGGCACAAGGGCGCCACCTCCGGCTCGGTCCAGAAGCTTGTCGAGATGCGCACCGACTGCGATCAGGACGTCATCCTGGTCCGCGTCCACGTGGAAGGCTCCGGCGCCTCCTGCCACCTCGGCTACCGGTCGTGCTTTTTCCGCGCCGTGCCTGTCGGCACCGCGCCGACGCCCGCAACCGAACTCACCGTCGTGGAGGACGGGCCCCTGTTCGATCCGGACGTCGTCTACGGCAACAAGGACAAATCCTGAGGACGCCCGACAGACGTCCTCCGGTCCCTCGCCCCGTCAGACCGTGGTGATGTAGCTGCGCATCTCGGCCGCTTCCTGCTCGGCCATGGCGATGCGGATCTTGACCACGTCGCCGATCGAGATGACGCCGACGAGCGCGCCGCCCTCCATCACCGGCAGGTGCCGGAACCGGCCTTGCGTCATGCGCTCCATCACCTCGTTGATGGTCTCCTGCGGGCTGCAGGTGACGACCGACCGCGTCATGTGGTCGGCGGCCGCGGTCTCCAGCGCCCCGGCACCACCGTTGGCGACGGCGCGCACGACGTCGCGTTCGGAGACGATGCCGGCGATGCTGCCGCCCTCTCCCGTCAGCACGATGGCGCCGATCTTGCGCGCCGCGAGCGTTTCGCAGACCTCCGACAGCGTCGCCTCCGGCGAAGCGGTGATCACCTCGCGTCCCTTGTCCGATAGAATGGCGGCTACGGTCATTGAGTCCTTCCTCCTTTGCGCCGGTGGCAAGAAGGCTGCGCGCGATGTGGTCCCCGACGCCGTTTTTCATTGTGTGTCGCGCACGCCCCGCCCGATCGCGCACGGCAGAGTGCGGCAAACGGACGCATATCGCACAATGATGTCATAACGATGGGCGAACGCAAGCCGCCGTCCGCAACGTCGGTGGAATACAGGAGATGCAGGGCCGGCCGGCGGTCAGGACACCACGGACGCCCGTGGCACCGGGTCGAACAGCGGGAACAGGAGGAGCCCGGCGAGGAAGCCGCCGATATGGGCCTCCCAGGCGATCGTCGTGCCGTCGCCGAAGAACGAGCCGGAGCTGAGCCCGATAACGATGTTGAGGCCGAACCAGACGGCCAGGAACACGAACACCCGCCGGTCGCTGAGCGCCGTCATCAGCGACGGCGCCGGCCGATGCCAGCGGCGCCGGTCGCCGCGCCCGCCGGCGATGTTGCCCTGACCGGAAAAGGCGAACCGCGCCGCTGCCGCCATCAGACCGGAGACCGCGGCCGATGCGCCGATCATCGGCACCGCCTCGCCGAAATGGGCACCGAGATGGACGAGCGCGCCGAACACCGTCGTCACGGCACAGAACAGGAGGAACCGCACCACGCCGAAGCGCCAGGCGACGGCGCTGCCGAAGGCCGCCAGCCAGAACACGTTGACGGCGAGATGCATGAAGTCGCCGTGCAGGAGGCCATAGGTGACGAAGGTCCAGACGTCGGCGGCAACGCCGCCGGGGAAGATGGTGCGCGCGGCGATCTCCGGGTCGTAGCGCATCGGCAGGAAGGCAAACAGCACCATGACGTCGACATCCTGCACCTGGTCGAGCAGGAAGGCGCGGATCGCATGGATGACGACCATAAATCCGCTGAGCCAGAGGATCACCGGCGGCAGGTTGAACATCGGCTCTTTCGGCGCCTCGCCGAACGGCGCGTCCTCACGGTGCGTCACGTCTTGCCTTTCATTGCGCATGCGGCCTCAACGGCCCTGCGGAGGAGTTTGTTCTCGGGCGCGCCGATGCGTGTGTCCCGGGGCGTGGGACCCGCTTTTCGCGACCGCGCCGCATGTCGTGCCCGTCGCCACCACCCTGTCAACCCGGTTGGGCGAGAAAACGGCGTCGCAGGCCCGGATCTACGGGTTTGTCCGTAGAAAAAGCCGCGAAAAATCAGGAAGATAGCCGTTCGGCGTTAACCATTGGCCTTTGCCCGGGTGAAAAAAAGACCCGCGCAATCGCTTGATTGCGCGGGTTGTAACCAGTGCCTCCTGGTCAACTCCCTTTCGGGAATCGTACGATTCCGGTGCAATGACACCCCGAGCGGCGTCAATGGAATATCCGCAAGGTGCCAAAGCCGCCGGTATTTTTCAACGAAAACACCCCGTTATCCTTAATTCCGGTTCCACGGCCCGAACTGGCACGCGACGTGCTGCTAGGCCCGCGGGGAAGAGAAATCGCGCCCGCAATGTTCCGCCACGGGACACGACGGGCCCATTTGGGACAGTGAGAACCAGGGGTGGCAAAATGAAACTCGCCGCAACACGACGGATCTACGATTACTGGAGCAGGCTCCGGGGGGACCAGCCGGCACCGGAACGCCGCGACATCGAGCCGAGCGACATCCGCGAGATCCTCGGCGACACCTTTATCCTGGAGGCGGCCGGCAGCCAGACCTACCCGTTCCGCCTCGCCGGCACGCGCATGTGCGCCGCCTTCTGCCGCGAATTGAAGGAACGCGAGTTCCTGCGCCTGTGGCAGGGCCGCGATCGCGAGGCCGTCGCCACCATGCTGGCCGCCGTCACGGAAGACGCCGCCGCCGCCGTCTTCGGCTTCAAGGGGTCTACCGAGACCGGCAAGTCGCTCAATTTCGAGCTCTTGCTTCTGCCGCTGCGCTTCGGCGAGCAGACGGGGACCTACAGCCGCGTGCTCGGCACCTGCACGCCGGTGGAGCAGCCCTACTGGCTCGGCATCCAGCCGATCATGACCCAGGAGATCGTGTCGGTGCGCCTGATCTGGCCGGACGAGAAGCCGTATTTCCTGCGCGCGGCCGATGCCATCGACGATAACGACATCGTGATCAATCCGGCCGTCGGCGGCATGCTCGGACGCTTCGGACATCTCACGCTCTACCAGGGTGGCCGGCAATAATCCCAGATTGAACAGCGCTTTGTTGTAAGCATCGTATTCATTTAACCCAAAAAGGCGGAATCCTGCGGCGGTCTTACCGCTTGTTAACCCTCTTGCCACTAACATCCTCCGACGCGACAGGGGCCGATCCCGTGCCGCGCAACGAGGCAGTTGGGTTCGCGGACAGTCAATGAAGATCGCCTCCATAGAAACGCACGAGCGCCTGGAAGCGATGCGCAAGGCCGAACGCCGCCAGTTCCAGCGGGTTCAGGTCAGCCTTCTCGGCCGTTTCATGCTGGAGAACCGCACCGAATATCCCTGCCAGGTGACAGACATGTCGCCCGGCGGCGCCAGCCTCGTCACCCCGATCATCGGCAATATCGGCGAACGCGTGATCGCCTATATCGACCATATCGGCCGCATCGAGGGCAACATCACCCGCTACACCGAGGGCGGGTTTGCCATGAGCGTCGACGCGACGCCGCGCAAGCGCGAAAAGCTCGCCGACCAGCTCACCTGGCTCGCCAACCGCTACATCCTCAACCTGCCGGAAGACCGCCGCCACGAGCGCATCATCCCGGACAATCCGATCACCGACCTCACCCTCGACGACGGCCGCACCTATCGCTGCCAGGCGATCGACGTGTCGCTGTCCGGCGCTGCCGTGGTGATCGGCGTCAAGCCGGCCATCGGCACCCCGGTGACCCTCGGCAAGATGCGCGCCCGCGTCGTGCGCCACCTGGAAAAGGGCATCGCGGTCGAATTCGCCTCCGTGCAGAGCGAAGATTCCCTCCGAAAGAACATGTAGCGCTGCAGCGCGCCCTTGATCTGCGCCTGACGACACCGCCCGCCGGCTGAGCCGCGCGGGCGTTTTTCGTTTGCGCCTGCCGAATGGGAGCCGGATCGGCGAACCGGAGCGGCGACCTGCGCCCGGCCCCGCCTGCCGGGAGGCGCGCAATAAAGCGCGCATATGTCCTCAGGCTCCCCTTCCCGTCCCCCGCCCTCGGTGCGCCACCGCCGACGCATCGGACCGGCCTGTCTGAGCCGCCGATCGCCCAAAAACCCAAGCGCATCGAAGCATTCCCAAAGCCTTTCGGAAATCGTTCAAAGTTGACTCAAATGCAGTTCTAATTTTCGTAAAACAAGACAAAAATCTAATATAAATGCAATTACAGTTTAACTCAAATAGTATTACAAAACTTATCTCAAGATAAAAACGTCTCTGCCATAGTGTGACCACCATGAGGGAGGGTAACATCATGGCGAGCAGGCAACAGGGACACTTAGTTATTCTTGCGGCAGTGGGGGCATTGCTTCTGGGTACAAGCACTGCATCCGCCGCACGGCTCCACGCAGAACGGTTCATGCCAACCGCGGGCAACACCACCGCGCCCATCGGTCATGTGCAGTTCTGCAAGGCCAACCGGGGTGAATGCAGCAGCCGGTCGAAAACGGCCAAGGTCGTGCAGCTCACCCGGTCGCGCTGGAACGAGATGATCGAGATCAACGACTACGTCAACGGCCGCATCAAGCCGGTGACGGACCAGGAACTCTACAAGGTCGCCGAATACTGGACCTATCCGACGACCGAGGGCGATTGCGAGGACTACGTGCTGCTGAAGGCGCGGATTCTCGCCGATCGCGGGTGGCCGAAAAGCGCCCTCCTGATCACCGTGGTGCGCGATACGGCCGGCGACGGACACGCCGTCCTGACGGTGCGCACCGACCGCGGCGACTTCGTGCTCGACAATCAGGTCGGCGCGGTGCTGCCGTGGAACGAGACCGAATACCGTTACGTGAAACGCCAGTCGGAGACCGACAGTGCCCGCTGGAAGCGCATAACGGACAACCGCGTCACAGCCGTCGGCAGTCTCGCCAAACGCTGACGCGACAACGGGAATTGGTGAGCGACAGTTTCAGGCCCGGTCGTGTCCCCACCCTCCCCGTCCCCACCCAGACCGGGTCTTGAAGAGCCGGCCCGTTACCCCCGGGCCGGCTCACTTTTTTGCCGTGTGTCAAGCGGCGGTTTGTTCAGGAAAAATCAGAGTTCGCGGAGTTCGCCGGCAAAGCGTTGCCAGTTGCGCACATAGCTGCGGGCGGACTCGCTGAGGCCGGCGATCGCCTTGTCGTCGAGTTCGCGCACGACCTTGGCCGGCGCCCCGACCACCAGCGAATTGTCGGGGATCACCTTGCCTTCGGTGACCAGCGCATTGGCACCGATCAGGCAGTTGTCGCCGATGACGGCGCCGTTGAGGATCGTCGCGCCCATGCCGATCAGGCTGTTGTTGCCGATGGTGCAGCCGTGCAGGATGACCCCGTGGCCGACGGTGCAGTCGCGGCCGATCGTCAACGGATAGCCCATGTCTGTGTGCAGGATCGAGCCATCCTGGATGTTGGAGCCTTCGCCGACCGTGATCGGCTCGTTGTCGCCCCTCAGGACCGCGCCCCACCAGACGCTGGCGTCTTTGGCAAGGATCACGGCGCCGATCACCTGGGCATCGGGCGCGACCCAGTAGGCGCCCTCTTCCGGCAACGTCGGCCCGGTGGTTCCAAGCGCATAAAGGGGCATCGAAAACTCCTCGGACATCGGGTGGGATTCGCGGGCAAAGCCTAGGAAAAATCCGGCCCGACGTCATTGACGGAATGCAGGGTCCTACGAGACCACGGACAGCGTCATCTCCAGGACGACGATGCCCGAGCACAGGCTCCAGCCGGCGGCAATCGCCGTGGAGGCGGCCAGCCAGCCGAGCGGGCGATGCTCGATGCGCCGGCCGCGCAGGGCGTTGCGCATGATGATGAAGGGTCCGGCGAACGCACACATCACCGTGGAGGAGATGATCGTCCACCAGGTGTCGACCGAAAGCACGAAGCTCGGCGGACGCCGGGTCAGGAGCTGGTAGAAGCTGCCGAGCATTCCGGCGGCGACGAAGCCGGTGGCGATTGCATAGCCAACGACGAGGAGTTCTCCGGCGATCATCGGGGTCCCTTTCACGCTTTCTTCACCATGCGTGTCGATTCCGGACAGGTTCCGGCGTTCGCACAAGGACTCGCAAGGGCCGTACCGGACGCCCCGGATCGGCGCCTTTCCGCCAATCCTTAAGCGATCGTTAACCATAATGGGACAATCGTCGGGAAAATCATGATGCGGCCTGTGCCGTTTTGGAGCGTCTGGCCGGGGATTTTTTCGGCATCGGGACGGCCGAACCGGCCCGTCTCGCCGCAATCGGGGGCAACGTGACCACCGCCACAGCATCAGAACCGGCCTCTTCCCGCAGCGTCTGGCTGCCCGCCGCCGTCATCGCCGGCGTCGTCGCAGCCTTCATCGGCATTGCCAATTTCGCGGTCTACTGGCTCGGCGGCGAGGCCCAGATGGCCGGCTTCACCGCCGACCCGACGCCGGTGACCGTGGAGATCGCCGGCGAAAAACTCGCCATTCCGGGCAACATGATCCGCTTTGCCGACCAGCGCCAGGACGGCCGATGGGACCGGCTCGACCTCGTCGTCCACTGGCCGAGCCTTACCGGCTATTCGGCGAAGAACGCCAGCGCCTTCGACGACGTCACGCCGAACGCACCGCTCCTCTTCCTGGCGCTGCAGCCGCGCCGCGACCAGGTCGATTCCACGACCCGGCTCATCGGGCTCTACGCCCGGTTCTTTGAGGAAGGCGACAAGCCGGGGCCGGCAGGCCTCGTCTCGCGCGACCTGCAGCCCGGCTCCGGCTACGATTCCGAAGAGGTGTTCTTCGAGCCCGGCTCGACTGATCCGTTCTCGGCCCGCTGTTCCAAGACCGGCGAGCGGATCGTCCCGGTGACCTGCCTGCGCGCCATCCATATCGGCGAGGCGCTGGCGGTCTCCTACCGGTTCCGCAAGCCGATGCTGAAGGATTGGGCAAGGCTCGACCCGGCCATCCGGATGCTCATCGACAGGATGCGGATAAGAAAGTAGCGGCGGACGCCCTACTCCTCCAGGTCGAACTCCAGGATCGCCATCTGGAAGTTCCAGGACAGATCGCCGTCCTCCTCGTCGCGGAACAGGACGCCAATGAATTCGTCGCCGATATAGACCTCGGCGGAATCGTCCTTTTGCGGCCGCGCCCGCACGCCGATTTTCGGCAGTTCGAATTTTTTCCGCAGATAGGCTTCAAGCTTGGTGATTTCGTCGCGCTTCAATGCGCCGTCTCCCTGGTCTTTTGAAAAGAACGCCCCTTGGGACGGACGTATCGGTGAAACGATTGGCGCGAAGGCAAGGTTCCGGCGGTTCAGTCCGAATCGCCGGCCTCGTCGCGCTCGGCAAGGGTCTGGTCCATCATGATTGACGGCTCGGCGCAACCCGCCCGGCCGACGATTTTGGCAGGAACGCCAGCGACCGTCACAGCGGCAGGCACGTCGCGCAGGACCACGGAGCCCGCGGCAATCCGCGAGCAGCAGCCGATTTCGATGTTGCCGAGGATCTTGGCGCCGGCGCCGATCAGGACGCCCGTGCGGATCTTCGGATGCCGGTCACCGGTCTCCTTGCCGGTGCCGCCGAGCGTTACCCCTTGCAGGATCGACACCTCGTCCTCGATCACAGCCGTGCCGCCGACGACGAGGCCGGTGGCGTGGTCGAGGAAGATGCTGCGCCCGATCGGCACGGCCGGATGGATGTCGACCTGGAAAATCTCCGAGGACCGGCTCTGCAGGTAGAGCGCGAAGTCCTCGCGATTGTGCTTCCACAGCCAGTGGCCGAGCCGCTGGGTCTGCAGGGCATGGAAGCCCTTGAAGTAGAGCACCGGGTCGATATAGCGGTTGCAGGCCGGATCGCGGTCGAAGACGGCCGCGATGTCGACGCGGAACGCATCGCGCAGCGACGGATCGTCGCCAAGGGCGTCGTCATAGGCCGAGCGGATGTGGCTGGCCGGAACCGCACCGTGGTCGAGCCGGGCGGCAAGACGGGCGATGATCGCGTCCTCGAGCGTCGGATGGTTGAGGATGCTTTCATAGAGAAAGCCGGCAAGCTGCGGCTCGCGCCCGACGATCTCCTCGGCCTCTTCGCGAATCCGCGTCCAGACCGGATCGTGGGTGGCAAGCGTGTTCTCTATGCGGACATTTGGTTGCGCCATGGTCGACGGTCCCCGTTGGAATTTTCTTCCCCATAACATAGAGCTTTAAACAAAGCATACCATCACCGGCCCATCACATTAGATTGCGAAACCGCAATGGCGGGCGCGACGGGCCGGACCGGCACACGGAAGAACAGGGCAACGGAAATGACCGAGGACACAACGACGACGGCAACGGAAGCGGAAGAAAACGGCGAGGCCGAAGGGCGCATCGTCTGCCGGGTGGAGGCGCCGATCGGCTGGCTGATCGTCGACAACGCCCGCCGCCGCAACGCCGTGAACCTCGCCATGTGGCAGGCGATCCCGGACGCCGTGCGCACCCTGGAGGCCGACGACGACGTCCGCCTCATCGTCGTTGCCGGCGCCGGCGAGGCCGCCTTCGTCTCCGGCGCCGACATCTCCGAATTCGAGACCGTGCGGCGCGACGCCGACACCGCCCGCGCCTATGAGGAGGCCAATGCCGAGGCGTTCGCGGCGCTGCGCGAGGCAACGAAACCGACGCTCGCCATGATCCGCGGCTTCTGCTTCGGCGGCGGCGTCGGCCTTGCGGTCGCCACCGACATGCGCATCGCTTCTGATGATGCCCTGTTCTCGATCCCCGCCGGCCGGCTCGGCGTCGGCTACCCGCCCGATGCGGTTCGCGACGTCGTCAAGCTGACGGGCCCAGCCCGCGCCAAGGACCTGTTCTTCACCGCCCGCCGCGTTGGCCACGACGAGGCGCTGGCGATCGGCCTCGTGGAAGGCGTCTTTGCCGCCGCCGACCTGGAGGCCGGGACCCGCAAGCTCGCCGCCACCATCGCCGAAAACGCGCCGCTGACCCTGAAGGCGGCCAAGGCCGCCATCGACGCGGTGACGGCCGAGCCGGGCAGCGTCGACATGGCGGCGATCCGCGCCATGACCGACGCCTGCTTCGATAGCGCCGACTTTGCCGAAGGCCGCGCCGCCTTCCTGGAAAAGCGCCGGCCGCAATTCACCGGCCGGTAGAAGCCTCAGTCCAGCCGCGCCAAAAAGTCCATCACGCCGGCCTTGTAGACCTTGTCGCCGACCGAAAGCATGTGGTCGCGGTCGGGGATGTGCAGCACCTCGGCGTTCGGGATGAGGTCGGCGAGCGCCTGGGGCGAGCCGGCAATTGCGTCGCGCGTGCCGACCGCAACCAGCGCCGGCGGCTGCAGCTCCGACAGCATCTCCGGCGCGATCTTCTGGCGCGAGGAGCGCATGCAGGCGGCGAGCGCCTTCAGATCCGAGCCGGTCTGCTCGGCGAACTGGCGGAAGGTGCGCCCGGTGGCGTGGCGAACATCGTCGAGGGACGGCGCCTCCAGCGCTGCGGCGATCGGCTCGGGCGTCCCGACCCCGGTGACCATGCCGTAGCCGAGGCCGCCGAAGATGACGCTGCGCACCCGGTCCGGATGGTTGAGGCCGAGGAACGCGGTGATCCGCGCGCCCATGGAATAGCCCATGACGTCGGCCCGCTCGATGTCGAGGTGATCGAGCAGCCGCTTCGCGTCCTCCGCCATGGTCGGCGCGCCGTAGGCCTCCGTGTCGTAGAGCTTCTCGCTGTCGCCGTGGCCGCGATTGTCGACGGCGATCACCCGCCGGCCGGCACGCGAAAGATCGCGCACCCAGCCGGGATAGACCCAGTTGACGTGGGCGTTGGAGGCAAAGCCGTGGATGAGGAGGATCGGCGTCCCCTCGCCTTCTTCGTAATAGGCGATGGAAACGCCGTCGGAATCGAAATGGGTCATGGAGGCTCGTTGCAGGTTCTGGGAACGGGCCGGCACACCGGACGGGCGCGGCCCCGAGGCTGCCTCAACATAGCCCCTGGCGGCGGCTTTTCAACGCCGCGTCGCTCCGGACCGCACCGCCCGTTCATCCGTTTCCCGGAATGACTTCAATATGGGGCGCAAATGCTCTAGTGTCCCGCCGATATCCAACAAGTCGGACACGGCACCATGGCGCAGCATGTAACCCCCCATTTCCGCAACGACCACGGGGTCGAGACGATCCGCATCGGCGTCAAGGAGTTCATGTGCATCGGGGCCTCGCCGCCCTTCGACCATCCCCATGTCTTCCTCGACATGGGCGGCGACTCAGAAGCGCTCTGCCCCTATTGCGGCGCCCGCTACGTCTATGATCCCGATGTTGCCTCCGACAGCGCCGAGCCGGCCGACTGCGTGTGGCACGCCGAAGCAGCGGAATAGACCGCAAGAATCCATGTCCGAAAAGAGTGCCATTGTCGTCGGCGCCGGCATCGGCGGGCTGACGGCTGCGTTGTGCATCGCCCGTGCCGGGCTTTCCGTCACCCTCCTGGAACGCGCCAGCATCGTCCGCGAGGTCGGTGCCGGCCTGCAGATCTCGCCCAATGCCAGCCGCGTTCTCCTTGACCTCGGCCTCGGCAATCCGCTCCATTCCGATGCCGTCGCCGTGGAACGGCTGCGCATCTGTTCTGCCCGCACCGGCGGCGAGCTGAACCGCATCGAGTTCGGTACGCGGGCGATGCCGCGCTACGGATCGCCTTACTGGGTGGTGCACCGGGCCGACCTGCAGGACGCCCTCCACCAGGCCGCCCAGCGCGACCCCCGCATCGAGATCCACCTCGGCGCCACGCTTAAAGGCGTCGACCAGGACGACACCGGCGCCTCGGCAACGGTCGCCGTCGGCGATCACGAGGAGACCTACCGGGGCGACCTTCTGATCGGTGCCGACGGCGTCTGGTCGAGCGTCCGCCGGCTCGGCCTCGGCCTGCCTGGCGCCGCATTTACCGGCCGCACCGCCTGGCGCGCCATCGTTCCGGCAAGCGACATCCCGGCCGATTTCCTGCGCGATTCCGTCGTCTGGTTCGGCGACGGCGTCCACCTCGTCCACTACCCGATCCACGCCGGCAACGAATTCAACCTCGTCGCCATCGTCAACGACGACTGGAACGAGGAAGGCTGGAACGCCGAAGGCGACCGCGAGGTGCTGCTGTCGCGCTTTTCCGGCTGGCCGGACCGCGTCCTCAATCTGCTGTCGCTGCCGGAGACTTGGCTGAAATGGGCGCTCTGCGGCATGCCGACCGGCAGCCCGTGGTACAGCGGCCGCATCGCCCTGCTCGGCGATTCGGCCCATGCCATGCTGCCCTTCATGGCCCAGGGCGCGGCGATGGCGATCGAGGACGGCGCCGTCCTCGGCGACCTTCTGTCCCGCTCCGACGATATCGCCGACGTCCTGAAGCGATACCAGGGCCTGCGCCGCAAGCGCGTCGAACGGGTGATCGCAACGGCCCTGAAGAACGACCGCATCTATCACCTGCGCGGATTTTCGGCCGCCGCCCGCGACACCGCCCTGCAGCTCATTCCCTCCGAAAGGCTGCTGTCGCGCTTCGACTGGATCTATAGCTGGCAGCCGCCGCACCCGGCCCCCGCATGAGATGTATGAGATGCGCGAGATGCCCGCTTGAGCGCTCAGCCCGCCTGATTTACCCTTCCCTTGCGCGTTCGGCGAGACTGCCGGAGGGGCCGCGCGGACACGAATCTTGCGACAACGGGGGCTGAACGCGGACCATGTCTGCCTCGCCAGCACAAGAGATCGTCACCGCGGCCGTCATCGTCATCGGCGATGAGATTCTCTCCGGCCGCACCAAGGACAAGAACATCGGCTTCCTCGCCGACTATATGACGGCGATCGGCATCGATTTGCGCGAGGTGCGCATCGTGCCGGACGAGTTGCCGCGCATCGTCGAGGCGATCAACGTCCTGCGCCTGCGCTGCGACTACGTCTTCACCACCGGCGGCATCGGCCCGACCCATGACGACGTCACCGCCGACGCCGTCGCGGCGGCCTTCGAGGCCCCCGTCGTGGAGGACGAGCGCATCCTTGCCATGATGAAGGAGCGCTACGCCGAGGGCGACCTGACCCCCGGCCGCCGGCGCATGGCGAGGGTGCCGAAGGGCGCCGATCTCATCGACAATCCCGTCTCCGGCCTGCCCGGCTTTCACATCGGCAACGTCTTCGTCATGGCCGGCGTGCCCTCCGTCATGCAGGCGATGTTCGACGGCCTTGCGCCGCGCCTTGCCACCGGCCGCAAGATGCTGTCTAAAACCATCGAGGCGCATCGCCCGGAAGGCATTGTCGCCACGCCGCTCGGCGAAATCCAGGATGCCCATCCCGGCACCGCCATCGGCTCCTACCCCTATTTCGACGGCGAGATCTTCTCCACCCGCATCGTCATCCGCGCGCGCGACGCCGACCTCCTGGAGGAAGCCGCCGCAGACGTTCAAAAGATGCTGGAAGGGCTCGCGAAAAACGACAAGACGAGTTGAGCGATGTCCGAACCGACGAGCCCCGAAAAGATCTTTCCGGTATCCTGGGACCAGTTCCACCGCGACGCGCGCGCGCTCGCCTGGCGGATATCCGCCGACGGACCGTTCGAGGCCATCGTCTGCATCACCCGCGGCGGGCTCGTTCCCGCAGCCGTCGTCTCGCGCGAGCTCGGCATCCGCCTGATCGAGACCATCTGCATCGCCTCGCGGCACAATTACCGTGACCAGGGTGAACTGATGATCCTGAAACAGGTCGCCAAGGACGTCGTCGACAAGGCCGGCGGCAAGGGCGCGGGCGTTCTCGTCGTCGACGACCTGGTCGATACCGGCAAGACCGCGGGCGTCGTCCGCGAGATCCTGCCGGACGCCCATTTCGCCACCGTCTACGCCAAGCCGAAGGGCCGGCCGCTGGTCGACACCTTCATCACCGAGGTCTCCCAGGACACCTGGATCTACTTCCCCTGGGACATGGGCCTCGCCTTCCAGCCGCCGATCGCCAAGGGCCCGGTAGGCTAAACCGCGCTTTCGCGCTGTCCCGGCATCTTCTTGTAGCCCGGCTCGGCAATATCGGCGGCGATCGCATCGATATCGGCGGCATCGGCCTTGAGCGCCAGAAGCTCCATGAGCGCGGCGAGATTGCCGCGCGCATCGTCCCGGAACCGGTCGAAATCGATCAGCACCGCCGGCAGCCGCGCGGCGAGGAGCTGATCCGACACGGACCGCATCCGCTCCGCCGCGACGACCACACCTTTCAGGAGCCCTTCCGAGCCTTGCGGGAATTTCGGCCCGCGATTGACGATCGAGCGGCCGACGGCGAGCGGATTGCGGTAGATGATGACGCCGACCGGATCGCGGGCAAGGCCGGCAAATTCGGCAAGGTGGAGCGCCGCCTTCGGCAGCTTGAAGCCCCAGCGGGAATAGATCGCGTTGCGCGCCGCGATCAGCGCGCCGAGAGCCGCCTTGCGCTTTCGTGCGCTGGCCTCGTCGAAGGCGGCAAGGAAATCGAGGTCTTCGTGATTGTTGGAGCCGATCCGGTCGCCGAGACAATAGTCGAGCCGCCTCAGCGCATAAGCAACGGCAGAAGTGCCGCCGCGCGGCGAGCCGGTGACGATCAGCGTCTCGCGCCCGGCCCGCTCAGCCAGGATGTCTGGAAAGACGACCGTGAGCGCGCCCCTAGAGACGAATGGCGTTGCCTCAGGCATCGTCCGCGCTCCGCTTGCGCCGTTCCGCATAGAACCGCTTCAGCTTGCGCGCGCCGAAGGCGCGATTTGCACGCCGGCGGCAAATCTCGCGCATCGGGTCGTGGTGAATCTCCGGCTTGTTGCGGGTGCGGATGGCCGGCGGCCGGTCCGGCGCCATCGGATCGTAGCCGAGATACTCGAAATCCTGGGCGAACACCTCGCCGATCCGGGCAAGGATGGTCTCGGTGAGGAAGGCGGACGGGTCGAGCCGCTCGCCGGCGAGCCGGACGGAGGGGGTTTCCACCGCCCCCGTCTTCGCTTCGCTGTGGTTCGGGGCATCGCCGGTTGCGTCCTCGGCGTTGGCGTGAAGCGCGGTGCGGTTGCGGATTTCCTCCGCTCCGCTGCCGCCGAACGCGGCAACGAGCGGCGCCATGTCGTCGGCGAGTGTCTCCACCGCCACCACATGGTCGTATGAGAGCTTCACCACCGGCGCGACGAACGGCACCTGGGTGTTCCAGTGGGCGTTGAGGTCGGGCTCGACGCCGCGCGCCCTGATCCGCGCCTCGCAGAGATCGAGGAGGTCGGCAAAGGAAATGCCCTCATAGCTCTCCGCGTCGAACCGCTCGCCCTTCAGCGCCGCGATCTCCCGCACCGCCGTGCGGGCATAGGGCGCAAGATCGGTAAAGGCCTCGAGCGGGCGCTGCTTGGCGCGCACGAACTTGTTGAGATAGGCGCTGAGCAGACGCGTCGCCGGATGGCGCACGAAGGCGGCGGAAAAATAGCGCTCGCGGTTGACCAGATAAGATGCGCGAACCACGTCGTAATTGGCGATCTGGGTCAGCCGCCGCGCATCGGTGCGCGCCAGCCGGGTGATGCCGCAAAACGCCTCGGCGTACCAGGCAAGAATCGTGCGCGAGGCCGATTTCGGGCTCCAGAAGACGCAGATCCGCCGGTGATGGTCGACATAGGCCCGCCGTGTCATCGCACCACCCTTTCGTGCCGGAGCGCTTGTGCCCGAACCGGTTCCGCGCCGGCCGCGCATGCCAAAAGTCAGTCCCTGCATGTAGCGTGCGGAGCCGCAAACGCAACATGCCGCAGCGTCCCGCCAGACGCGCCGGGTCGCCGCACGCCGCGGCTTTTACGACAGAAGCGTTTGGCACGACAAACGGATTTTGATATTTGCAAGGACAATGGGCCGCACGGTTACGTGTCGCCGCCCCTTGCACGCGGACGTGGTGGAATCGGTAGACACAAGGGACTTAAAATCCCTCGGCTTCGGCCATGCGGGTTCGAGTCCCGCCGTCCGCACCATTTTTCATGTCTCACGCGAATGCGCTTCGCGCACCGCTCCGACGGGGCGGCGCATAGGCGCCGGCGCGCGGTCGCGCTTGCGAAGCCTTTGGCTTCGAGGTGTCTCACGGCTGAGCGCGGGCTGCGCCCGCTAGCCTCCGACGGGGCGGCGCGAAGGCGCCGGCGGCCGGTCGGCCTTGCGACGCCGTTGGCGTCGAGGTTGCGACGCCGGAGCGTCGTCCATTTTTGACCGGAAAATCGCTCTGAAAAAAATTCCGCCGACGGACGGCCGCAGTCCGGCCAGATAGGAACCGGAGCGCGGTCGTCCGCCGGCGGTTGAGGCACGCGGGTGTGTCTCTTCGGCCGATCGGTGGGAGGAGGGCCGACCGGCCGAGGGCGCCGCCACATGGGCCGCCTTTAGGCGACGGCCTGGGGCGCTTTGTGCGTGCGCACAAATTCGCGCAGTTGTTCGGCGTCCCGGTGGAACAGCCGGATGCCCTCGGCGAGCTTTTCCGTCGCCATGGCATCGGAATTGAGGCGCCAGCGGAACTCTTCTTCCGTCAGCGGCGCCGGCGGGGTCTCGGGCGGACCGTCCGGCGGCGTCAGGCGCACCGGCACATCGCCGGTCTCGCTGGCAAGCTCGCCGAGAAGGTTCGGGCCCACCGTCAGCCGGTCACAGCCATTGAGGGCCTCGACCTCGCCGGTATTGCGGAACGAGGCACCCATGACGACGGTCTTGTAGCCGTACTTGCGATAGTAGTTGTAGATCTCCGTGACCGACTTCACGCCCGGATCGGTCTCGGCGTCGTAGGTCTTGCCGGTCGACTTGGCGTACCAGTCGAGGATGCGCCCGACGAAGGGCGAGATCAGGAACGCGCCGGCCTCCGCGCAGGCAATCGCCTGGGCAAGGCTGAAGATCAGCGTCAGATTGCAGCGGATGCCGCGCTTTTCGAGCACTTCGGCGGCGCGAATGCCTTCCCAGGTCGCCGCGACCTTGATCAGGATGCGCTCCCGGCCAACGCCGACCTCTTCATAGAGCTTGATGAGGCGTTCGGCCTTGGCGATCGTGCCCTCGGTATCGAAGGAGAGCCGCGCATCCACCTCGGTGGAGACGACGCCGGGCACGATCCGTGTCAGCTCGGCGCCGAAATTGACGGCGAGCCGGTCGAGCGCATGGTCGACCCATGTGTCGTCGTCCGCCTGGCGCCTTGCCCAGGCAACGGCGTCGCTCACATATTCCTCATAGGCCGGCATCTTCGCGGCGCGCAGGATCAGCGACGGATTGGTCGTGCAGTCCTGCGGCTCCACCGCGCGGATGCTCTCAATGTCGCCGCTGTCGGCGACGATCACCGTGTGCCGGCGGATCTGGGAGAGCTTGTCGTCCATAATCAAATCTCCAATGAAACGGCTGGATGGCCCAGCATCGGCGTCAAGCGCGGAACGGTCAACAATGGGGCCCTTTTGCCGGCCGTATCAGATCCGGCTCGCCTCGTTCCTCCCCGCCGCAATCGGTTTCGAAAGGGCGTGGGCGGTATCGGCAGAGAGCACCGGCGTGTCGTCGAAGGGTCCGAAGTCGTCGACCTCGTTCCCGTTCTTCGCCAGATAGGGTCCGAACTTTTCGTTCAAGGCCGTACCGGCCCTGCTGCAACCGAAAGCGATCGCCATTGTTGTTCCCTCCGGCCGGCGACGTCACGAGGAAGGAGCGACGCCCTCGACCCTGCGCTGACACCGGCGTTATCCGCCGGCGAAGCCGTTCCGGATGATGTGTCCGTTGGGACGCCGCAAATGCCTCGCATCCCGTCCGCCGAACCGGACCTCATCCATTGCCGGAATGCTATTCCGGGTCTGAACTTTTGTCAATCTATCGATACATTAGTTTTCGGAACGGTTAGCGCCACATCTAATTGCTTTATTTATTCTTTTGGCAATATCGGACGCGCCAACGCCCCCTGCTCCGGCATCATGTTCGGCCGAGGCGCGACAAATTCGCAACAAGTTTTCGTATCGGAATTACACATGTAAGGCGGACTTCGCCTTTTGCGTGCAGAACGCGGCTAGACGCTCGCTGCCGCACTCCGTGCACCAAGACCCTTCTCCGCCGCCGCGATGACCTCCAGGAAGCCGCCCGCGGTCCAGGCCGAACGGCCGACGAAGAGCCCGCCGACGCCCTTCGTGGCGGCAAGCGCGCCGGCGTTGCCGGCATTGACGCTGCCGCCATAGAGCACCGGCACGGAGGCAAGGCCGTGCGTGTCGAGCAGGTCGCGCACGGCGCGGTGCACGGCTTCCACGTGCTCCGGGCTCGCGACCCGGCCCGATTCGCCGATCGCCCAGACCGGCTCATAGGCGATCAGGGAGCGCGAGAGCTGCGAGGTGTCGATGCCGGAAAACGCCAGCTTCACCTGGCGGATCACGGTCTCCGCCGAAGCACCGGCGGCAAGCTCCTCCTCGTGGTCGCCGACGCAGACGAGCGGGCGCAGGTCATGGGCAATCGCCGAGCGGACCTTGGCATTGACGTCGGCATCACTCTCGGCCTGGTCGGTGCGCCGCTCCGAATGGCCGAGCTCGACGATCTCCACGCCGCATTCCAGGAGCATCAGCGGCGAGATCTCGCCGGTATGGGCGCCCTTCTCGTCCCAGTGCATGTTCTGGGCGCCGAGATGGACGGGCGCATCGCCGATCGTCTCGCGCGCCGCCGGCAGCGCGGTGAAGGACGGCACGACGAACACCGACATGGCGTCGGGCAAGGGCGCCGCGGCGAGCTCGGTCAGATAGGACCGCGTCTCGGCGATGGTGTTGTTCATCTTCCAGCTCGTGCCGATCCAGAACGATGTCATCGGACAAATTCCTTCCCTGCGCCGGGCGAAGCGCCCGGCGGCAACCGGTCCATGTTTTTCTAGGCGCTGCGGGCGCGTGTCGCGCCGGTCCCGGGCGGTCTTGGCGCCGCTCCGGGGCAGACTTGGGAGATCAGGTCGCGGCGACGTCCGCCCCGGCGACGGCCTTTGCCATCGCGCCGATCACGATGGAGAACGAGATCGCGCCCGGGTCCGGATGGCCGAGCGAGCGCTCGCCGAGCGTGCGGGCCTTGCCGGTGGTCGCGATCATCGATTTCGTCGCCTCGACGCCCTCCTTGGCCGCGGTCGTCGCAGCGGACAGAACGGCCTCAAGGTCGTCGCCGGCGTCGGCCGCGGCCTTTGCCGCCGGATCGATGGCATCGATCACGGTCTTGCCGCCGGGCCCGGCGCCGCCGCGCTTCTCGACCGCTTCGAGACCGGCCTTCAGGAAGGCCGCAAAGCCGGCGCCGTCCAGCGTCGTCGCATCGCCGAGGGTCTTGTTGCCGGCCCGGAAGAAGGTGCCGAAGATCGCTCCCGAGGCTCCGCCCGAGGCCGACATGATGGCGCCGCCAACCCCCTTGAAGACCTCGCCGACGGTCGCCGGTTCGTTCTCCTTCAGGAAGGCGAGCGCGGCGGAAAAGCCGCGCTTCATGCCGACGCCGTGGTCGCCGTCACCGATCGCCTGGTCGGCGTGGGTCAGGAGTTCGATATTGGCCAGCATCGCGTCGCAGGCGGCAACGAACATGCCCTTCACGCCGGCGACATCAAGTTCCGTGGTCATCGGGGCACCCTCCGTCAGTTCGAATAGGCCAGCGAGGACGCCGGGGCATCGAGATAGCCCTTCAACTCGTCGTCGAGGCGCATCAGGGTGATCGAGTAGCCGGCCATCTCCTGGGAGGTGATGAACGGGCCGACCTCCGTGCGGTGGACGGTGATGCCGGCATCCGCCAGCCGCGCCCGCACCCGCCGGTTGGCGACGAACAGCTCCATCGGCGTCGACGAGCCGAGATTGTTGATGAGGAGCGCGACCTCATCGCCTTTCTCGAACGGCAGGTCGACAAGCAGGAGGTCCATCATCTGGTCGACGATCTCGTCGGCCGGCGCCAGCTTCTGGCGCTTTGCCCCCGGCTCGCCATGGGCGCCCATGCCGATCTCGATCTCGTCCTCGCCGAGCTCGAAGGTCGGCTCGCCCGTCTCCGGGATCGAGCCGGCCGAAACGGCAATGCCGATGGAGCGGGTGTTGGCCTCCGCCTTGGCGGCGATGCGGTGGAGTTCCTCCAGCGTATCGACGGCCTCTGAAGCCGCGCCCGCCACCTTGATGACGAAGAAATCGCCGGCAATGCCGCGCCGGTCGTCCATGCGCTCCGGCGGCGCCGCAGCGACGTCATCGCGGACCCGCACGGTCCGGGTCGCGATGTCCTCGTCCTCCTCGGCGAGTTCCGCGCCGATGTCGAAGTTCATGTTGTCGCCGGAATAGTTGCCGTAGACGTAGAGGACGCCCTTGCCGCAATCGACGGCCTTGGTGGCGGCAACGATCGCGTCCGGGCTCGGCGCCGCGAACACCTGGCCGCAGACCGCGCCGTCGGCGAGCCCCGGCCCCACATAGCCGGCGAACATCGGCTCATGGCCGGAGCCGCCGCCGATGAGGAGCGCCGGCTTTTCGGCCTTCTCGCGGTCGGCGACGATGATGTTGCCCGGCAGCAGCTTGGTGGCGCCGTCGCCGGCAAGGTTCATGCCTTCCAGCGTCTCTTCGACCACCTTGGCCGGATCGTTGAGGATCTTTTTCACGCGTCTCATGGGGAATGCTTTCCTCGCCTTCAGGCCGCCTTGGCGACGTCGAGCGCCGCCATCGACGCGACCATGTCATTGAGAACGTACTCGTCGGTCGCCTCGAAGGGGTAAACGAATTCGGCAAAGAAGGTCTGGTCCTTGAGGTCGTAGCGCTTCCAGAAGTCCTCAAGAACGCCTTTGTTCAAAAGGCCGTCCTGGGCAAAGCTCCAGTGACGGTCGAGCTGGCCGTCGGTCTGCTGGATGTGATAGGCGGCGATGTAGTCGCCGCAGGTTTTCATCCAGTGGTCCATGTTGGCGTCCGCGCCGAACAGCGGCTCGAACATGGCATGGCCCCAGTCGACCAGAAGCCGCACCGGCACCTCGGTCTTGCCGTCGAGATCCTGCATCAGGCGCAGCCCGTCGGCGGCGGTGGACGGGAACTCCGTGCCGAGCGGCACCGGCTCCACATAGAGCATCTCAAGGCCGCTCTCGGCCGCGTGCGCTGCAAGCTCGACCCAGGCCTCCTCGGCAAGCTTGAGGATTTCCTCGCGCCGCGCCGGGTCGACCGCATCGGCCGACGAATAGGAGCCGAACGGCATGCCGGTCGCCGGCACCTCCATCGCCGCCGTCATGTCGATGGCGCGCTTCAGGTGCTCCTTGCCGAGCTTGCGCAAGTCCGCATTCGGGGCAAGGACGTGATTGTAGGTGTAGGAGGCCAGGCCGCCGAAGGTGCTTTCCACTACGAGACCGGCATCGCGGAACGCCTTGGCATAGGCCGCAGCTAAGCGGTCGCGCTCGGCCGCCGGCCACCACGGATCGGTCAGGTCCCAGGTGTACTGGACGTATTTGACGCCGAGCCGGTCGTGGATCAGCGCGGCGAGCGCTTCGGGTTCCAGCCAGCGTTTGACGGCGAAGGAGAGATTGACCCCGAGTTTCATTGTTTTTCACTCCCTTTCTTCTCTCCCGGCCGGGCGAACAAGGCCCGGTCGGGTGTTCCTTGCCTCAGCCTTCGCGGCGCAGGTAGCGGCGCGAGATGGAGTCGAAGGAGATGGCCAGGACGACGATCGCGCCGGAGACCACCGACTGCCAGTAGGGCGAGACGCCGAACAGCACGATGATGTTCTCGATGATGCCGATGATCGCGGCACCGAGGATGGCGCCGATCGGGCTGCCGACGCCGCCGGTGGTGGCGACGCCGCCGATGACCGAGGCGGCAATCGGCGCCAGCACCCAGCCCTCGCCGATCGACGGCTGGGCGGTGCCGAGGCGGGCAACCATCAACATGCCGGCGAGCGCCGACAGGAAGCCCGCGGCAGCGAACACCAGCACCCGGATGGTGTCGACGCGGATGCCGAGCATGCGGGCCGCCGGCGGGTTGTTGCCGATGGCATAGAGATACCGGCCGAACGGCGTCTTCACCGCCATGAAGGTGATGACGATCAGCGCCACGACGAGGATCATGAACGGCACCGGCACGCCGTAGGGCGCGCTCTTGCCGAGGAAGCTGATGGCGTCGGGAATGCCGGTGATGGCAACGCCCTTGGTGGCAACGAGATTGGCGCCGCCATAGACGCCGGCCATGCCGATGGTCAGCACCAGAGAATGCAACCGGAGCGCGACCACCAGGAAGCCGTTGAACATGCCGCAGAAGGTGCCGAGCGCCAGGCACAGTGCCAGCGACAGCCACGGGTTCCAGCCCATCTGCACCATCATGATGCCGCCGACGACGCCGCAAAGCCCGGCGATCGCGCCGAGCGACAGGTCGAGTTCGCCGAGAATCATCAGCATCGACTGGCCGAGGGTAACGAGCCCGACGAAGGCGAGCGTCCTGGCCATGATCGTCATGTTGTAGGGCGTCAGGAAGTGCGGCGAGAGCATGCACGAGACGACGAAGATGACGATCAGCGCGGTCAGCACGCCGAGCAGCGGCACGGCAGCGATCCGGCTGGCAAGGCTCCGTTTTGCGGGGGATGCCGTTTCGGACACGACTTCAGACGACATGGCGCAACTCTCCCGAACCGATAATGGCGCTCACCAGCGTGTCGGCATCCGTTGTCATCGTGTCGAATTCGCCGCTGATTTCGCCGTCATGCATGGTGATGATGCGCGTCGCGCATCTCTTCAACTCGGCCAGTTCGGAGGAGATCATGATGATCCCCACCCCCTCCTCGGCCAGAGACTTCATGATCTTGTAGATCTCGACCTTGTTGCGGACGTCGATGCCGCGGGTCGGCTCGTCGAAGATGAGAACGTCCGGGCGCCGTGCCATGGCGCGGCCGATGATGGCCTTCTGCTGGTTGCCGCCGGACAGGAACATGATCTTCTTTTCCCACGACGAGGTCTTGATGTCGTAGTCGTCGATGACGCCGCCGACGATCGACCGCTCGCGGGAGCCGGAGATGACGCCGGAGGGCGCCGTCTGGTCAAGCACGGAAATGCCGATGTTCTCGCGCACGCTGAGCGTCGGCAGGATGCCGTGCAGCTTGCGCTCTTCGGAAAGATAGAGGACGCCGCCGGCGACCGAGGCGGCCGGCGAGCCGAGCCGCAGTTCCTCGCCCTTCAGGACAACGCGGCCGTGCTTGGGTTTCTTGTAGCCGAAGACGCCCTGCATCAACTCGGAGCGGCCGGCGCCGATCAGCCCGGCAAAGCCGAGGATCTCGCCGCGCCGGAGCGTGAAGGAGGCATCGGAAAAGCCTCGCCCGGACAGGTGTTCCACGGTCAGGACCGGCTCCCCGGGCTCGCCCTCGGGCAGGAAGGTCTGGTCGAGGCGGATCTCGCCGCCGGACATCATCCGGATCAGCTCGGCCTCGGTGACGTCATCCATCGCCCGGTGACCGACCGTCTGGCCATTGCGCAGCACCGTCACCGTGGTGCCGATCTCGAAGATCTCGTCCATCTTGTGGGAGACGAAGACGATCGCCTTGCCCTCGTCGCGGAGCTGCCGGATGATCTTGAAGAGGCGCTCGATTTCCTTGGTGGTCAGCGACGTGGTCGGCTCGTCGAGGATCAGGATCTGGAACGACTTGTTGGTCGCCGCCCGCGCGATCTGCAGGAGCTGACGGTCGGAGACCGCGATCGTGCCCACCGCCTCGTCGGGCCGGGCGTGGATGTCGAAGCGGTCGAGATATTCCTGCGCCTCGCGCTGCATCCTGGAACCGGAGAGCACGGCGCCGCCGAAGCCCGACTTGTCGAACGGCATGAACAGGTTTTCAGCCACCGACATATGCGGGAAAACGTTGAGTTCCTGCGGCACATAGGCGACGAGGTCGAAGAGCGACTTGTCTTCGGCGGTGTCGCGCCCGTCGATGTGGATGGTGCCGCTGTCGACCGCCATGATCCCGGTCAGTGCCCGGATCAGCGTCGACTTGCCCGCTCCGTTCTCGCCGGCAAAGACGTGGACGGTGCCGCGCTCGATCTCGAGGTCGACATTGTCCAGCGCCACGACACCGGGGAACTCTTTGCGGATGCCTTGGACGCGGAGGAAAGCCATCACTGTCACCAAATCGGCTGGTGGGGACTTGCGGGACGGGCAAGGCGGTGAAGTACCGGCTCGTCCGTCCCGCTCTGGAAGTCATTCATGGGGCCCACGGCGTCCCGTTGCCAGAAACCGTGGGGTGCATGCGAAGGACTATTCCAGGCTTTCCTTGGTGATGACGGCGATGCCGGTGTCGATATACTTCGGAACCGGCTTGCCCATGGCCTTCTGCCAGGTCGCGATGACGGCCCAGTAACCCTGCATTTCCGGCTTGGTCGAGGACGAGGAGTCGACGACGCCTTCCTTGATGAGGGCGAGAAGGTCCGGCAGGTTGTCGAGGCCGACATGGATCACGTCGCCGACCTTGCCGGCTTCCTTGATCGCTTGGCCGATGCCGATCGGGCCGGCCGCGTCGCACGCCACCCAGCCCTTCAGGTTCGGGTTGGCCTGCATGATGGCCGCGGCCTGCTTCTGGGCGGTCTCAATGCTGTCATTGTCGATGCCGGTGGCGACAAGCTTGATGTCCGGATACTTCTCGAACGTCTTCTTGTGGCATTCGGCACGGATCGCGTGGTTCGGCGCCGTCGGCACGCCCATCATGATCGCCACTTCGCCCTTGCCGCCGAGCAGCTTGACGAGGCGTTCGGAGGCGATGTTGGCCTGCTCGCAGAAGTCATTGCCGATGCTGGTAAGTTCCATGCCCTCGGGCGGGACGGAGTCGAACACGGTGACCGGGATGCCCTGGTCGACGGCTTCTTCAAGCACGACGCGGTTGCCCTTGCCGTCCAGCAGGTCGACGAGGATGCCGTCCGGCTGGGTGGCGATGGAGCGGGAGATGATGTCGTTCTGTTCGATGACATCGGCCTTCTGCGGAGCGCGGTACTCGATCTGCACCTCGCGGCCGGTGGTCTCGGTCAGCATCTTTGCCGCTTCCTTGGCGCCGTCGTTCACGAGGTCGAACCACGGATGCACCACTTTCGGCACGATGACGAAGCGAAGCGGGTCTTGGTCTTGCGCGGCAGCAACCGTAGGACCAGCCACGACAGCAGCCAGGATTGACGCCAACAGGAGTTTTTTCATGGGAATGTTCCTCGAACTTTTTTCCTCACCGCCGGTAATGGGAGCGCATGCTGGCACTCCATCTGCGCGGACCGGGCCGCGCATGAGAAGCCCTCACACGGTCGTTCGGCGGCTACGGCGTTCATGGCGCCCTACTCGCTCGAACGAGCTTGCGGATCTTCCCTACCGGTCAAATGACATTACATTTGTAATTTCTGTTTTTCAATTGATTTGTCGGTTCCGTATCCGTGCGCCAAAACAGCGCATTTTTGGAACCATCTAACTCATTCAAAAATAAGGAAAAATAACGCCTATTAGCGAGTTCTGAAGCAGCATTCACCCGGCCGGATGCAAGTAACATCCTTCGGCTTTCAGTCTTTTGCGCGGTCCTTTTTCAAAAACGTTTCCGCCTTTCGTGAACCGCACCTAGCCGCGCATCAAACCTTCCGCGACCGCCTCGTCCGTGACGAGGTGGGTGACGTTGCCGAGCTTCAGGATCGCCCGGATGATCGGCAGCTTGTAGGCATCGCCCGAGGCAAGGATCGTCTTGGGGATATTGCCGAGGCCGGAAGGGTGCAGCGCCATCACCCGCTTGTTGAGCGGATGGTCGACGTCCTTGCCGTTGGCATCGAGGAAGGTGCCGAGAAGTTCGCCGACGGCGCCCTTTTCCTTCAACTCGTCGATGTCGCGCGGCGACAGGGAGACCGCCGAAAAGAGCTGCGAACGGCCGGAAAGATCGCCGCAGGAGACCAGCACCACATCCGCCTGGCGCGCCTCCGCCATCACCTCGGCGAGCGGCGGATAGGCCATCAGGCCGGCAAAGCTCTCGTCGTCCGGATAGTAGAGCAGCGACGGGATGTAGTGGCATTCGGCGCCGAGCGCGCGGGCGAGCTGGCTGGCGACCTCGAAGGTGTTGGCGCCGGAGCCTCGGGTCAGCCCGCCCATCAGCGAGACGACCCTGGTGCGCGAAAACTGGCGCGGCGTCAGCTTGCGCACGGCCGCCCCCAGCGTGTCGCCCCAGCCAAGGCCGATGGTCTGGCCGTCCTTCAGCATGCCATTGAGGAGTACGCCGGCAGCCTCGCCGATCACCCGCTTCTGGGCGACCTCGTCGCGGATCGACGGCACGACGACCGCGTCCTGCAGCTTGAAGCGGGACTTCAACTCCTCTTCCAGGGCAACGCAGGAAGCGAGCGGCAGCCGGATCTCCACCTGCACCGAGCCGTCGGCGCGGACCTGACCGATGATCTTGTTAACCCTGAGGCGCGTCAGCCCCAGCCGGTCGGCGATCTCCTGCTGCGTCATGTTCGCGACGTAATAATACCAAGCGACCCGGGCCACGAGGTGCTCGGCATCCATACCGCCTGTCAGTCCGTCGGAACCGTCCGCCATTCCTTGCCTCTTCCTGCGGGACGTCGTCATGCGGCCCTTCTGCCCGGCATTTCCTCGCGCCCCCTTCAATCCTTACACCGTAGTGGAAACTGCGCCTATTCGAGATTGGTATGGCGCGCGCGCATCGCCTCGGGCGTGACCTTGAGCCGGTCACGCACGCCAATGACGAGGGCCTCAAAGACGATGAATTCCGCGCCCTCAAAGAGCGATCCCATGGGAAGGATGCTGCCCTCCCCGGTCTGATCGTCGGCCATAGTCTGGGCCGGCACCGGCAGCACCGTATCGGCCGCCTTCGGCGCCGCACCGTCCGGCTGGGCCGTGACGACGAGCGTCCGCGCACCGGCCGATTTGGCAACGCCCATCAACGCGGCGACGGTGGAGAAATTGCCCGGACCGGCCGAGACGATGAGGAGATCGCCCTTGCCCACCGGCGGCGTCGTCATGTCGCCGACCATCGCCACCTTGAGGCCGAGATGGAACAGCCGCATGCCGAGGCCCTTGATCTGCAGCCCCTCGCGGCCGACGCCGTAGAGCGCGATTCGATCCGCCGCGACGATCTCATCGATAGCGGCACGCATGGCGTCGTCGTCGAGCCGGGAGAGCGCGGCGCCGAGCTCCTCGAGCGCCTTCAGACATGTCGCTTGCATGGAGTGAAACCTCTGAATGAAACACGCACGCTTAACACTTGATGCATGCAATATACAAATGTTCTAACTTTCGGGCAATCCGTCCGCCGCGCGAAATGCTTATCCGCGGCAGATCGTCCGGTGGACATCGGCCAAATCGGTGAGCGTTTCCCGCATGCACTCTCGCATGCCCATCCCTCAGCCGTCACCCCGGGCTTGACCCGGGGCCTATTGCCCCTGTCCATGCGGTATGTCGCCGGCGAGGGGATTTGTGCCCTTGAATGGTGCTGGGCCTGTGCAGGAGCCGCCACGGCTACCGGTCGAGGTGGACAATAGATCCCGGGTCTGCGCTTCGCTCCGCCCGGGATGACGACAGAGGTTGCCGCAACGCACCCGGACGGCTGCAACGACGGAAGCGCTTCTTTCAGGAAAATCGCCCCTCACCGGTCGTGTGCTGCCAGCCACTCGCGGATGAGCGCCCGATAGCGCTCCCCGGAAAAGCTCGGGAAATGGCCGCCATGGACGAGCCTGACCGGCATATCCAACAGCCGCTCCATGCTGGCGATGTAGTCGCCGACGTCCGAGTGGTATGTGTCCTCGATCAGCGGCCCATCATAGAGGATGTCGCCGGAAAAGAGGATGCCGGTGGCGGCCTCAAAGAGCGCGATGCCGCCCGGTGAATGGCCCGGCGTGTGGATGACGGAAAAATGCCGGTCGCCAAGGTCGATGGCGTCGCCGTCGTCGACGATCCGCGTCGCCGGCGCCTTTCTCACCGCATATTCGGTGGAAAGATAGGGCTGCGGCGGCAGCGCGGTAAATATCTCGTCGGTGACGTAGGGGTCGGCGAGCGTGTTCACCCGCGTCGGCGCGGCCAGAAGCCCGGCCTCGGCCCGGTGCACGGTGCGCTGCTCGAACTCGTGGTGGCAGCCGATATGGTCGAAATGGGTGTGGCTGGCGACGGCCTCCAGCGGCCGCTCGGTGACCAATGGCACCTGCTGCCTGAGCGAGACGACGCCCATGCCGCTGTCGACCAGCATGTCCCTGTCGCGGCCGCGCACATGCCAGATGTTGCAGCGATAAAATTCGAGAATGAACGGCTCGGAGATGAAGGTGACGTCGTCGCCGACCGTTCTCGTCTCGTACCAGGTCGCAGCCGTCGCCCGCGGTAGGTCCGTCATGCCTCGTCCTTCAGGATAACCACGTCCTCCGGCAGGACGCCGAGCGCCACCGTCGCGCCCGGTTTGGTCTCTCCGATCTGCGGCATCTGCACCATCGGCCGGAAACTGTCGAGGGTCTCGTGGCGCATTACGGCGAGATGGTGGGCGCCGGCAAAGGTCATGTCCTCCACCATCGCGCTGCCCAGCGACAACGCCGGCCCCTCCACCGTACCGACGACGAAATGTTCCGGCCGGATGGAAAGCACCACATTATCCCCGGCATCGACGCCGGAGCCGTTGGCGGTGAGCGGCAGCCGGCCGAGCGGCGTCTCGATATCGAGCCGCCCGCCGGTGCGCCATCTCACCTTCCCCTTCAGAAACGAACTCTGGCCCATGAAGCCGGCCGCGAACAGCGTCGCGGGCTTTAGATACACCCGCTCCGGCGTGCCCATATCCTCGATCCGGCCGTGGCTCATGACGACTATGGTATCGCCGATCGCCATCGCCTCCTCCTGGTCGTGGGTGACGTGGATAAAGGAGGTTCCGACCTCGCGCTGGATCGCCTTCAGCTCCGCCTGCATCTGCCGGCGCAGCTTCAGATCGAGTGCGCCGAGCGGCTCGTCGAGGAGCAGCACGGAGGGCTCCACCGCCAGCGCCCGGGCGAGCGCCACGCGCTGGCGCTGGCCGCCGGAAAGCTCGTGCGGGCGCTTGGCCTCCGAGCCCTTGAGGCCGACGAGGTCCAGCATATCGTGCGCCCGGCGCATGCGCTCCGTGGAGCCGATGCCGCGCATGCGGAGCCCGAAGGCGACATTGGCGCCGATCGTCATGTGCGGAAAGAGGGCGTAGTCCTGGAACACGGTCGTCGTCGGCCGCTTTGCCGGCGGCACCGCCGTCATGTCCTGGCCGTTGATCAGCACCGAGCCCTCCTGCGGCACCAGGAAGCCGCCGATGACCGACAGAAGCGTCGTCTTGCCGGAGCCGGACGGGCCCAGGAACACCGTGTAGGAGCCGGTCGGCACGGTCAGCGAGACATCGGCGAGCGCGGTGAACGCCTCGTAGCGGTGGGTGACGTTTTTGACGTCGACGGCGGTCGCGCTCATCAGCGCCTCCCCTTTCTGAGGACGACCAGTTCCAGGACGACGACGAGAACGGCGGAGATGCCGAAGACGAGGCTGCCGACGGCGTTGGTCTTGGGGTTGAGGCCGGAGCGGAGCAGGCTCCAGATCTCCACCGGCAGGGTGACGTCGAAGCGGGTGAGCAGGAACGAGATGATGAACTCGTCCCAGGAGAACGTCATCGACAGGAAGAACGCGGCGAACAGCGCCGGCCACAGCATCGGCGCGGTGACGAGCGTGATCACCTGCCATTCCGAGGCGCCGAGGTCACGGGCCGCCTTTTCGATATTCGCCTGGTGGTCGCCCATCTGGCTGTAGATGATGGCAAAACAGAGCGGCAGGTTGATCACCACATGGCCGATCCCGGCCGCCAGCAGCGACTTCGGGAAGCCGATGAAGTTGAAGGTGATGAGGAGCCCCATGCCGATGATCAGGTAGGAAACGGTGAGCGGCGCCGTCAGCAGCGCCCGCTGCACCCCCTTGGCCGGCAGCGCGAAGCGGGCAAGGCCGTAGGCGGAGAGGAAGCCCAGGAGGACGGTGACGAGCGAGGAGCCGACGGCGACCACAATGGAGTTGGCGAGCGCCTCCATCAGCCGGCTGTCGGCCAGCACCGCCTCGTACCAGCGAAGGCTGAACCCTTCAAACGGCGGGATCGGGAACCGCCCGTCCTGGAAGGAGAACAGCACCAGCACCACGACCGGCAGGAAGATGAAGCCGTAGACGAGGATGGCGTAGACGGAAGAGGCGGCCGTGCGCCAAGACGTGCCGCGCATGGTCATGCCCTTTCCAGCCGGATCCAGCGGGCAAAGCCGAGATAGGCGATGGTGACGACGATCATGAGCAGGATCGCCAGCGCGGAGGCGGTCGGGAAGTCGGCGCGCCGGCCGATCTGCAGCATGATCACCTGCGGCATCAGCAGCTCGTTGTTGCCGCCGAGCACCTGCGGCGTGATGTAGTCGCCGATGCACAGGACGAAGGTGAGGAACGCGCCGACCATGATGCCCGGCAGGGTCAGCGGCAGCACCACGAACCAGAAGGTGGACAGCGGCCCCGCCCCGAGGTCGGCCGCGGCCTTGCGGTAGTTCGGCGAGAGCTGGACGAGATTAGCGTAGATCGTCAGCGTCAGCAGCATGACGAAGAAGTGGACGAAGCCGATCACGGTCGCCGTGCGGCTGTTGGCGAGATCTAGGGGCTCACCAATGAGACCGATGCCGAGCAGCGTCTCGTTGATGATGCCGTTATTGGCGAGCACCAAGAGCCAGGAATAGGAGCGGACCACATAGGAGGTCCAGAACGGCAGGATGGCGAGCACCAGCGCCAGCCGCTGCAGCCGCGGCGGCACCTTTTCGGCGATGATCCAGGCGAACGGATAGGCGAGCAGGATGGAGGTGACGGTGACGATGACGGTCACCTCCAGAGAGTTCAGCATGGCTTCGAGGAAATGGCCGCGCTCAAAGAACTTCAGGTAGTTGGCGAAGCTCCAGCTGGCGACGAGATCGGTGCCGATCCGCTCCCAGAGGCTGACGACCGCCATGACGACGAACGGCGCGACGAAGAACGCCGCCGTCCACAGAAGCGCCGGGGCAACGAAGCCCCACGCTCCGAGATCGAACCGCCTCGCCCGTGCCGCCAAAGCCATGACCGCCACCTCGTTCGCCTCAAGCCTTGCCGGACGTCACGTCACGCCCGGCAAGGCCCGTCTTGGTGCTGGAGGACTTTCTAATGCTGGAGGAATTCCGTCCACAGGTCCTGCATGGCGGCGTCCAGTTCGGCGTCGGGCGCCGGATACATCTGGGCGTTCTTCAGGTAAGTCGGCTGGTCATCCCAGCGCAGCGCCGCCTTCTGCTGGTCGGTCAGTTCCGCACCGGCCTTGGCGTTCGCCGGCATCGCCCAGTAGCAGGACGAGGTGGCGAGCCGCGCCTGGCCTTCCGGCGAGACAATGTATTTGACGAACTCGGTGGCCAGTTCCTTGCGGGTGCTGTCCTTGAAGACGCCGATCGACTGCGACCAGCGCACGCCGCCCTGCTCCGGCAGGATCCAGTCCAGCTCCGGCTTGTCGGCGGAAAGCCCGGCCGTCACCCACTCGCCGCCGCCGACGAGAATGTCGACCTCGCCGGTCGCGATCGCCGTCTGGCTCGACACCACCTCGCCGACGAGCTTGGCGTTGTCCTTGATCTTGAAGAGGGTTTCCTTGATCGCCGGAAGGTCGTCGGCGGTCAGCTCCGAGGTCTTTTTCCCGAGGCCGACGGCGACCATGCCGATCACCGGCAGGTAATAGTCGTAGACGGCGATCTTGCCCTTGTAGGCGTCGGACCAAAGCACCGTCATGTCCTTCATGTCGGCGGCATCGACCTTGGTCTTGTTGAAGGAGACGGTGTTGTAGCCGAATTTTTCCGAGACGGCGTAGAGCTTGCCGTCGCGCATCTGCGCCTCATCGAGCCGCAGTTCCGGGAAGATGTCGTCGAGCGGCATCTCGTCGGCCGGCAGCGGCGCCAGCAGGTCGGCATCGATGGCGCGCGGCACGTCGACGCCGTCGATGACGAAGACGTCCCAGTCGCCGGGCTGCGACTGTTCCACGATGGCGAGCGCCGAACCCGTGCCCTCATACTCTTTCAGGTTCACCTTGACGTCGAACTTCTTCTCGAACGGCTCGATCAGGGCCGGGTCGGTGTGGTCGCACCAGACCAGCGCGTTGAGTTCTTCGGTGGCGTTGGCGACGGGCATCGCGGCGACGCCGGCAAGGAGCGCGCCGAGCGCGGCGGCGCCCGTCAGCTTCAGTCGTTTGATCGCGGTGTTCATGGCTCGGTTCACCTCTGGATGGCTTTTTGGCGGGTTCTGGTCGGTTTTTCTGATTTATTTGTTTCCCGGAGCCTCATCCGGATAGCGGACCCCGGGCAGGATGCAGAGCATTTCATAGAGCAGGTTGGCGCCGACGAGCGCGGTGTTGCCCGACGGATCGTAGGGCGGCGAGACCTCGACGAGATCGCCGCCGACGATGTCGAGGCCGCGGCAGCCGCGGATGATTTCCAGCGCCTGCCAGATGGTCAGGCCGCCGATCTCCACCGTACCGGTGCCGGGCGCAAAGGCCGGATCGAGGCTGTCGATATCGTAGGAGAGATAGGTCGGATGGTCGCCGATCTTGGCGCGGATCTCCGCCATCAGCGGGGTGAGCGACTTCATCCAGCAGTCCTCGGCCGGGACCACCGTGAACCCCTGCTGGCGCGACCAATCAAAATCCTCCGGCGAATAGCCGGTGCCGCGCAGGCCGATCTGGAACACCTTGTCGGCGGCGATGCAGCCGTCTTCCAGCGCCCGGCGGAAGGGCGTTCCGTGGGCGATCTTTTCCCCGAACATCTCGTCATTGATGTCGGCATGGGCATCGACGTGGATCAGAGCCACCGGCCCGTGCTTCTTGGCCATCGCTTTGAGGATCGGATAGACCAGCGTGTGGTCGCCGCCGAGCGTCAGCGGCCGGCAGTCATGGGCAAGGATGCCGTCATAGGCCTCCTCGATGATCACAACCGATTTCTTCAGATCGAAGGTGTTGAGCGGAACATCGCCGATATCGGCGACCTGCAGGCTGTCGAAGGGCGCCGCCCCCGTGCCCATGTTGTAGGGCCGAAGCATGCAGGACTCGATGCGGATATAGCGCGGTCCCTGGCGCGTGCCGGAGCGGTTCGAGGTGCCGATGTCGAGCGGGATGCCGACGAAGCAGGCGTCCAGGCCCTCCGCCGTTTCCTGCGACGGCAGCCGCATCATCGTCGCCGGGCCGGCGAAGCGCGGCATCTCGTTGCCGCCGAGCGGCTGGTTGAAGCTCATGGGCGCCTCTTTTCTGACCACGATTTGATCATGCTTATCGATTGAGCAGGCTAGCGGCTGGCGTAGCTGGAAAAAATAGGGAATTATCAAAACTCACTTTTGGAAATATCAAACTATGCCCGTCCGCCTCTCCCGCAGCGACCTGCGCTTTTTGCAGGTTTTCGAGGCCGTCGCCCGCCACGGCGCCTTTTCCGCCGCCGAGGCCGAGCTCAACATTTCCGCCTCGACCATTTCCAACCACATGACGGCGCTTGAGGAGCGGCTTGGCATCAAGCTCTGCCAGCGCGGCCGCACAGGCTTCCGGCTGACCGAAAAGGGCGCCATGGTGCTCGATGCCGCAAGGCGCCTGTTCAAGGCGATCGGCGATTTCGACGCGGAGATCGGCGCCCTCAAGGGCACGCTGACGGGCGAATTGCGCATCGGCCTCGTCGACAGCATGGTCACCGACCCCAATTCGCGCATGTCCGAGGCGGTCGCGGCATTCGGCGGGCGCGGCGGCGACGTCTCCATCACATTGATGCAGGACCGGCCCCAGGAACTGCAGCAGAAGGTCTATGACGGGGTCTATCACTGTGGCATCGGCAGCTTCCCGCACCTGATCTCCGGGCTGGAATCCGTCCCGCTCTACGACGAGCAGCACTATCTCTACGCCGCCACCGACCACCCCGTCCTGGCCGAGGACGCGGTAACGCCGGAAGCACTCCGCCGCCACGCCTTCATCCGCCGCGGCTACTGGCGCGCGACCGACGAAAAGCGCCTGCTGCTCGGCCCGGTCGAGGCGACCGTCCACCAGATCGAGCCGCAACTGATGCTGATCCTCTCCGGCCGCTATCTCGGCTTCCTGCCGGAGCACTATGCGCGCCAATGGGTCGAAGACGGCCGGCTCAGGGCCATCCTGCCGGACGAGGTCTCTTATACCTGCACCTTCTGCCTGATCCTCAGGAAAGGCTACCGGCCAACGGAAACCCTGAAGACCTTCCTCAAGGACCTCCGCACCGCGCACGGTGGCGCCGAATAGCGGCCCTGGTCAGGAGGTCTTTTGCGGTGGCATCTTGACGGTGATCCACTCGAACTCGTCGGCAAGCTGGAACAATGAGCCGTCGTCCCGGATCGCCCCGACATTGCCCCCGCCGGCGTCCTTGAACGTCTGGAAGTCGTTCTTGGTCTTGAGGACAAACGGAATCGATTTGCCGGCCGCCTCGGCGCCATGGTCCAACCGAAAGGAAGATGCCGACGTGTTCGTCGCGTCGAGCGGCCCGGCAAAGCCGGGATCCAAATCGCTTGAGGCATCGCCGAACAGATAGCCGACCGCGCGCAGGTGGCTGAGCCGGTCGGGGCCATGGATGAAATTGCCGTCAAAGACGATTTCGAGCGCCTCCCAGTCCTTGGTGAAGCGCTTCTTTTCGGCAACGTACATCTGGGCAAGGTCCGCCGCAGGATCGTGGGGCATGGCGAGGGCCCGCGCGCCCTGCGCGAACAGCGTCGGCCGTCCTGTGCAACCGCCCTCCTTTGCCTTGCAGAAGGCAATGGCGTTGTTGAAGAACGCCAGCTTTGCAAACCGCTTCTTCTTGGCGATCGGCTCGCGCAGATGGAAGGAATTGTGGAACACATAGGTCGGCCCGTCGGCGACGTGCTTGGTGTTGAACTTGAAGACAGAGCCACCCGTGTGGTCGTCGCGCGGTTTGCCGTCGGCTCCCGGATCGGGGCCCGGCACCTGGGTGTACCAGGCAAGGTTGCCGTAGATGTAGAACCAGCCGGAGCGCTCGACCTCGAAGCCGAACCAGCGATAGACGTCAACGAAGACGTTGTGGCGAACCACCCAGTTCCAGGCCGCGCCTTCCGGCTCCATGGCGTTGTCCCGGATGCGCACGAACCGGTTGTTCTCCACGACGACGTTGAGATTGAGGTCCGTGCGCGGATTTTCCGTGAAGTTGAACATGTGGATGGCGTTGAAGGCATCCTCGATCAGGTTGCCCCGCAGGGTGACGAACCCGGCGATGCGCCAGCCGACGAAGAAATCACCGTCAAAGAGCCGCCATCCCTCTTCGATCGAGACCCGGCCATCGCCATCCGGAGGGTTTTCCTCGTCGAGATCGCCGTGGATCCGGAACCACAAGAAATCCTTCCAGTGGCGCCCCTTGTTGTCCGGGTTTTGCTGCCAGCGGCACCCTTCGACGGTCAGATGTCGCGTGTGAAACCCTGCCGCGCCGACGGCATAGGTGCCCCAGCGGAACTGGCAGGACCGGACGGTAATGTCCTGGCAATTGTCGAGATAGACGGCGGTCGGCCAGCATCGATTGAAATAGAGGTTCTCGACCGTCACGTGCTGGCAGTCGCGCAGGAACAGCATCGCCTCGTCGGCAATGTAATAGAGGCCGGGGCTGCCCCCTGCCGCCTGTTTCTTGCGGGCCAGCATGTTGGCGTCCCGGCGAAATAGCTCGGCACTCATCCCGGTGGTCAGGACGGCCTCGGCAGACGGATCGGGTTCCTGCTGGTCCCCCGTCTCCTCGGGATACCAACCCTTCGATTGCCCGCGGATGGTGATCCGGTTCGATGCACTTCCGCGAAGGCCCACCGCGGTGATCGGCCGACGATATTCGCCGGGCCGCAGGGTCAGGGTCTCGCCCGGCTCCAGCACGCGTATCTTCCGCTGCACGCACTCCGGGCATGCCGTCAGGTGATCGTCGTCACAGCTATGGGAAGCGCCGGTTACCATGCCTCGATCGTGGTGCAGGCACGCGATTTTGTAAACGGATTTCTACTTATGGATGCATAATTCCAGGACGGCATCGAACCCGGCGACAGACGGCCGTACTGCACCTTGGCACAGGCACAAACAAACTGTTCACGACGCAGCGCTTTTCAACACAGCGTCCGACACCAGATAAGGGGCAGACCGGCCGCGGGAACGACATGTCCGTCGCCGGAGCCGACGCAAAACGAGGAGAAGCCGATGTCCGTCACCGATATCGACCAGAAGATCCGCCCGGTCGTCTTTCGCACCGACGGCATGAACGCCTCCGACGGCGCCGGCGTGCGCATGCGGCGCATGCTGGGAACGCCCCGGTTCGACTTCCTCGATCCGTTCCTGATGCTCGACTGGTTCCATTCCGACCAGCCGCAGGATTATCTCGCCGGCTTCCCCGACCATCCGCACCGCGGCTTCGAGACCGTCACCTATCTGCTCCACGGCCGCATGCGCCATGCCGACAACAGGGGCAATGCCGGCGTCATCGAGCCAGGCGGCATCCAGTGGATGACGGCCGGGTCCGGCATCGTCCATTCGGAAATGCCGGAACAGGAGAACGGCCTCCTCTCCGGCTTCCAGCTCTGGATCAACCTGCCGGCAAAGGACAAGATGGTGCCCGCCGGCTACCAGGAATTCGCCCCCGACCGCATCCCCGTCGAAGAGCGTGCCGGCGCGACCCTTCGCGTCATCACCGGCACCACGTCGGGCGGCGTTTCCGGCCCCGTCGTCGACCGGCCCACCGATCCGTTCTTTGCCGATATCTATCTCGATCCGGGCGCAACGCTCGATGAGGCCATCGGCGGCGAGCGCAACGCTTTTGTGCTCGTCCATGACGGCACGCTTACGCTTGCCGGTGCCAACGGACCGGAGACCCTCGGCATCGGTCATCTGGCCGTCCTCGGCACCGGCGACGTCGTCTCGGCAACCGCCGGCGAGGACGGTGCAAAGTTCCTTCTCATTGCCGCCCGCCCGCTCAGCGAGCCGGTGGCGCGGGCCGGCCCCTTCGTCATGAACACGGAAGCCGAACTCCACCAGGCCTTCGCCGACTTCCAGAACGGCCGGTTCTGAGCGAAGCGGGCGGAGCTTGTGCGGTAAACTACGGGCGCGCCCATTCGCCGCCCGCATCCCCGCCGCAAAGCGGCCTTGTTTCGCGCAAAGGTCGGCCGGGCGACCATTGACTCGCCCGGCAAAAAATCGTCTCTCCGCAGGGTTCGCCGCCACTGGTCGGCGGTCAAAAGAATTTTTCGGAGGACGTCACGCCATGCGTAAGCTTCTGTTGGCGCTCGCCGCTGCGAGCGCAATCGCCAGCCCGGCGCTTGCCGCCGACACTGTCACCGTCGCCGTCACCGCCATCGTCGAGCATCCGGCCCTCGATGCCTGCCGCGACGGCGTCAAGGATGCCCTTGCCGAGGCGGGCTACAAGGACGGCGAAAACCTGACCTTTGTCTACGAGTCCGCGCAAGGGAACCCGGCAACGGCCGCCCAGATCGCCCGCCAGTTCATCGGCGAGGCGCCGGACGTCATCGTGCCGATCTCCACGCCTTCGGCCCAGGCCGTGGTCGCCGGCACCCGCGACATCCCGGTCGTCTTCACCGCCGTCACCGACCCGGTCGGCGCCAAGCTGATCTCCAACACCGAAAAGCCCGGCGGCAACGTCACGGGCCTCTCCGACTTCTCGCCGCTCGACGACCACCTGGCGCTGATCCGCGAGATCTCGCCGGACGCCAAGACCATCGGCATCGTCTACAATTCCGGCGAGGCCAATTCGGTCGCCCTGCTTGAGGGCATGCGCTCGCGCGTCGAGGCCGCCGGCCTGGAACTGGTGGAATCCGTTGCCACCAAGTCCGCCGAGGTCCAGGGCGCGACCCGCGCGCTCGTCGGCAAGGCCGACGTCATCTACATCCCGACCGACAACACCATCGTCTCGGCCCTGGAAGCCGCGGTGAAGGTCGCCGAAGAGAACGACATCCCGCTCTATGCCGGCGACACCGATTCCGTGCCGCGCGGGGCGCTCGCCGCCGTCGGCTTCAACTACCACGACATCGGCGTGCAGACCGGCCAGATCGTCGCCCGCGTCCTGAAGGGCGAAAAGCCCGGCGACATCGCCGTGAAGGTGGCGGCCGGCACCAACCTGATCGTCAACCCCGGCGCCGCCGAGCGCATGGGTGTTGAGATCCCTCAGGCCGTCATCGACCGCGCCAACACCGTGGTGAAATAGGACCGCCTTCGAATTGCAACGAAAAGTCCCCGGACGCCCGGGCCGCCCATGAGCGGTCCGCCGGTTTCCGGGGCCTTGTTTTGACTGTGGGGCAGCGTTGAGCGAAATCGCTTTCTGGGGAGCCGTCGAACTCGGCCTCGTCTATGCCTTCGTCGGGCTCGGCGTCTATCTCTCCTTCCGCATCCTCGACTTCCCCGACCTGACCGTCGACGGATCGCTGCCGCTCGGCGCCGCCGTCGCCGCGGTGCTGATCCTTGCCGGCGTCGCGCCCTGGCCGGCAACGCTTGCCGCCATGGTCGCCGCCGGCTGCGCCGGCCTCGTCACGGCGACGCTCAACGTCAAGTTCAAGATCCTGCACCTGCTTGCCTCGATCCTGACCATGATCGCGCTCTTTTCCATCAATCTGCGCGTCATGGGCCGGCCGAACGTCGCCATCATCAACGAGCCGACGGTGCTGACCCCGTTCTATGGGCTGGGCCTTTCCGACTATCTCGTTCGGCCAGCCGTGCTCCTGGTCTTCGTCGCCATCGCCGTGGTGCTCCTCACCGCCTTTCTCGGCAGCAATTTCGGCCTCGCCATGCGCGCCACCGGCGCCAACGCCCGCATGGCGCGGGCGCAGGGCATCCGCACCCAGTTCCACATCTATGCCGGCATCGCCCTTTCCAACGCCCTTGTCGGCCTTGCCGGCGCGCTCTTTGCCCAGACCAACGGCTTTGCGGACGTCACCGCCGGCGTCGGCACCATCGTCGTCGGCCTTGCCGCCGTCATCGTCGGCGAGACACTGTTGCCGAGCCGGCGCATCGCGCTCGCCCTCATCGGCTGCGTCATCGGCTCGGTGCTCTACCGCATCGCCATCCAGCTCGCGCTGTCGGCCGACGTCATCGGCCTCAAGGCCTCCGACCTGAACCTTGCCACCGCCGTCCTGGTCGCCGTCGCGCTGATCCTGCCGCGGCTGAGGAAGGGAGGCCGGGCATGATCCGCATCGAAAACCTCGGCGTCACCTTCTCGCGCGGCACGCCGCTGGAGACCAAGGCGCTGCGCGGCATCGACCTCACGATCAACTCCGGCGAGTTCGTCACCGTCATCGGCTCCAACGGTGCCGGCAAGTCGACGCTCTTGTCCGCGGTCGCCGGCGACACGCCGGTCACCGACGGCCGCATCCTGATCGGCGAGCGCGACGTCACGAAATGGTCGACCGCGCGCCGCGCCGGCCTCGTTGCCCGCGTCTTCCAGGACCCGCTCGCCGGCTCCTGCGGCAACCTCTCGATCGAGGAGAACCTTGCCCTTGCCGCCGCACGGGGCCACCGCCGCGGCCTTGGACCCGCGCTGTCGGCCGCGCGCCGCGAGATTTTTCACGAGCGCGTCTCCGAACTCGGCCTCGGGCTGGAAAACCGCCTCAACGACCTGATGAACCTCCTCTCCGGCGGCCAGCGCCAGTCGCTGGCGCTGATCATGGCGACCCTGTCGCCCTCGGAAGTCATCCTCCTCGACGAGCACACCGCCGCACTCGACCCGGGCATGGCCGAGTTCGTCCTCGACCTCACCGAGCGGCTGGTGGCCGAACGTAAGCTGACGACCATGATGGTCACCCACTCCATGCGCCAGGCGCTCGATGTCGGCACCCGGACCATCATGCTGCACGAGGGCCGCATCGTGCTGGACGTCGCCGGCGACATGCGTTCAGGGCTCACCACCGACGATCTCGTCGCCATGTTCCGCAAGGTCCGCGGCCAGGAACTGGAGGACGACTCGCTGCTGATCGAATAGCGGCGAGACAGGAAACCAATGCGCCTGCCCCTCCCCCTCACCGAAGGCCGCCTTGTCCAGCGCTACAAGCGGTTCCTCGCCGATGTCGAGCTGGCGGACGGGACCATCGTCACCGCGCACTGCCCGAACCCCGGCTCCATGACCGGGCTGAAGGCGCCGGGCAGCCGCGTCTGGCTGTCGACCTCGCCGAACCCGAAGCGGAAGCTCGCCCAAACGCTGGAGCTGGTCGAGGCCGACGGCGTCCTCGTCGGCATCAACACCAACAATCCGAACACCCTCGTCGCCGAGGCGATCGCGGCCGGCACCATCCCCGAACTTGCAGGCTATGAGACCCTGCGCCGCGAGGTCCGCTACGGCGTCAACTCGCGCATCGACATCCTGCTGGAAAGCGAAGACCGCCCGCGCTGCTACGTGGAAGTCAAGAACGTCCACCTGCTGCGCGAACCGCTGCTTTCGGAGTTCCCCGACAGCGTGACGACCCGCGGCGCCAAGCATTTGCGGGAACTCTCCGACATGGTGGCCGCCGGCCACCGCGCGGTAATGATGTTCCTCATCCAGCGGCCGGACACGGACCGGATATCGCTTGCCCGCGACATCGACCCGGCCTACGGCCTTGCCTTCGATGCGGCCATTGCCGCCGGCGTCGAGGCGCTCGCCTGGCGCTGCGAGGTCGGCCTTGAGGAGATCACCGTGACGGCCCCGGTTCCGGTGCTCGATCTCGCCCCCACCACCGCCTGACGGCGCGACACAGCGTCGAAGGAACTGGCACAACCGGCCTTCGTCGTTATATGAGTGGGAAAGAAACTTCAGGCTGCGCCCGGCCGGCGGTGCGAAAACCGCCTCAGTGCGGCCGGATACGACGGAATTCAGAACAGATGGTCAGCTATATCGAGGCGGCGACGGCACCGCTTAAAAACACCGGACAGATACGCCTTTATGGCGACGACGGCTTTGAGGGCATGCGCCGCGCCGGCCGCATCGCCGCCGAGTGCCTCGACGCCCTTGCTCCCATGGTCGAGCCGGGCGTGACGACCAAGGCCCTCGACGATTTCATCTTCGCGTTCGGCGTGGAGCGCGGCGCGCTTCCTGCGACCCTGAACTATCGCGGCTACAACAAGGCGTCCTGCATCTCGATCAACCATGTCGTCTGCCACGGCATTCCGAACGAGAAGCCGCTGAAGGAAGGCGACATCGCCAACATCGACGTCACCTTCATCGTCGACGGCTGGCACGGCGACTCCAGCCGCATGTACCCGGTCGGCACCATCAAGCGTGCCGCCGAGCGGCTGATCGACATCACCTACGAATCCATGATGCTCGGCATCGCCGAGGTCCGGCCCGGCGCCCGTCTCGGCGACATCGGCGCCGCCATCCAGGATTTCGTCGAGGCCCAGCGCTGCTCTGTGGTGCGCGACTTCTGCGGCCACGGCGTCGGCCAGCTGTTCCACGACGCCCCGAACGTCCTGCACTACGGCAATCGCGGCGACGGGCTGGAGCTGAGGCCCGGCATGATCTTCACCATCGAGCCGATGGTCAATCTCGGCCGCGCCCATGTGAAGGTGCTCGCCGACGGCTGGACCGCGGTGACCCGCGACCGCTCCCTGTCGGCCCAGTTCGAGCACACCGTCGGCGTGACGGAGACCGGTTGCGAGATATTCACCCTGTCGCCGGCCGGCCTCGACCGCCCGCCCTACATCGCGGACTAGGCCCGCGAAGGGGGCTCGCCCATGGCAAAGGATGGCGACGGCTTTTCAGAAGCAAGCGCCAGGCCGCATTTCCATGGCCACCGCCAGCGCCTGAAGCAGCGCTTCCGGGACTCCGGTGCGGAGGCCCTCGCCGACTACGAGATGCTGGAACTGGTGCTCTTTCGCACCATCCCCCGACGCGACACCAAGCCGATCGCCAAGGCGCTGATCGCGCGCTTCGGCTCCTTTGCCGAGGTGCTGACCGCGCCGGCGGCGCGCCTTGCCGAGGTCGAGGGCATCGGCGAGGCGACGATCACCGACTTGAAGGTCGTCCAGGCCGCCTCGGAACGCATCCTGCGCGGCCAGGTCCGCAACAAGCAGCTCCTCACCTCCTGGTCGGAGGTCATCGAATACTGCCGCGGAACCATGGCGTTTTCGGAACGCGAGGAGTTCCGCATCCTGTTCCTCGATAAGAAGAACGCGCTGATCGCCGACGAATTGCAGCAGAGCGGCACCGTCGACCACACCCCGGTCTATCCCCGCGAGATCGTCAAGCGGGCCCTGGAAGTCTCGGCGACCGCCATCATCCTCGTCCACAACCACCCCTCGGGCGACCCGACCCCGTCGCGCGCCGACATCCAGATGACCAAGCAGATCGTGGAGATCGCCAAGCCGCTCGGCATCACCGTCCACGACCACATCATCGTCGCCCGCAACGGCCATACGAGCTTTCGCGGCCTGCAACTGATCTGAACCGGTTACCGCACCGGCCCTCACACCATTGTATACACCGGATGATTTTGCCCCCCTGTTTCTTGGGGGTTCTCTAAGCATGTTGTGTTAACCCTTGTCAGTTAAAAGGAATTTGTAATTCGAACTAATCCCATCCCGATCCCGCCGCGGGTGTCGCGGGACCAAGGGGCAAAGAGTGTGACGAGTGCAACCTTGGACGGAACCGGCCCTGTGGTGAAGAAGCGTGCAACGCGCCTCGTCAGTGCCCGGATCGTCCTCCCGATATCCTTGCTGGTCGCAAGCGTCGTCATCGTTGCGGTCGTGGCAATCGCGTTCTGGGCCCGCCAGTCGGACCAGGCGACGATCCAGCGCGACACCGTTGCCGTGGGCAACGCCCTGAACGCCCTCATCGAACGGCTTCCCCAGGAACAGCAGAGCGTCTTTTCCGGCGACGAGGCCTACAAGAAGATCGTCCTCGACTTCGATCAGCTCTGGACGCACCGCAATATCGGCCAGCAGCTCTACCGCATCCACGGCCACGACGTCATTGCCGTCGTCTCCGCCCACCAGCGCCCCCTTTACCTGATGGCGGACGGCCGCAAGCTGCCGGAAACCCAGTACGAGCGCTACCGCGGCGAGTTCGCCCACCTGGTCACCGAGGTTCAGAAGACCAACCGCAATTTCCTCATCCAGAGCATAGGCACCCATGACGATCGCGCACCATTGCGCGGTGTCGGCCCGAGCAAGCTCGTCAACAAGCTCCATGCCGTCGACCTGGTCCTGATCGACGGCCAGATCGGGGTCGCGAGCGTCATGGCGGTGACGCCGACGATCACCCCGAAGATCCTCGATCTGCGTCCGGCGTCGATGGTCATCAGCGTCAAGTTCCTGTCCCGGCCGGTCCTCGACCAGATCGCTTCCGGCGCCGTCGTCAATTCGCTGCACATCCACCCGGTCAACGAGGAAACGCCGCCGCAGATGTCGGCCAGCTTCCACGAAGGCCCGGGCGAGATCCCGCTGATCGACAACAGCGGCAGGCACCTCGGCGTCCTGCACTGGTTCTCCGAATTGCCCGGCACCGTGCTTGCCGCCAAGGCGAGCCCGCTGGTCATGCTGGCGATCCTGACCCTCGTTGCGCTGACGATCTTCATCCTCAATACCGCCCGGCGGGCCGCCCGCGAGGTCGAGGCGAGCGAGGCCAAAGCCCGCCACGACGCCATGCACGACCAGCTCACCGGGCTGCCGAACCGCAGCTACCTGGCCCTGCAGCTCGCCGACACGCTGAAGGTGGCGATCCCGGGCCACATCCAGATCGGCTGCGTCCGGCTCGACCTCGACGGCTTCACCGAAATCAACGACATCTACGGCCACAAGGTCGGCGACAAGCTCATCGTCGGCATCTCCAGGCGCCTGCGCGCCGCCATCGGTCCGCAGGCCTTCCTGGCGCGCGCCGGCGGCGACGAGTTCGCCATCCTGGTGATGGGCATCGGCGACACCGACGACATGATGGCGATGTGCGAGAAGATCATGGAGGCGGTGCGCGAGCCCTTTGCCATCGACGGCAATCGGCTGGTCGCCATTGGCAGTATCGGCTTTGCCGTCGCGCCCGACCACGGCACGTCGGCCGAAGAGATCCTGCGCCGCGCCGACATGGCGCTGCACGCCGCCAAGAAGAAGCACGACAACCGCATCGTCCAGTATTTCGCCGCCATCGAGGACCACGTCCACGAGCGCCAGCGCCTCGTCCACGACCTGCGCCAGGCGCTGACCAACGGCGAGCTCTATGTCTGCTACCAGCCGCTCGTCAGCGCCGACGACCTGTCCATGGTCAGCGTCGAGTCCCTGTTGCGCTGGCGCCATCCGACCCGCGGCGAGATCACCCCTGCCCTGTTCATCCCGATCGCCGAGGAATTCGGCATGATCGACGAGATCGGCCGCTGGGTGCTGGAAACGTCCTGCCGCGAGGCCCGCCACTGGAACGACCTTTCGGTCGCCGTCAACATCTCGCCGATGCATCTGAGCCAGCCGGACTTCGTCGACCAGGTCATCGATATCACCACCCGGACCGGCTTCGATCCGCAGCGCCTGGTGATCGAGGTGACGGAAGGCATCATGCTGGAATATGCCGATGCGGCGCGCCGGGTCTTCGACCAGCTCCGCGCCGTCGGCGCCAAGATCGCCCTCGACGATTTCGGCACCGGCTATTCGAGCCTCAGCTACCTGGAGTCGTTCCGCTTCGACAAGCTGAAGATCGACCGCTCGTTCCTGCGCAATCTGGAAACCTCGCCGGAAGCCGCGGCCATCGTCCACACCATCATCGGCCTCGGCAACACCCTCAACACGACCATCGTCGCCGAGGGCGTGGAGACCGAGGCCCATTGCCGGTTCCTGCAGGCCGCCGGCTGCAACGAGCTGCAGGGCTTCCTGTTCTCAAAGCCGGTGACCGCGCCGCAGATCATGCGCCGGATGATGATGGAACAGGCCGTCAACCGCGATCTGGAATTCCTGCGCGTCGCCCACGGCGCCTGACCGTCCCTGTGGCGTCAGCCCACCGGATGGCCGGCGAGGTCGTCGAGGATCGGACAGTCCGGCCGGTCGTCCCCGTGACAGCACTCAACCAGCTTGGCCAGTGTCGTCCTGAGGCTCTGAAGCTCGGCCATGCGCGCATCGATGTCCTCGATCCGTGCCCGCGCCAGGGCCTTGACGTCGGCGCTCGCCCGGTGCTTGTCCTCGTAGAGCGACAACAGGTGCCGGCAGTCGTCGATGGAAAAGCCCAGCCCGCGCGCCCGCTTCAGGAACTGCAGCTTGTGCACGTCGCTGGCGTCGTAATCGCGATAGCCGTTGTCCCGCCGCCCGGGGGCGACGAGGCCGATTTCCTCATAGTAGCGGATGGTCTTTGCCGGCAGTCCCGACCGGCCCGCCGCCTGGCCGATATTCATGGCAGTCTCTCCGGGTCTTGCCGCCGCACCGGGAAGGATCGCGGCGGCCGTTACCCAGTTAAATCGTTCCCGACACTGGAAGGTCAAGGCAAAGAGATCAGCGGGGCGCCCGATAAAGATAGTAGCGCCCGGCCGGGATCGACGCCGGGACCGGCAGCAGCTCGTAGCCCGGCAGGGCCATGGTGAAGCTGGTAACGACGAGGCCGCCCGGCGCCATCAGGCCCGGCACGATCGGCGCCAGCCACGCCTCCGTCGCCGCGTTCACCGTGTCGTCGCCGGCGCCGATGTCGTTGTGCAGGAGCGCGGCCGGTGCCTTGATCCGCGGCAGGCAGAACGGCAGCGTGTCGCGGATATCCCCGAGCACCATGTGTTCCCGGTCCGGCAACTGGTCGATGGAGACGGTGGAGAACAGGGTGTCGAAGACGAACACCTCCCGGCCCGGCAGCCGCGCCTTCAGGTGATCGTAGGTCCGCCCGGAGCCGAGCCCCAGTTCGATCACCGGACCGGCAACGCCGTCGATCAGTCCGGCGGCATGGTCGAGCAGGTCGCGCTGCGCCGACATCCGCCGGATGAAGCTGTCGAGGCGGCTCATGGGCGAAGTCCGGTCGTCACGGCGTCAGTCCGCCCGGCGCACGACGACGCGGTTACCGGCAACGACCGTGGCAAGCTCGCGCACGTCGCCGTCGGCATCGGCAAAGACGTTGACGGGCGCCGCGAGCCGGATTTCGTCCTCAAGCGACAGCGGCGTCGGCCCGAAGCCGATGGCGATGATCCGGCCCTCCGGCCAGAACGCGATCTCGCCGGCCTCCACCACCTCCTTGGCGTCCGGCTCCAGCGCCGCCTCGGTCGGCATGGAGAAATAGACCTCATCGCCCCAGGTCAGCACCGGCGCATCCTCCGGCAGCATCGCCCAGACGGCATCGGCCGTCGGCGTGTCGCGCAGCGTCGCCGTCAGCGTCACGCCGGGAAACGCGAACACGATCTTGCGGCTCATGGCATCCCCCTCTTCTGAAAGAGCTGGTGCTGGCAGGCCTCCGTTCCCTCCGGCTTTGCGACCAGGTCGAAGTCCGGCAAGTCGAGGGCAAGGTCGGAGAGGACATAGCCCCCCGGCGCCACCCGTTCCTCGATCAGCGGCGACAGCCAATGGACGATCGCCAGCTCGGCCGTCTCGTCAGCGGTGCCGAGGTCGATATTGACGAGCGCCGCCGGCCGCTTCACCCGCGGCCCGCAGAACTTCAGCGTCTCCCGGATTTCGCCGACGATCATGTGCTCGCCGTCGGGCACGCAGCTCGGATGCGCCGTGATCGAGCGGTCGAAGGCGAAGATCTCCCGCCCCGGCAGGATCTCGCGCAAATGGTCGAAGGACCGCCCGTTGCCAAGGCCGAGTTCCAGCACCGGTCCGGGCACATCGGCGATCAGGCGCGCCGTGTGCTCCAGGAGGCGCTTTTGCGCGACCATGCGGTCAATGAAGGCTTCAAGTCGGCTCATGGCTGAGAAAGGCAGGTTCGGGTGATACAGGCCCGCACCCTTGCCGCAGCGGCCGTGCCCGGTCAAACGCTTTGTCGGAAAGTCAAACGGTTTGTCGGCAAAAGCGCCTCAGCGCGGCACCTGGATCGACCGCAGATAGGCGATGAAGGCGTCGATATCCTCCGGGTCCAGGACCACCTCCGGCATGTCCGGATGGCCGGTGATGATGCCCTCGGCGAGCGCCTCCTCCAGAAGGCCCACATCGTAGCGCGCGCCGAGGTCGCGGAACGCCGGCGCCTCCGGCAGGGCGCTCGCGTCGTCGGCGGCGGTCGCGTGGCAGGCCGCGCAGTGTTCCATGGCGATGGAGCGGCCGCGCTCCTCGGGTGACGGCGCCTCCTCGCAGGAGGCCACTCCGACGCCGGTGAAAGCCGCCAGCACGGCAGCAGCCAGAACCCTCTTGGACATTGTCGTTCCCCCGTTTTGGCCATCTTTTGCCGGGCAGAGGCGATTCCACAACCGGCGAAATGTCTCGCCGGAGCGCCATCGTCGGACGGGAGGACGTGGGAAACGTTGAGGCAGTGTTATCCGCCAAGGAAACCCAGCACCACCTCATTGAAGATCGCCGCCTGCTCGATGTTGGACAGGTGCGCCGCGTTGTCGAGGATGGCGAGGCGCGCTCCGGGGATCGCCTGGTGGATAGCCCGCGCCTGGTCCGGCGGCGTTGCCGGATCCTCCGCGCCGACGACGACGAGGGTCGGCGCTTCGATGCTGCGGATCGCCGTCCGCTGGTCCATGTCGCGCAGCGCCTCGCAGGTCGCCGCATAGCCCTCGCCGGGCGTCGCGACGATCATTGCGCGGACCTTTTCCACGGCCTCGGGAGACTGCTCGCGGAACGGCGCGGTGAACCAGCGCTCCAGGATCGCCGGGGCCATCGCCTCAAGGCCCCTGTCGCGGGCGGTCGCGGCCCGCTCGTTCCAGAGCTCCGCGGGCGGCATGTAGGGAGCGGTGTCGCAAAGCACGAGGCGCTCGATCCGCTCCGGATGTTTCGCGCCGAGCCACATGCCGAGCATGCCGCCCTTGGAAAGCCCGCACCAATGCACCTTGTCTAGCCCCAGCCCGTCGAGGAGCGCGACCACGTCCTTGCCGAGCCGGTCGAGCGTATAGGGACCTTCGGGCGCCGCCGACTGGCCGTGGCCGCGGTCGTCGTAGCGCAGGACCCGGAATCTGGCGCCGAAGGCCGCGACCTGATCGTCCCACATGCCAAGGCTTGCGCCGAGCGAATTGGAGAGCACCAGCACCGGCCCGTCCGCCTTGCCGGCCCAGTCGTAGTAGAGCGTCGTTCCGTCGTCCGTCTCGATCGTCGGCATGGGGATGGCCTCCTTCTTGGGTGCACTGCAGTTGCGCCGGAGTTTGTCAAACCTTCGCCCCCGGGCAAAGGCCGCGACGGCCGGCATCAGCATTTTCGCCGCAATCGACCGGCGACAATGCGGCCAAATCGCCTATAGTGCGCGCGAAAAGAAACGAACCTGACGGAGAGGAGAACGCATGACGGCCGAAGCGCCCGCCGGTCCCGGATCGCCCGCCCTTCCCGCCTCGATCGACGAGACCGAGGCGCTGCTGCGCTCGGCCGGCTATATCGCCGACCGCTCGCTGGCGACCGTGCTCTATCTGTCCTTGAAGATGAACCGGCCGCTGTTCCTGGAGGGCGAGGCCGGCGTCGGCAAGACCGAGATCGCCAAGGTGCTGTCGGCGACCCTCGGGCGCTCGCTGATCCGCCTGCAATGCTATGAGGGCCTCGATGTTTCCACCGCCGTCTATGAGTGGAACTACGCCGCCCAGATGGTCGAGATCCGCATCGCCGAGGCAGCCGGCGAGACCGACCGCGAACTCCTCGGCAAGGACGTCTTTTCCGAACGCTTCCTGATCAAGCGCCCGGTGCTGCAGGCGCTCGAACCCGATCTCGGCGGCGCTCCGATCTTCCTCATCGACGAACTCGATCGCGCCGACGAGGCTTTCGAGGCGTTCCTCCTGGAAGTGCTCTCCGATCACCAGGTGACGATCCCGGAAATCGGTACCATCCATGCCTCCCAGCCGCCCATCGTCGTCATCACCACCAACCGCACCCGCGAGATCCACGACGCCCTGAAGCGGCGCTGCCTCTATCATTGGGTCGACTATCCGACGGCCGAGCGCGAGCTGGAAATCGTCACCACCAAGGTGCCCGGCGTCGACGACCGCCTGTCGCGCGAGATCGTCGCCTTCGTGCAGATGCTGCGCGCCGAGGAGGACCTGTTCAAGCAGCCCGGCGTCGCCGAGACGCTGGACTGGGCGACAGCGCTGACCGAGCTCGACCAGCTCGCGCTCGACCCGGAAACCGTCTCCGACACCCTCGGCGTGCTGTTGAAGTACCAGGACGACATCGACCGCATAAAGGGAAGCCGCACAAGGCAGATGATCGACGATCTGCGCCGCGAGGTGGCGGCCGGCGCATGACAGCCGGGACCGACACGACCGGCTCCGCGACACCGCCCGCCGAGGCGGACCCGAGCGGCCGGCTCGCCGACAACATCGTCTATTTCGCCCGGGTGCTCCGCAATGCCGGCCTGCCGGTCGGCCCGGCCGCCGTCGTCGATGCCATCCGCGCCGTCGAAGTCGCCGGCATCCAGAGCCGCGACGATTTCTATTGGACCCTCCATTCCATCTTCGTGAAGAAGCGCGAGCACCGTCCCGTCTATGACGAGGCGTTCCGCATGTTCTGGCGCTCGCGCGGCCTGATCGAAAAGCTGATCGCCCTCTTCTCGCCGACCGCCCCGCCCCAGCCCTCGCGCGAAAAGGCCAAAGCCGGCGCGGCCCGCGTCGCCAAGGCGTTGTTCGAGGGCCTGGAAAACCCGACCGAGGTCAAGAAGCCGGAGATCGAGATCGACGCGACGCTGACCGTCTCCGGCCGCGAGGTGCTGCAGAAGAAGGACTTCGCGCAGATGTCCGCCGACGAGATCGCACTCGCCAAGAAGGCGCTCGCCGACCTCGTCCTGCCGCTCGACCGGGTGCGCACCCGCCGCCTGGTGCCGACCTCGCGCGGCCGGCGCATCGATCCGCGCAGGTCGCTTAGGTCGAGCATGCGCGCCGGCGGCGACATCATTGCGCTGCGCCGCCGCGACCCGGACGAACAGCCACCGCCGATCGTCGCCATCTGCGACATCTCCGGTTCCATGAGCCAGTACAGCCGCATCTTCCTGCATTTCCTGCACGCGCTGACGGAGCACCGGCGCCGCGTCCACACCTTCCTCTTCGGCACCAGGCTTTCGAACGTCACCCGACAATTGCGCATGAAGGACCCGGACCAGGCGCTCGATGCCTGCACCGACCATGTCGAGGACTGGTCCGGCGGCACCCGCATCGCCAGCGCGATTCACGATTTCAATCGGCTGTGGTCGCGCCGGGTGCTCTCCGGCGGCCCCATCGTTCTGTTGATCACCGACGGGCTGGAGCGCGATTCCGACGAGGACCTGGCGCGCGAGATGGACCGCCTGCACCGCTCCTGCCGCCGCCTCGTCTGGCTCAATCCGCTGCTGCGCTTCGAAGGCTTCGAGCCCCGCGCCCGGGGCGTCCGGGCGATGCTGCCCCATGTCGACGAGTTCCGCGCCGTCCATTCGCTGGGCGCCATCGCCGACCTTTGCGCGGCGCTCTCCGGCCGCGCCGGGCGCGAGGAGACGGAGCCGAGGGCCTGGCTCTCACGGGCCGGGTAAGTCTCCGGCCCGGCCTCACACCAGGAGGTCGTCCGCGTCGATCTGGTTTGCCCTTATGTCCTCGATGACGACCGTGGTGCCGCCGTCGGAGAACACGGCATTGCCGTTCACCGTGCGGAAATGCGACTTGGCCTCGGCGACCGACGCGTAATCGAAGGCCCTGAGGTCGAGGTCGTCGATACCAGCGCTGAAGTCCTCGATCCTGTCGTCGCCCTGGCGCGGCGCGATGCGGAACTCGTCCTGCCCGCGCCCGCCGACGAGGAGATCGTCGCCCGGTCCGCCCACCAGCGTGTCGGCGCCGCGCCCACCCTCGATCGTATCGTCGTGACGGCCGCCGAACAGGAGGTCGTCGCCGTTGCCGCCGAGCACCAGGTCCCGGTCCTTGCCGCCGGCAAGCGTGTCGGCGCCGGTGCCGCCAACGAGCGTATCCTCGCCGCTGCCGCCGTCGAGCCGGTCGTTATGCTTGTGGCCGTAGAGCCGGTCGTCGCCGGCATCGCCGAAAAGCCGGTCGCTGCCGGCATGGCCGAGCAGCCTGTCGTCGCCGGAGCCGCCGACGAGCTTGTCCTGCCCCCTGCCGCCGAAGAGCTGGTCGTCGCCCTTGCCACCGGCCAACAGGTCGTCGCCATTGTGGCCGAGGAGGCTGTCGTTGCCGCCGGCGCCGAACACCGTGTCGTCGCCGGCAAACGCCTTGATGGTGCCGCCGTCATTGCCGTCGCGCAGGAAGTCCGAGCCGATCGTCGCCTTCAGCGTGGAGCCGAACGGTTTCGACATCACATCGAGCTCGCGCGAGAACGCCGCATAGGGGATGAAGCCGTCGCCGATCGCGTCGTCGAAGAACGCCTCGACCTTGCTGTTCTGGTTGACGTAGTCGACGGCAAAGACCGGCACGCCCTTCTTCAGGTAGTCGGACTTCAGGACGTCGATCTTTTCCAGATCCGGGTCGAAATCGTTGTTCTCGTCCCGCTCGCCGGTGAAATAGGTGTCTTCCACCGCGATCGCGCCGACGGCGTCGTAGTACTTTGCCTTCAGCGCCTTATAGCCGGGTCCCAGATCGTTGATCAGGAACTCGCCGTTCTGCTGGATGACGAAGAAATCCGGATTGGTCTTGCGGGCATGCTCGACGAGATCGACGATGAGCTGCACCATGCGCTTGGCGGCGATTTCCACGCTGTTCGGATCGCCCGCCCGCTTGACTGAGGCCGGGGCCTCCTCGGCCCAGTAGTAATAGGCATCGACGATGTCGAGATAGGCCGCATCGAAGCCCTGCGCGACGATCTTGTCGAACCAGCCGGTCTTGGCGTCGTTGAAGAGGATGTCCTGCCAGTCGTCGTCCCAGTAGCGCACCTTGCGCGATTCCGGCCAGTCCGGATTGACCGGCCCGAGCCAGTCCGGCGCGCTGTTCGATAACGGATAGGAGGCCTTCGGCTTGTTGCCGCTGACCCTGGTCCAGCTATCGTCCCAGTAGGACCGGAAGCCGCTCGCCTCGCCGATGGAGATATAGGCCGCGGCGACCGCCGGCCCGCCCGGCCCGTCCTGGATGCGGTCGATCTGCGCCGTGCTGTACTGGCCGCCGTCAAGGCCGTTCCGCGAATAGTCCATCACGATGAGGTCGTGCGACGCCTTGGCAAGGCCGCCGGCGCCGAGTTCGCTGCCGTTGCTGCCCTGCAGGCGATAGCCCCAGTCGTTGACGGCGACGCGGCCGTGCTGGGTATTGAAGGTCACCATGGCGTGCTCTGAAAACCGGTTGTTATGGCGGGACTAGCCGCGAATCCATAACAACTGATTACGGCAGAGCGATGCCAGCACGGATATCCCGGTTATACGTTAAGAACCGCCGGAGCCTGCGCCATTGCGGCCGGCTGTCGGGCGCTCAGACGCTGCGGTAGGAGCGGTTGGCATAGACCAGCGCGCTTTGCGGCGGCGCGATCATCAGGCCGACGACCTCGCCGAAGAAGACGCTGTGGGTCGAGGCCTCGGCGACGTCGACGACGCGGCAGTCGAAGGCGGCAAGCGCATCGGCCAGCACCGGCGCCCCGGTCTGCAGCGTCAGCCAGTCGCCGACGGCGAACCGCGCCTCCATGGTCTCGGCCGCGCCGCGCCCGGCAAAGGTGTCGGCGATCGCCGCCGCCTCTCCCGACAGCGCATTGACGCAGAAGACGCCGTTCTTGGTCACCGCTTCGTTGACCGGGCTCTTGCGGTTGAGGCAGGCAAGCAGGGTCGGCGGCGCGTCGCTGATCGAGGCCATTGCCGAAACGGTGATCCCGAATCGGCCCGCCGACCCGTCCGTGGTCACCACATGGACGGCGCTCGCGATCCGGCTCATCGCCTCGCGAAAGTCTGCGCCCGTCACCATCCGGGACAAATCGTCCACATTCGTCATCGCACCAGCCACCGTCATTTCCTGAGCCCGCGCGGCACCGCGCGAAGCCGCTTCCCGGGCATTCGCGCCACCCCTAACACATCGCCGGGCGGTCGTCTGCAAGTCGCGGGCAGGTGTCGCAAAAGCCGCGGTCCGTGGGAGGCGGCACCGCGATGCCCGCTGTTTCGGGGAATTAGTGCAAGGACCCGCCCTGCCAACGCGTGCTGCGCTGCACAAATTGCGGGCGTGCCGTGTCAGTATGCATTGACAAACGTTCCATTCACCAGTTCTATCGACGCTAAGCCTTTGAAATAAACGCACCAAAAAACGCGTTCAGAGCAATCCAAAAAAGCCCGAAAAGGGCGAGAGGGGATATGGAGTATTTTCTGCAGCAGCTCATTAACGGGCTGACTCTCGGCTCGATCTATGGCCTGATCGCGATCGGCTACACGATGGTGTACGGCATCATCGGCATGATCAATTTCGCCCATGGCGACATCTTCATGGTCGGCGCGTTCATCGCCCTGATTGCCATCACCGCCCTCGGCTTCGTCGCGTCCACCGGCATCGGTCTGATCATCCTCGCCCTGATGCTGGTGCTGGTGATCTCGATGGTCTTTGCCGCCGTCTATGGCTGGACCGTCGAACGGCTCGCCTACCGGCCGCTCCGCGGCTCGTTCCGGCTGGCCCCGCTGATCACCGCCATCGGCATGTCCATCGCCCTGCAGAACTACGTGCAGATCGCGCAAGGCGCCCGGGTCAAGCCGCTGCAGCCGATCATCACCGGCGGCTACACGATCACCGAGACGACGACGGAGAACGGCCTCTTCGTGGTCCAGCTCTCCAACATCCAGATCCTCATCATCGCCACCACGGTGCTTTTGATGACGGCGTTCTCGCTGTTGATCGCCAAGACCTCGCTCGGCCGCTCCCAGCGCGCCTGCGAGCAGGACCGCAAGATGGCGGCACTCCTCGGCGTCAATGTCGACCGCACGATCTCGCTGACCTTCGTGGTCGGTGCCGCGCTCGCCGCCGTCGCCGGCCTGATGTTCCTGCTCTATTACGGCGTCATCGACTTCTATATCGGCTTCGTCGCCGGCGTGAAGGCGTTCACCGCGGCCGTCCTCGGCGGCATCGGATCGCTCCCCGGCGCCATGCTCGGCGGCCTCCTGATCGGCCTTATCGAGACCTTCTGGTCCGGCTATTTCACGGTCGAATACAAGGACGTGGCCGCCTTCTCGATCCTTGCGATCGTGCTCATTTTCATGCCCTCCGGGCTTCTCGGCAAACCCGAAGTCGAGAAGGTCTGAGCGGACATGGCGGTAACACAAGAGAACCGGGTGATCGCGTCCCTGAAGGACTCGCTCATCGCCGCAGCCATCGCCCTTGCCCTGTTCGGGCCGATCGTCGGCCTGAAGACGGAAACCGAACCGGGCGGCCTGGCGCTCTCCTCCCATATGACGACCGTCGCCATCATGGTCGCGATCGTCTTTGCCGGGCGTCTCATCCTCAATCTGCTGGTCTGGAAGACCGACCGGCCGATCACGCGCGGCCTGTCGGGCCTGGTGCCGGCGCAGACCTCGCTCGGCGGATTTGCCAAGATCGTCGCCCCGGTGGCCCTCATCTTTGCGCTGGTCTGGCCGTTCCTGCCGATCACCGACCGCTACATCCTCGACCTGTCGATCCTGGTGCTGACCTATGTGATGCTCGGCTGGGGCCTCAACATCGTCGTCGGCCTCGCCGGCCTGCTTGACCTCGGCTATGTCGCCTTCTACGCCGTCGGCGCCTATTCCTACGCGCTGCTGTCCACCAAGTTCTTCCCGATGCTGGTGGAGATGGGCTATGTCGGCGGCGGCATCCTGGACTGGGCGTTCTGGATCTGCCTGCCGCTGGCCGGCATCCTCGCTGCCTTCTGGGGCATCATCCTCGGCTTTCCCGTGCTGCGCCTGCGCGGCGACTATCTCGCCATCGTCACGCTCGCCTTCGGCGAGATCGTCCGCATCGTGCTTCTCAACTGGTACTGGTTCACCGGCGGCCCGGACGGCATCTCGCGCATTCCGCGGCCGTCCTTCTTCGGCATCCCGTTCTCGCGCGGCGAAGGCGGCTTTGCCGACACCTTCGGCCTCGACTATTCGTCGATGCAGAGGATCATCTTCTTCTACTATCTGATTCTGGCGCTTGCCCTTTTGACCAACCTGGTCACCCTGCGCCTGCGCCGGCTGCCGATCGGCCGCGCCTGGGAGGCGCTGCGCGAGGACGAGATCGCCTGCCGCTCGCTCGGCATCAACACCACCAACACCAAGCTCACAGCCTTTGCCATCGGCGCCATGTTCGGCGGCTTCGCCGGGTCCTTCTTCGCCACCCGCCAGGGCTTCATTTCGCCGGAGAGCTTCACCTTCATCGAATCCGCGGTGATCCTCGCCATCGTCGTCCTCGGCGGCCTCGGCAGCCAGATCGGCGTCGTCATCGCCGCCGTCGTCATGATCGGCGGCTTTGAGGTGTTCCGCCAGGCGGAAGAGTTCCGCATGCTGATCTTCGGCCTCCTGATGGTCTTCATCATGGTCTGGCGCCCGCGCGGCCTGATTTCCTCGCGCAAGCCCTCCATCGGCCTGCACAGTCGCAAGGCGATCGGCGCAGAGAACGTTGCGCAGGGGCAAGGCTGATGGCGTCCTGGTCCGAAAACCCGATCCTCAAGGTCGAGCACCTGACCATGCGCTTCGGCGGTCTGGTCGCCATCAACGACCTGTCCTTCGACGTCGGCCGCGGTGACATCACCGCCCTCATCGGCCCCAACGGCGCCGGCAAGACCACGGTGTTCAACTGCGTCACCGGCTTCTACAAGCCGACCGAGGGGCGCCTGAAGCTGCGCCACCACGACGGCGACACCTACCTTCTGGAGCGCATGGCCGACTTCAAGATATCGCGCCATGCCAAGGTCGCCCGCACCTTCCAGAACATCCGCCTGTTCGGCGGCATGACCGTTCTGGAAAACCTGATGGTCGCCCAGCACAATCCCCTGATGCACGCATCGGCCTTCTCCTTCGCCGGCATCTTCTCCCTGCCGCGCTACCGCCACGCGGAGGCCAAGGCGGTGGAGCGCGCCACCTACTGGTTGGAACACGTCAACCTGATCGACCGCGCCGATGACCCGGCCGCCGACCTGCCCTACGGCGCCCAGCGCCGCCTGGAGATCGCCAGAGCGATGTGCACCGGGCCGGAGCTGTTGTGCCTCGACGAGCCGGCCGCCGGCCTTAACCCGCGCGAAAGCGCCGAGCTCAACAGGCTGCTGCGCTATATCGGCGCCAACCACGAAACCTCGATCCTCCTGATCGAGCACGACATGTCGGTGGTGATGGAGATTTCCGACCACGTCGTCGTCCTCGACTACGGCGAGAAGATCTCCGACGGCGATCCGGAAAAGGTCAAGAACGACCCGGCGGTGATCGCCGCCTATCTCGGCGTTGACGACGAGGAAGTCGACGAAGTGGAAGAGGAGGTCGGCGTATGAACGGCAAGGCCCCTCTCCTATCGATCCGCGGCGTCGAGACCTGGTACGGCAAGATCGTCGCCCTGCGCGGCGTCGACGTCGACGTCTATGAGGGCGAGATCGTCACCATGATCGGCGCCAACGGCGCCGGCAAGTCGACGCTGATGATGACGATCTGCGGCGACCCCAAGGCCCGTGCCGGCAGCATCACCTACCGAGGCACGGAGATCACCAACGCGCCGACCCACGAGATCATGCACATGTCGATCGCGCAGTCGCCCGAGGGCCGACGCATCTTCCCGCGCATGACGGTGCTGGAAAACCTGCTGATGGGTGCCGCCGTCACCGACATGGAGCATTTCGACAAGGATCTGGACCGCGTCTTCGAGCTGTTCCCGATCCTCAAGGATCGCCAGGGCCAGCGCGGCGGCACGCTGTCCGGCGGCGAGCAGCAGATGCTGGCGATCGCCCGCGCGCTGATGAGCCGGCCGAAGCTGTTGCTGCTCGACGAGCCCTCGCTCGGCCTTGCGCCGATGATCGTCAAGCAGATCTTCGACGTCATCCGCGAACTCAACGAGAGCGAGGGACTGACCGTGTTCCTCGTCGAACAGAACGCCTACCACGCCCTGCGCCTTGCCCATCGCGGCTACGTCATGGTCAACGGAGAGATCACCATGACCGGAACCGGCGCCGAACTCCTCGCCCGCGAGGAGGTTCAGGCGGCCTATCTGGAGGGCGGCAGGCACTGATGCGGGACCCCCGCCGGCGATCGTTCGAGCGCGGCGGGTTTCCTGCGTCAAGACACACGGACTGGCGGTGACGGTCCCGCGCCGAGGGACCCCGCAACGGAGCGACCATGGGCCTTTTCTGGGAAGACACCTTTCTGCCGTTCTTCTTTCTGACGCTGGTCATCGGCGGCGGCGCCGCGTGGATGACGGGCCGCGCCGTCGCCATCACCTGGCGACCGCTATTCATGCTCGTCTGGTTCATGTTCCTGTTGTCCTGCGCCGTGCGCTTCCTGCATTTCGGCCTGTTCGAGGGCACCCTGACGTCGCTCCACCACCTCATCATCACCTTCGTCTATCTGGCCGCCGTCGGGCTCCTCGGATGGCGCCTGACCCGGACCAGCCAGATGGTCCGCCAGTACCCCTGGCTCTACGAGAAGACCACCCCGTTCACCTGGCGTGACCGGGCCAAGACCGCTGCCGGCGGCCAGTGAGGGCCGCTGCCAGCCGGAACGGGAATAACGGGAAAACCCGTATCATTTCCGTTCGAAACGGGGCACAATGCCCGCTAAGGGCGAAGCCCCTTGCGGCACAAGCCGCGAACCTTCAGAGACGCGCAACAGGATTGCGAGGGAGTTCAAGATGAAAAAGACACTTTTGGCAGGCGTCGCATTGTCGGCCGGCATGTTGATGTCGGGCGCGGCCTGGGCTGACATTTCCATCGCGACCGCCGGTCCGATGACCGGCCAGTACGCCACCTTCGGCGCCCAGATGAAGGCCGGCGCCGAACAGGCCGTCGAGGACCTCAACGCCGCCGGCGGCGTGCTCGGCGAGCAGCTCAACCTGGAGATCGGCGACGACGCCTGCGACCCGAAGCAGGCCGTGGCGGTCGCCAACCAGATGGCCGGCAACGGCGTCGTCTTCATGGCCGGCCACTTCTGTTCCGGCTCGTCGATCCCGGCCTCCTCGGTCTATTCCGAAGAGGGCATCGTCCAGATCTCGCCGGCCTCGACCAACCCGAAATTCACCGACGAGCGTCCGGGCCCGGGCATCTACCGCGTCTGCGGCCGTGACGACCAGCAGGGCCAGGTTGCCGGCAAGTTCCTCGCCGACCATTTCGCCGACACCAAGGTTGCGATCATCCACGACAAGACCGCCTACGGTAAGGGTCTTGCCGACCAGACCATGAAGTTCATGGAAGAAGCCGGCAAGAAGGCCGACATGTACGAGGCCTACACCGCCGGTGAAAAGGACTACACCGCGCTGGTCTCCAAGCTGAAGGCCGAGGGCATCGGCGTCCTCTATGTCGGCGGCTACCACACCGAGGCCGGCCTGATGGTCCGCCAGATGCGCGATCAGGGCATGGACACCGTGCTGATCTCCGGCGACGCGCTGGTCACCGACGAGTACTGGTCGATCACCGGCGATGCCGGCGAAGGCACGCTGATGACCTTCTCGCCCGACCCGCGCAAGAACCCCGACGCAGCGCCGCTGGTCGAAAAGTTCCGCGCCAAGGGCATCGAGCCGGAAGGCTACGTCCTCTACACCTATGCCGCCATGCAGGCCTGGGCCCAGGCCGCCGAGGCCGCCGGCACCACCGACTATGACGCGGTCGTCAAGGCGCTGAACGAAGGCACCTTCAAGACCGTGCTCGGCGAGCTCTCCTTCGACGACAAGGGCGACGTGACCCTGCCGGGCTACGTCTTCTACGAGTGGAAGGACGGCAGCTACGACTACATGCAGTAGTCCGGCGGCACCGCCACCCACAGACAGGAAAGGCCCGGCGAATGCCGGGCCTTTTTTGTTGCGGGGGATCGCGGCCGGCGCCGTCGCGCCTGCCCGCAAATCACCTCAGTCCATATCGTTGAACTCGTCATAACCGGCAAACGCTCTGCCGCCATAGACCATCGACGGGCCGCCGCCCATCTGGATGGCGAGGCCGATCACCTCGGCCACCTCCTCGCGGGTGGCGCCGGCCTTGCGCGCTTCCTGCACATGCCAGGCGATGCAGCCGTCGCAGCGGATGGCGATGCCGATCGCCATCGCGATGAGTTCCTTGTGCTTGCGCGACATGGCCCCGTCCTTGTAGGCCACCGCGCCGACCGAGCCGAACGCCTTCATGGTGTCGGGGATGAACTCGCTGAGCGCCTTGTTGTTGTCGACCAGCGACTTGTTCTGGCTCTTGAAACTGTCAGCCATGATTTGGCTCCTTTCATTCTCGGGCTCTGATCTTGGGAGATCGCCTGTCGGGAGTAACAGGCATTTGAGGCACCGCTATTTTAACGCCTCAGGCGCTCCGCATGCCATGCGACGTGATCGCCGATGAACGTCGAAATGAAATAGTAGGAATGGTCGTAGCCGGGCTGCAGGCGAAGGGTCAGCGGCACGCCGACCGCCTTGCAGGCGGCCTCGAACAACTCCGGCCGCAACTGCTCGGCAAGGAAATTGTCCGCATCGCCCTGGTCGATGAGGATGTCGCCGTGCCAGCCGCGGCTGGCGACCAGCGCCGTCGCGTCGTGCTCGGCCCAGGCCGTCCGGTCCTCGCCGAGATAGCCGCCGAGCGCCTTATGGCCCCACGGCACCTCGCTCGGCGCAACGATCGGCGCAAAGGCCGAGAGCGAACGGAACCGGTCGGGGTGGCGCATGCCGATCGTCAGCGCGCCGTGGCCGCCCATGGAATGGCCGGTGATGCCCTGGCGGTCCATGTCGAGTGGCAGCTCGGCGGCAAGGAGCCCCGGCAGCTCCTCGGTCAGGTAGCTGTACATCCGGTAGTTCGCCGCGAACGGCTCCTCGGTCGCGTCCACATAGAAGCCGGCGGCAAGGCCGAAGTCGTAGGCGCCGTCCGGATCGTCCGGCACCCCCTCGCCGCGCGGGCTGGTGTCGGGCGCAACGAAGGCGAGCCCGTGCTCGGCGCACCAGCGTTGGACGCCGGCCTTCGCCGTCACGTTCTCCCAGGTGCAGGTCAGGCCGGAGAGATACCAAAGCACCGGCACCGGCCCGTCGTCGGCCTGAGGCGGCAGGTAGACCGCCAGTTCCATCGCCGTCTTCGTCTCGGCGCTGTCGTGGGACAGCACGAGCTGGCGCCCGCCGAAGCATTTGTTTTCCGATTTCGTCTCAAATCCCATGGTCCGACGTTACGTCCCCTCTGGTTCGATCGCATGAAGGTCGATCGCCTCGACAAGGCCGAGCGGAGCGATCCGCGCAGCGAGCCGGCGATCTGCGGTGAGAAACGGGATGTCCCGGCGCCGCGCGAGCGCCACATAAAGGCAATCATAGACCGGATGGCCCGCCTCGACGGCAAGGGCGAGCGCGTCCGCCGCCAGTGCATCGTCAACGGGTTCGGCAAGGAAATAGCCGTCCTTGAGCGCGCCGAGGATGTCACGGGCCAGGGTCCCGGTCAAAACCCCGGCCCGCACATATTTCCATAGCCCGTTGGCGACTTCGGCAAGGATCAGATCCGGCGCCAGGAAGGTGAAGCGCTGCAGGCTGGCGAGCGCCCGGTCCGAGTCGGGCTGCGGCACGAACCATTTCAGAGCCACATTGGCGTCGACGACGCAGACGCTCACCGCTCGCGGTCCTCGCGGATGAGGTCGACCGCATCGAGATTGGTCGGCCGAGCCTTTGCGGCGAGCGCCCGGGCACGCGCCTGAAGGTCGGCGGGGCCCGGCCGCCCGGCCTCGGTGAGGATTTCCCTGAGCTTCTGTTCCAGCGATTTCTGTTCGGAGGCAGCCAGCCGCTTCAGGCGGCCGACCACATTGTCGTCGAGGTTCCGCACGATCACCTGCGCCATGGCACCCTCTTATGATAGCACACTGCTATCATAGTGCGCCGAGGCACCTGCGGCAAGGAAGGCCGGCCCGGCTCCGGGTTGCCCTAGCGCGGATACCAGGTCTCGCGGGCGACCCTGTCGCTGCCGGCATAGGTCCACACGCCCTCAAAGGAGCCGTCGTCCTGCTCGATGTAGAACGCCATGCCGAAGCTCTGGCCGGAGATGTAGCCGACCGACAGCGCGGCATCGTCGGGCGTTGCCCCGCCGATCCGGAACGTGCCGTCCCGGAACACGGCGCCGAGCCCGGTGCCGACATATTTCTGGCCCGCGATCGACCACACGACCCGGTAGGTCTGGCCGGTCCGCGAGACGCTGACGGTGCCCTGGTATTCGCCGCCCGTATTCGGGTTCTCGCCGACGACATCGTAGTTGCCCGTCGGATCGGCGAGCGCCGCGCCGCAGAGCAACAGGACGGCAGCCGCTGCGGCCGCCATTTGTTTCAGCATGGTCGTTTCTCCCTCCCTGGCCGCCCGCGGCGCGCGCCGTTGCGCGCCGCGCTCGCCCCGCAATGCGCGGTCTAGAACGTCACCACCGAGCGGATCGACTCGCCGTGGTGCATCAGCTCGAACGCCTCGTTGATCTGCTCCACCGGCATGACGTGGGTGATCATCGGGTCGATCTCGATCTTGCCGTCCATATACCAGTCGACGATCTTGGGAACGTCGGTGCGCCCGCGCGCGCCGCCGAAGGCCGTGCCGCGCCAGGACCGGCCGGTGACGAGCTGGAACGGCCGGGTGGAGATCTCCTGGCCGGCGCCGGCGACGCCGATGATGATGCTCTCGCCCCAGCCCTTGTGGGAGCATTCCAGCGCCTGGCGCATGGTCGTGGTATTGCCGATGCATTCGAAGGAATAGTCGGCGCCGCCGCCGGTCAACTCGACGAGGTGCGAGACGACGTCGCCGTCGATCTCCTTCGGGTTGACGAAATGGGTCATCCCGAAACGCTCGCCCCACCCCTTGCGGTCGTTGTTGAGGTCAACGCCGACGATCATGTTGGCGCCAACGAGTTTCAGGCCCTGGATGACGTTGAGGCCGATACCGCCAAGTCCGAAGACGACGGCGTTGCAGCCCGGCTCGGCCTTTGCCGTGTTGATGACGGCGCCGATGCCGGTGGTGACGCCGCAGCCGACGTAGCAGATCTTTTCGAACGGTGCGTCCTCGCGCACCTTGGCGACCGCAATCTCCGGCAAAACGGTGAAATTGGCGAAGGTCGAGGTGCCCATGTAGTGGTGCAACATCTTGCCCTCGAAGGAAAAGCGGGAGGTGCCGTCGGGCATCAGGCCCTTGCCCTGCGTCGTGCGAATCGCCTGGCAGAGATTGGTCTTGGGGTTGAGGCAGTATTCGCACTCCCGGCATTCCGGGGTGTAGAGCGGAATGACATGGTCGCCCGGCTTGACCGATTTCACGCCCGGTCCGACGTCGCGCACGATGCCGGCGCCCTCATGGCCGAGAATCGCCGGAAAGAGGCCCTCCGGGTCGGCGCCGGAGCGGGTGAACTCGTCCGTGTGGCAGATACCCGTCGCCATGATCTCGACCAACACTTCGCCCTCGCGCGGCCCCTCGAGCTGTACGGTGGCGATTTCCAGCGGCTTTCCGGCCTCAAAGGCAACGGCGGCTTTGACGTCCATGGCGGTATGTCCCTTCGTGTCTGCGTCATTGGCGCGCAGTTTCGGTCAGTTCGGCCACACGTGCAAACCGAAATCAGGCCGGCGCGGGAAAATTCCGGACCGGCCGAAAACGGGCGAAAATCGGGCTATCCCGGCCGCATCGGGACCGCACAAGGCAAGCGTACAGGGGAAGGAAAAACCTGACGCCCGCCCGCCGGCTAAGGAAGTGCCGGCGGCGCGAGCCCGATAGGACGACGATGAAAAGGAATTGGCGCGGGGAAATGTCCGGCCGGAACGATGGCGAATTCCGACCCGGTCAAAAAGAACGAAGTAGAGAATCTCCCCCGCGCACGTCGCAGGGAAGAGAGAAACGACACCTCCGGCCCGGAAATATCCGGTTACCACGGACCGCGCGGCTCGAACGGGCGAGCCGCCGACGCGTCCGAAGCTGCCGGCCGCAGCCGGGAGATAAGGATCACCACGGCCCGGTCAAATGCCCTGCCGCCCGGCCAAGGCGTCTGTCGGGCCGAGGTGATCACCGCCGAGCGAGGCGCCGGCCGGAACCGCGAAAAGGAACGCGAACCGGCAAGGCCGGTGCGACCGGCACCCCGAAAGTGCTCGGACGTTACTGAATCATGGTCTTCCGCTTGGTCAGAAGCGGGAAGTTCATGAAGGTCGACAGCGGCGTCTGATACTCAAGCAGCTTGACCTTCGGCTTGCGGTCGCTGAGCGGCGCCATGCCGATCGCGGCGGACACCGGCGCGGACGACTTGGGCTCCCACAGCTTGGCGCGCGGATTGGGCTTCGACAGCAGCGGCAGATTCAGCCACGAGGAAAACGGATGTTGGGTCTTTAACACGGCAGGCATCCCTTCATTGGTAAAAATCAGCATATCGCTGGGTGGCATCATCGGCGAATAACGCCGTTTCCCCAGGAGCCGCGAGACTTCCCGGGTGAAAGTGAATGATTCCGGATCGGCGATCTTGACGGGAATCGACTTGACGGCGTCGGCCGCCGCGCGCGCTTCCAGAACCCGTCCGGTCGGAACGCGGACGATGAGCAGGTAGTTCCCTTCCGACAGGGGACCGGCATAGGCATCGGCCGCCTCATCCCACAGGCCGGCCTTGACCAGGGCGCGCCGGGCGTCCGTCCTGGCGCGCCGAGTGTCATCTTTCGTTGACACTTCCTCGGCGTCCTTCTTGGAGCTCCGGGGCGGACCGACGATGTCCATGTCGTTGTTCGAGAAGCCGCTCTCTTCAAGGGCCGAACACACGGATTCGGCGTCCTTCTTCTTCTCGTAGAGCCTCGTGAGTATGGTCGTCATCCTGCAGTCCTTCCTTCTTCGCTTGGCGGCGCGGCCTTATGTCGCTTTGGCGGCAAACGGGTGTCAGGCCGGTAGCATATTACTCAATCAGCGCCCTTTCGACGCGGGTTCATTGCTGTCATGAGAATGTTGCCCGGCATCTTCAAACCTATGCAAACGCCTCGTTTTCAAGCCCACAGTTCCTTGAAATCGCCCGTTTTTCACCAGCCCAAAGCGCCGCAGCCATCCTCACAAAACACCTTTCGGCCGTCGTCACGACCACATTGATTATCAGTGAGTGCGCCTCAAACGGCTATGTGTCAAATGATCTTTACGTTTGCAAATGTCAAATAATCATGACACTTTCGACAGTGGCCGCGCCGACCAAGCTTCATGTCGAAAGGACGCTGTGGTGCGTGCTGGCCGACAGGTTGCCCCCCGGGGCGGCAACGTTCCGGAGCCTTTCGGAAAACAGCGTCGATCGAAGCAGATAGGAGTCGACAAATGGAAATCGATCCTGAGAAGGTCTGGCCGTCTGGCTTGACCCTTCCCGAAGCGGAAGAACTGCACAAGTACGTCATCGACGGCACTCGTGTGTTCGGCTTCATGGCCCTCGTGGCCCATTTTCTGACCGCCGTCGCCACCCCGTGGCTCGGATAAGGGAGGAAAGTTATGAATAATGCTCGGATTTGGCTGGTGGTGAAACCGACCGTTGGCCTTCCCCTCTTCCTTGGTGGCGTTGCCCTGACCGCTCTCGGCATCCACGTCGCCGTCCTGGCCGCGACTGATTGGTATCCTGCGTACTGGAATGGCGGCCCGACCGCTGCCCAGACCGTGGTTGCCCCGGTTGCCGCCGAGCCGGCGTCGCTGACGCTGCCGACCGGCGAACAGGCGACCCTGACCTTCTAAGGTTGCGGTCGAAACTGCATCGGGAGTCCCGCTGCAGCAGGATGTCTTCTCCTTGTGAGAGCGCCTTGCGGGAAGGTCAAAGCCGTTTTGGCTTCGTCCTTCCCAAAGCCCTGTCAAGCGGGCTCCCGTCTAGCAGTGCACCAATATCGTCGTCCCAAGCGATGATATACGGGGCGTCCGGGCGGCACGGTTTCGGACCCTCATCGGGACGCGGCCGGCCCGGCTCGGGCGTCACCGTTCCACCGAATTCCCGATCCTGCATTCGGATGTTTCGGTCATGAGTCGATTCAGAGAGATTGCCCTCAGGAAGCTCGCAAGCCTCGGCCCGCGCTACCTGCCGTTCGCCGATGCGGCGACCGAGGACCTGCCTCTTGGCCGCCTGTTGCGCCTGTCCCTCTTCCAGGTGACGGTCGGCATGGCATTGGTGCTCCTGGTCGGCACCCTCAACCGGGTCATGATCGTGGAACTGGCCGTACCGGCGACGATCGTCGGCGTCATGGTCTCCCTGCCGCTGGTCTTTGCCCCGTTCCGCGCCCTGATCGGCTTCAAGTCGGACATCCACACCTCCGCCCTCGGCTGGCGCCGCGTACCGTACATCTGGAAGGGCACGCTCTTGCAGTTCGGCGGCTTCGCCATCATGCCCTTCGCGCTCCTGGTGCTCTCCGGTTTCCAGGAGGCCCACGACGCACCGGCCTGGATCGGCATTTCCGGCGCAGCCCTCGCCTTCCTTCTCGTCGGCGCCGGCGCCCACATGGTGCAGACCGTGGGCCTTGCGCTCGCCACCGACCTCGCCCCGCCGGAGGACCAGCCGAAGGTCGTCGGCCTCATGTACGTCATGATGCTGATCGGCATGGGCGCCAGCGCCCTGGTGTTCGGCTGGCTGCTCGATCCTTACACGCCGGCCCGCCTCGTCCAGGTCATCCAGGGCGCCGCCGTCGTCACCGTCGCGCTCAACATCCTCGCCCTTTGGAAGCAGGAGGCGCGCGACCGCAAGCGCGCCATGACGCCGACGGTCAAGCCCGATTTCAACGAGTCCTGGCGCGACTTCGTGCGCGGCATCGGCACGCGTACGCGCCTCGTCGCCATCGGCCTCGGCACCACCGGCTTCGGCATGGCCGACGTCATCCTGGAGCCGTTCGGCGGCCAGGTGCTCGACATGACGGTTTCAGGCACCACCAAGCTGACCGCCGCGCTCGCCGCCGGCGGCCTCGTCGGCTTCGCCCTTGCCTCCAAGGTGCTGACCAATGGTTACAGCCCGCTGCGCCTTGCCCGCATCGGCGCCGTTGCCGGCATCCCCGGCTTCGTCGCCATCATCCTCGCCGCGCCGATGGACTCGCTCGCCCTTCTGGTCGCGGGAACCATGCTCACCGGCTTCGGTGCCGGCCTCTTCGGCCACGGCACCCTGACGGAGACCATGCGCGCCGCCCCGAAGGAACACATCGGCCTGGCGCTCGGCGCCTGGGGCGCCGTGCAGGCGACCTGTGCCGGCGTTGCCGTCACCATCGGCGGCGCCATCCGCGACATCATCCTCGCCATGCCGGTCACGGCCGAATACGGCGCGGCAACGCCCTACTATCCGGTCTTTGCCATCGAGATCGTCCTCTTGATCCTCGCCCTTGCCGTGATGCAGCCGCTGATTTCCCGCGGCATCGCCGTCGCCGGCCGCCAGCCCGCCGAATGAGGCGGGCGAGCGGCCGGGAACGACGCGCCAAACGCCGCACATTTGCGGCATCCCTGACGGTTTTCTTCACACCGGCGATCCTCTAGGGTTGCGTGCCATCGCCCGCCGCGCATCCGCCGCGGCGGCAAAAAATCCGGTTACAGTGACGGGGAGGTTAGACAACAAAAATGACGGACTCGGTGAAATACTTCCTGCCCGAGGAACGCATTCCGCGCACCTGGTACAACATCATCGCCGACCTGCCGGAGCCGCCGGCGCCGGTGCTCAATCCCGGCACCAAGCAGCCGATCGGACCGGAGGATCTGGCCGCGATCTTCCCCATGTCCCTGATCGCCCAGGAGGTCTCGTCCGAGCGCGAAATCGAGATCCCGGACCCGGTCCGCGACGTCTACAAGCTGTGGCGCCCCTCGCCGCTGATCCGCGCCCGCCGGCTGGAGGCCGCCCTCGATACGCCGGCAAAGATCTACTTCAAATATGAGGGCGTCAGCCCCGCCGGCAGCCACAAGCCGAACACCGCCGTCGCCCAGGCCTTCTACAACAAGGAGGCCGGCATCACGAAGCTCTCGACCGAGACCGGCGCCGGCCAGTGGGGCTCCTCCCTCGCCTTTGCCGGCTCCCTCTTCGGCCTTGAGGTCAAGGTCTACATGGTCCGCGTCAGCTTCAACCAGAAGCCCTACCGGCGCGCCCTGATGGAGACCTACGGCGCCACCTGCATTCCGAGCCCGAGCGAGGAGACCGCCTGCGGCCGCGCCATCCTCGCCGAGCATCCCGACAGCCCCGGCTCCCTCGGCATCGCCATTTCCGAGGCCGTGGAAGTCGCCGCCCAGAACGCCGACACCAACTACTCCCTCGGCTCCGTGCTCAACCACGTGCTGCTGCACCAGTCCGTGATCGGCCAGGAGGCGATGGAGCAGATGGAGATGGCCGGCGACGAACCGGACGTCATCATCGGCTGTGCCGGCGGCGGCTCGAACTTCGCAGGCCTCGCCTTCCCCTATATCGGCGCCAAGCTGCGCGGCGGCGCGGCCCCGAAGATCGTCGCCGTGGAGCCCGCCGCCTGCCCGACCCTGTCGCGCGGCAGCTACGCCTACGATTTCGGCGACACCGCCCACCTGACCCCGCTGATGAAGATGTACACACTCGGTGCCGGCTTCATCCCGCCGGGCTTCCACGCAGGGGGCCTGCGCTATCACGGCATGTCGCCGCTGGTCAGTCAGTTGATGGACCTCGGCGAGATCGAGGCCCGCGCCGTCCAGCAGCTCGGCTGCTTCGAGGCCGGCATCCAGTTCGCCCGCTCCGAAGGCATCGTCCCGGCCCCGGAATCGACCCACGCCGTGCGTGTCGCCATCGACGAGGCGCTGGCCGCGAAAGAGGCGGGCGAGGCCAAGACCATCCTCTTCAACCTCTCCGGCCACGGCCATTTCGACATGCAGGCCTATATGGACTACTTCGCCGGCAAGCTGGAAGACCGCGACTACGACGAGGCCGAACTCCAGCGCTCCCTCGCCGAATTGCCGGCGGCTGAGTAGCGGCCGCAACGCATTCGAACGACCCACCCGAGCCCCCGGCGGTCGCCTCCGCCGGGGGCTTCTTTGCGTCGCACCCTCAAAAGGTTGCAGGTAACTTAGATAAATTACTAAGGTTGTTATCGACGGGTCGTTGCGCTAGCATTCATGGCGCTGAACTTGCTTCTGAAGCCGGGTTTATTTGGCACGACTTCCGCCAGCAAAATATTTGCCGGCATGTGACGGGCCGGCTGGAACGCAATTGACGAAAGACGGAACCATCCAGGTCCGGCGAGGACGTCATGAAAGCTTCCCGCTACAACGTCTGGTCCCAATTAGGGTCCGAAAACCAGCTCCTCTACAACGTACGCACCAACGCTTTGCTGAGATTGTCGCCGGCAATGCGGCAGCGGGCCGAGAGCTTCCTTGCCTGCCCCGCCGCCGAGCCCGACGCCGACTTCGAAAAAGACCTCGTGCGGTTCGGCTTCGCGACAAAGGACGACGGCAGCGAACTGGCGTCGTTGAAGGCGGCCGAGCGGGTCCGGCGGTTCGACACCCGCGTCCTCGGACTGACCATATGCACGACGCTCGCCTGCAATCTGCGCTGCGTCTACTGCTACCAGAAGAAGTCCAGCGACCTGATGTCCGCGGACATCCAGTCGAAGGTGGTCGATTTCGTCGAGTCCCAAGCGGCCGGCCTCAGCGGGCTGCAGGTGGTCTATTTCGGCGGCGAACCCCTGGTCGGCCGCAAGGTCATCACGTCCCTGGCCGCGGAATTCAAGCGCCTGGCAAAGCAAAAGGAATTCGCCTACTCGGCCGCCGTCATCACCAACGGTTATCTGCTGACGGCACGCGTTGCCGAAGAACTCGCCGATTGCGGCGTCACCTCGGCACAGGTGACGCTCGACGGCCCACGCCGCATCCACGACACACGGCGCCCGCGGGAACACGGCCGCGGCAGCTTCGACCGGATTCTGGAAAACCTCGCCGCAGCGGTCGACCACATCGGCGCGATTTCGGTGCGCGTCAACGTCGACAAGACCAACATCGACGCCATCCCCGAATTACTGGACGAACTGGAGCGCGCCGGCCTCAGGGACAAGCTGCGGGTCTACTACGCCGTCGTCGACAGCGTCACCGAGGCCTGCAAGGACTATGGCTGCAACTGCTTCGACAAGGAAGAGTTCGCCCGCGAACTCACCGGGCTGCAGATGCTGAGCCTGGAGCGCGGCTTCGTCATCGACAATTTCCCGGCCGGCGGCATGGGCTGCGGGGCGATCTCCCTCAATGCCTATGTGGTTGCACCCGACGGCACGCTCTACAAATGCTACAACCAGACGGGTGTCGCAGGCCAGGAGGTCGGCCACATCGATGGCGCGCTGGACGAGAGCCGGCTGAGCCGCTGGCTCGCCTACGACCTGTTCGAATACCCCGACTGCCGGGAGTGCACCAACCTGCCCCTTTGCCTCGGCTCCTGCCCGTTGCAGGCGGTCGAGACCGGACAGCCGGAATGCCCCTCCATCAGCTACGGATTGGAAGACACCCTGAAAATGGAGCTGCTGAACAGGCGGTTCCGTCAGGCACGACAAGCAAACGAGACGGGAGAGACCCATGGCGAGCGACGATCAGGACCAGAAAATGGTCGAGATGTTGCAGAAGCTGCAGGCTGACATCGACAACAGCGTCCGGGAGGTTCTGTCCGAAAAGGGCGTCGACGTGGACCGCGGCTTCGAAGTGCTGAACTGGGAAGACGGCGCGCGCGGCGTGATCCAGGCGGGTCCCTGCGCCAGCCAGGGAGACTGCATTGCCCGGTGCAAGCCGAACGTCGTCCTGTGCGCAACGGACCTGATCTGCGAGGCCGACCATATCTGCGGCTATCGTTGCCGGATCGTGCAGGACCAGTGCGGCCAGCGCATCTGCTACAGCCAGCCGCACTGATCCGGACCGGCACCGGCAAAAGGGCCCCAGACGGTCATGGACGGGTCGCACGCGCAACGCTTTCCGGTCGTTGAGACCCGCGCGCTCCTGGCCTTTTCGGTGACGCACACCTTCAGCGGTGCCGGCGATATCGCGGACGGGGCGCTGGACGGTGGCACGGCATCGCTGTTCGGCGATGTGAAGCCCCTGCCGACGCGTGTCCGTGAGGGCCTCGTCGGCGCCTTCGAGCGGCGCCGGCGCTCCGAACCGGCCATCGAGATGCTCCGGACACTTCGCGACGGCGCAGCCTCCGCCGGTCTTCGCGACCGGATCGACACCCTGTTCCGCCGCAACGGACATTGGCTGTTCGACAGTATCGAATGGGTGCTTGCACGGAGCGACGCCCTGCGGCGGGAGCTGAGCGACAATGCGCAGCACGTCATTCGCCTGCCGATCGGCGATGACGGGCGAAAGGGCGACCTCCTCGCCCCGGTGCACCTCGGCTACCTGCTCTACCAGTGCCGCGACCGGCCCGACCTCGCGGCCCGATATGAGGACGAGGCGCGGGCGATCGATCGCAAGGTTCTGGAATGCGCCGGCGAAATCCGCGACGGGCTGGTCGCGGCGGAAGCCTGGTATGCCGACGTTCTGGCGTTTTTCTGTCGCGAGCCCTGGGTTCCCTCTCCGGGCGGGCGGGCAAAGACCCTTGCCGAATGCCTGCAGGAGGTCTTTCCGGGCGCAGCGCGGTCGGGCGCCGTGCCCCTCGTCGTCAACGCCTGCGGCGCCCCCGATGCCTATGCCTGCGAACGGACGTCCGACCGGGTGCTTGCCGCAGTCTTCGACGACGGCAGCGCGCCCGCCCGCCGGCTGCTGAACGCAATGACGGCGACGCAGAAAAAGGACCTCCTGACCGGAACGGACCTGCAGCTGCGGGCGGTCGCCGGGAACGATACCGCCGAATTCCGGCTCCACGACTGGCGCGAAGCCTACCGGTCGGGCCTCGTTCGCGAGGAGGAGCACATCCGGTTCGATATCGGCAATCCGATCGCCAGCATCCCGGAACTGGCCCTCCACGAGATGACTCACCTCGCCTATGCTGCCGTGCGACCGGTCGTTCGCCTGGTGGATGACGGCCGCGGCACGCCGCTGCTGGTGCGCGTTCTCGACCGCACGCTGGAGGAAGGCGTGGCGGAGTTCTTTTCCGAACGGGCGCTGGCCGGGATCGGGCGGCCGTTTCCGCTCGCCAGCGACTACCGCAACATTCGCCTCGGCCTGCTGCGGTCCGACCCGGACGATCCCCATGTGGCCGGATATGCCCGGATAGCCGGTCATTTCCGCCAGGGCCGGTTCCGCGATGCGGATGGCTTCCTGGAAGCCGCCGCAAGTGCCGATTTCGATTTCGTCAGGCTGCTCGATGCCTGGGGGGATGCCGACCTGCCACGTTCCGCGATCGAAAACGCGATGGCTGTGGTCCCGGCGATGCGGATCGAAATCGGCGATACCCCGACGGTCCGCTCCGTCGAATTTCAAAGGGAATGGTGCGACGAAGTTGCGGCCAAAGTCCTGCATGCGCCCGAACCGGACTGCCCGGTGTCGCGCTGAACCGCCGCCGTCCACGTAACGCGCCTTTCCCCGGACACCAAGACCGCTCTATTGTGCCGGGCGACAACCCGACACAAAGGCCCGCCATGTCCCCCGGCCCGCGCAACCTGATCACCGATGTTCCCGGCCTTGCCGTCGGCAATGCGGAGGACCCGGCCGCCAAGACCGGCACCACGGTCGTCGTCTTCGACGAGCCGGCGGTCGCCTCGGTCAAGGTGCTGGGCGGTGCGCCGGGGACGCGCGAGGCGGCGCTCCTGGAGCCGGAACAGACGGTCGACGCTATCGACGCGCTGGTGCTCTCCGGCGGCTCGGCCTTCGGCCTTGATGCGGCCGGCGGGGCCATGGCGCGACTCGCCGAAAAGGGGCGCGGCTTTGCCGTCGGCAGCGTCCGCGTGCCGATCGTGCCGACAGCGATTCTCTTCGATCTCATGAATGGCGGCGACAAGGGCTGGGGCATGACCCCGCCCTATCGCGACCTCGGAATCACGGCGCTCGACTCGGCCTCGGACGAGTTCCCCCTCGGCACGGCAGGCGCCGGCTTCGGTGCAACGACGGCAACTCTGAAGGGCGGCCTCGGCTCGGCCTCCACGGTGCTCCCTTCCGGCCACACGGTCGGCGCCCTCGTCGCCGTCAACGCCCTCGGATCGGCGACCATCGGCGACACCGGCCATTTCTGGGCCGCGCCATTTGAAGAAAACGCAGAATTCGGCGGCCGCGGCTGGCCGCAGCCGATCCCGGAAAACGCCCGCGCGATCCGCACCAAATTCGGAGCAAGGCCGGGCACCAGCACCACCATCGCCATCGTCGCCACCGACGCGATCCTGACCAAGGCCGGGGCCAAGCGTCTCGCCACCGCTGCCCATGACGGCATCGCGCGCGCGCTCTGGCCGGCCCACACGCCGCTCGACGGCGACCTCGTCTTTGCCGCCGCAACCGGCAAGAAGCCGCTCGCCGACCCCGTCGGCGATTCCCTCATCCTCGGAGCCGCCGCCGCAGCGACGCTTTCCCGGGCGATCGCCCGCGGCGTCTTTGCTGCCACGGCCGAGGCTGGCGACACGCTGCAGACCTGGCAGGCCCGCTTCGCCGGGGCTTGACCCAGTTTCGCCACGCCGGGATGTTTGATGGCGCATCGGGACGGGGCTTGACCCGCCGCCCCGGAACTTGACCCGCCGCCGATGACAGGTGATGGAAACCGCATGAGCCGTTCCCGCTACGCGATCGTTCTTTGCGCGATATGCCTCGTCGCGCTCGGCGCAATGGCGCCCGCAGCCTGGGCGGCGGATGCCGCAAAGCGGCACATTTTCGGCTTTTCCCCCGACGGCAAGTATTTCGGCTTCGAGCAGTACGGCGTCGAGGACGGCACCGGCTTTCCCTATTCCGACATCTTCCTCATCGACGTGGAAAAGGACGTCTGGGTGAAGGGAACGCCCATCCAGCAGCTCGTGCGCCGCGCCGGCACCGACCTGGAAAAGGTCCGCGAGGCCGCCCGCATGCGCGCCGAACCGTTCCTCTGGCGGCTCAACGTCGGCACCAAGGGCAACCATGTGCTCGCTGACCCGGCGGAAAAGGCCGATGCTGCCGCCCGCTTCGTGCCGCTCACCGTGCCGGACACGGACGACGGCGCCGGGCTCGGCAGCGTGCGACTCAGATTGACGGAATTCGCGCTTCCCGCGGAGGGCTGCGCTACCATCGACGAGCCGACGAAGGGCTTCGTGCTGGTGCTGGAGGACGCCGCCGGCCAGCCGATCCGCATCCTGGAAGAGGACAAGGAGATCCCGCGCTCGCGCAAATGCCCGATCCATTACGGCATTTCCGACATCGTCGTGCTGCCGCGCAGCGGCGAGGGCCCGGCCCTCATCGTCATCGTCTCGATCTACCGCTACGGCTTTGAGGGCCTCGACCGGCGCTTCATCGCCATCGGCACCACCTTCGACCTCAACCCGACCGCCGGCCCCAAGTCCGAACCGGTCGAGGCGATACCCGAAGAGGTGGCGCCCGAAGAGATGGCGCCCGCCGCCGAGCCCGCCGATACGGTCACCGACGTGCCGACGGCCCCGGCCCTGCGCCTTCGCCGCGGCGCGGAACAGCGCTGACCTTCCCGTCTCCGCAGGATACGGAACGGCAACTTCTTTAGATTAAGACCAAGGACGATGGAGATCACGATCGACCGCCGCGAAGCAGATGCTGCGCCCGCGGTGAAGCCCGGCGGCGCACCCGCCGGCCTGCTTCGCGCGGCGTTCACGCGCGCCCGCGCCGCGCTCCTTCCCGGCCTCGTCTTTGCGCCCGCCTATGCCAGTGGGGTCGTTGTCGCCGTCGCCCTCCATCTCTACTGGCGCGAGATGGCCTTCAACCCGCGCACCGGCGCGATTCTCATCCTCTTTGCCCTCGGCGCGCTCCTCGGCGGCTTCCTCGCCTATGTGCTGGCGGCAAGCGTCGCCGGCGCCCGGCCGTTCTCCGCCCGCCTCGCGGCCATCGCCGTGGCGCTCATGGCCATCACGGCGGGCATCACCGCCTTCCTCTTCTTCCTGCAGTTCCGCATTTATTACGCCCAGTGGCACACCGACCACATCGGCCGCCTCTGGCTGATGCAGATGGCCTACACCGGGGCGACGGCGGTCTACATCTTCATGTCCAGCGGGCTGAAGCTGATCCTGCCCTTCGGCCTTCCGGTGCTCTTTGCCGCCTCCTGGGTCTTCGCGCGGCGATCCGGGCGCTAAAGCATGTTGCGTTTTTCCTGAAACACGCAACATGCTTTAGCTTGATTTTTTCACGCGATTTCGTGTCCAAAAAGTCTAACAACTTTTTGGGAAAGCGCTTTAGCCGGGCGCATTGTCGCCGTCCGGATCATCTGCTAGACCGCAGCCTTCTCTTTTTCCAATGAGTTTGAGGACACGCGATGATCCCGCGCTATTCGCGCCCCGAGATGGCGTCGATCTGGTCGCCCGAGACCAAGTTCCGTATCTGGTTCGAGATCGAGGCCCACGCCGCCGATGCGCAGGCCGAGCTCGGCGTCATCCCGAAGGACGCAGCAAAGATCATCTGGGAAAAGGGCGGCCCGGCCACCTTCGACGTGGACCGCATCGATGCCATCGAGCGCGAGGTCAAGCACGACGTCATCGCCTTCCTGACCCACCTTGCGGAGATCGTTGGCCCCGAGGCCCGCTTCGTCCACCAGGGCATGACCTCCTCGGACGTCCTCGACACCTGCTTCAACGTCCAGCTCGTGCGCGCCGCCGATTTGCTGCTCAAGGACATGGACGGCCTGCTTGAGGCCCTGAAGCGCCGGGCGCTGGAGCACAAGGACACGCTCACCATCGGCCGCTCCCACGGCATCCACGCCGAGCCGACCACCTTCGGCCTGAAGCTGGCCCAGGCCTATGCCGAGTTCGACCGCTGCCGCGCCCGGCTGGAAGCCGCCCGCACCGAGGTTGCCACCTGCGCCATCTCCGGCGCCGTCGGCACCTTCGCCAACATCGACCCGAGCGTCGAGGAGCACGTGGCGGCAAAGATGGGATTGATCGCCGAGCCGGTTTCCACCCAGGTCATCCCGCGCGACCGCCACGCCATGTTCTTTGCCGTCCTCGGCGTCGTCGCCTCCTCCATCGAGCGGCTGGCGACGGAAATCCGCCACCTGCAGCGCACCGAGGTGCTGGAGGCAGAAGAATATTTCTCGCCGGGCCAGAAGGGCTCCAGCGCCATGCCGCACAAGCGCAACCCGGTGCTGACGGAAAACCTCACTGGCCTTGCCCGCATGGTCCGCGCCTATGCGATGCCGGCAATGGAGAACGTCGCCCTGTGGCACGAGCGTGACATTTCCCACTCTTCCGTGGAGCGCATGATCGGCCCGGACGCCGCTGTCACCCTCGACTTCGCGCTGTCCCGCCTCACCGGCGTCGTCGACAAGCTGGTGGTCTATCCGCAGAATATGCAAGGCAATCTCGACCGCCTCGGCGGCCTCGTCCACTCCCAGCGCGTCCTCCTGGCGCTGACCCAGGCCGGCGTCTCCCGCGAGGACGCCTACCGCCTTGTCCAGCGCAACGCCATGAAGGTCTGGGAAGAGGGCAAGGATTTTCTGACCGAGCTGAAGGCGGACCCCGACGTCACCGCCGCGCTCACCGACGCCCAGATCGAAGAGAAATTCGACATGGGCTACCACACCAAGCATGTCGACACGATCTTCCGGCGGGTGTTCGGCGACATCTGACCGGCCGTCGCGGCTGGGAACCCTTTCGCGCCGCGCCGCGTTGTTTGCCCATTGCAAGATGGGAGAACGACACAATGGCCGATCGTGAAGTCATTCGGACCGAACGCAGCAACGGACCCGGCTGGTTCATCGCCGGAATGCTCGTCGTCCTCATAGTCGGCGCCGGCGCGCTCTACTATGGCGGGTTCTTCGACAAGCAGGAGGCAGACATCAACCTGTCCGTCGAGGTCCCGGACATCGGGCAGTCGGGAAACTAGGGTTCCATCTAGGACGCGTCCCCGCGAGGAAGCCGGCTTTACGCCGGCTTTTTCGTGTTCGGCCCCGCCGTGGCCCGTGGACAATGCGTGTTCCACCGGGTCCACTTTTCAGCAAAACGCTCTAAAACAGGGTCGCGAGCCTTGGCCAAGCCGATGCGCTCCGATATCACCCCTCATTCTTCGCAGATCACGACGAGCATCCCGATGAAAGCCGCCGAGGCCGACCTCCTGATTTTGCCCGATTGCGGCAATGCCGATGACGACCACTGGCAGACGCGCTGGGAGCGCAAGCTGTCGACCGCGCGCCGGGTGGTGCAGGACGACTGGGCCTGCCCGGACATGTCCGCCTGGGTAGAACGGATCGTCGAAGCGGTCGGCGAGGCCGAGCGGCCGGTGGTGTTCCTTGCCCATGGGCTCGGCATCGCCGCCATGGTCCATGCCGCGCCGAACCTCGATCCGGCAAAGCTCGCTGCAGGCTTCCTCGTCGCCCCTGTCGACGTGGAGGACGGCCGGATTCCGGAGACCGTCGATCCGGCGCTGGCGCCGCTGTCGCGCGATCCCCTGCCCTTTCCCTCCATGCTGGTCGCCAGCCGCTCCGATCCGGCCTGCAGCTTCGAGACCGCCGACGACCTCGGCCACGCCTGGGGCTCCTTCGTCATCGATGCCGGCGATGTCGGCCACCTCGACAGCGACAGCGGCCACGGCCCCTGGCCGGAGGGCTCGCTGACCTTCGCCCGGTTCCTCTCCAGCATCCGCCGGGCGTAATTGTCACCAAATGCATGTCGGGCGTTCCGGCCGCCCGACGCCGCCAGGCGTCGCAAGCCCGAACGGGCGCCGATGCGCCGAAAAGCTGCGTGGGGTCCGAACGCAAAATACCCGGAAACCGAAAACGGCCGGCGTCGCCGCCGGCCGTTTCCTGCCGTCTCAACCCCCCAGGAATAGCCGATAATCAGGCCGAACGACGGCCGAACGCCGTGGTCACCTTCTTGGCGACGATCCACGCCACCGGAATGGCGATCACGAAGCCGGCGACCGCCAGGCCGATGAGCATCATCCTGTTGTCCGTCGGCTCGTTGGCGTTGCCCATCGCCAGGCCGGCGGTGAACAGGATGCCCGCCAGGGTCGGCGCAATCACAATCCACAACATCAATGCAATCTTGAACATTTCCCTCTCCGTTCGCTCCGGAAAACCCCATCATCACGACTTTTGAATGAAAAAACGATTTTGGATTTGATCTAACTCAAGACGAGGCGGCGATCGGGACGATCCGTCGCAGCATTTCCCCGGACATGGCGGAGTTCTATCGGCCGATTTTTTCCAGGAGCGCCTCGCTGCCGGCGCGCAGGATCGAGGCGTCGCTGCCGAGCGCGATCAGCCGGTAGCCGAGGTCCATGGCAATGCCCGCATGGCCCACATTGGAGCAGAAGATGCCGGCGATCTTGCCGCTGTCGCGGACCCGTTCGGCGATCTCGCCCGTCACCATCATGACCCGCTCGCCGGTCGGATCGAGGGCGCCGCCGTCGGAGAGCGCGATGGACAGGTCCGAGGGCCCGACGAAGATGCCGTCGATGCCGGCAACGCCGAGGATTGCCTCAAGCTCGGCGACCCCTTCCCGGCTCTCGATCATGGCAAGCGCCAGCGTCTGCCGGTTGGCATTGGCGAGATAGGCGTCAGGATCGGCCTCGCCGGCGATCGCCATCGCCCGGTGCGGACCCCAGCTCCGGCTGCCGACCGGCGCCATCTTCATGAAGTCGGCGAATTGCCTGGCGTCCTCATAGGAGTTGATCATCGGCGCGATGACCGCCGCGGCGCCGAAATCGAGCGCCCGGCTGGTCGCGGCGAAATCACCGACCGGCACCCGGACGATCGCCGGCTTGCCCGCGAGCCGAACCGCGGCGATGCCCCGGTGCACCGACTCGATGGTGTGGAAGCCGTGCTGCATGTCGAGGGTGACGGCGTCGTAGCCGGCCCGCGCCATGGTCTCGGCCACCAGCGGCTCCGGCAGCGACGACCATCCGGTAATGACCGTTTCGCCGGCCCGGATGGTTTCAGCGAGTGAGGAGACGATATCGGTCATGGTGCTGCCCTCCGGAAATTGCGCGCAATCAGCCCTTTATGGACAGGAGTATAGACCCGGAGGCGGGGGAAAGGGGAAGGCCGCGGCGCGACATCGGCGCCGACCCGACGCACCGAAAGGCGCCTCAAAAGCGGCAATCAGGATTCCGAGTTAATCTGCTGCATGGCCACAATCATGAGTTCGTTCATGGTCCGGCGGATCTGGTGCTCGGACTGCTCCACGCCGGCGGCCTCGAAATCGCCGTGAACCTTGCGAAAGACGTCTTCCTCGCCGGGCTCCTCGAAATCGGCCCTGACGACTTCCTTGGCGTAGTCGTCGGCCTCCTCGCCGGTCTTGCCGAGTTTTTCGGCCGCCCACAGGCCGAGCAGCTTGTTTCGCCGGGCCGTCGCCCGGAAGCGTAATTCCTCGTCATGGGCGAATTTCTTCTCGAACGCTTCTTCGCGTTTGTCGAAAGTCGTCATCCGAGGCGTCTCCCTTCAACGGCCTTATTACGTGTTGTTCTACTGCGGTCGCCGATGCCCCTTGCATATCCATCACACCGGCATAAATCAACGGTTGTCCACCGAAGCGCCGGGCTTTTTGCCATTGGCGATTCGCAGTGATTGTGCATTTCCTCAGGATCGGTTAGGTTCCGCCCTCGTTTCGCAAGCGCCGACCGATTCCAACGCAGCCGGTATCGCTCGAATGGAGGGCGCACCGGGCAAAAGGTCTGTCGCCCGCCTGAACGGACATCCACCACAACTCTGGCACCACAACTCTGGCCAAGAAAACTCTGGTAAGAACCCATGAACCGTCGCCGCCGCATTTACGAAGGCAAGGCCAAGATCCTTTATGAGGGCCCGGAGCCCGGCACGCTGATCCAGCATTTCAAGGATGACGCCACCGCCTTCAACAAGAAGAAGCATGACATCATCGACGGCAAGGGCGTGCTCAATAACCGGATCTCGGAGTTCGTCTTCAACCACCTGAACGAGATGGGCATCCCGACCCATTTCCTGCGCCGCCTCAACATGCGCGAGCAGTTGATCCGCGAGGTGGAGATCATTCCGCTGGAAGTCGTGGTGCGCAACGTCGCCGCAGGCTCGCTGTCCAAGCGCCTCGGCATCGAGGAAGGCACCCAGCTTCCGCGCTCCATCATCGAGTTCTATTACAAGAACGACGAACTCGACGACCCGATGGTCACCGAGGAGCACATCACCGCCTTCGGCTGGGCCAACCCGCAGGAGATCGACGACATCATGGCGCTGGCCATCCGCGTCAACGACTTCCTGTCCGGCCTGTTCCTCGGCGTCGGCATCCGCCTCGTCGACTTCAAGATCGAGTGCGGCCGGCTGTGGGAAGGCGACATGATGCGGATCGTGGTCGCCGACGAGATTTCCCCCGATTCCTGCCGCCTGTGGGACATCGAGACCGAGGAAAAGCTCGACAAGGACAGGTTCAGGCGCGATCTCGGCGGCATGCTGGAGGCATACCAGGACGTCGCCCGCCGCCTCGGCATCCTCAACGACAACGAACGGCCGCTGAACGGCGGACCCCGCCTCGTTCAGTAAGGCCCGTTCAGTAGCTCCTCCAAGTAATTAAGCAGGCCGGCGAAACGGACATGAAAGCGCGCATCACCGTCACCCTGAAAAACGGCGTCCTCGATCCCCAGGGCAAGGCCATCGAAAAGGCCCTCGCCGCCCTCGATTTTTCCGGCGTGGAGCAAGTCCGCCAGGGCAAGGTCATCGACATCGAGCTTGCCGAGACCGACCCGAAAAAGGCCGAGGCCGCGCTGTCGGAGATGTGCGAGAAGCTGCTCGCCAATACGGTGATCGAGAACTACGCCGTCGAGATCGGCTAACCCGTCCGGGGACGCAGCACCATGGCCGAAGACACTCCGGAAACCTGCACCGCATCGGACGACGCCGGCGCTGCCATTCGGTTCCTCGCGATCAAGGCGGCGATCTTCATCGGCATCCCGATCGTCGCCTCGGTCATCGCCGTCGTGGTGATGCTCTAGCGTTTTTGCGCGGATCTTATCCGAACCAGCCTCTGCGCCGCTGCACCGGACCGCTGCTGAGCGGCGGCGTGCTGCGCGCCTGATCGCGGTACGCCGCCACGGCATCCCGGCCGGTCCGCCCTTTCAAGGCCCCCGCATCGCCGGCAAGCCGCGTCCTTGGCGCCTCCTGCGGCGGCGCCTGCCGGATGTCTCGGTCGCGCCTGACGACGCCGCGGGCCGGAGACGGCGCGCCGACGAGCCGCCGGCGCCAGCGTCCGGCGCCATAGGCAATGGCAAAGAGCAGCAGCGGCACCATCACCGAACCGGAAGCGATGCGCCAGTAGTTGGTCTGGCGCTTGACGAACTGTTCCGGATTGTCCGGATCGTAAGCGATCGGCAGCTTGTCGCCGACGGCGACCTTGCCCTGCGCCACCTTGTACTGCCGGACCTCCAGGCCCTGGAACGAGCCGTCGTCCAGCGGAAAGCGGATCGTCAGAATCGGAACCACTTCGCGCGAGCCCACGCGATCGCGCCGCAACTGGCAGACAGCCTCGTCGAGCAGCCGGTCCGCCGCGCCGTTCCGTCCCCGCACCAGGCACTGCCGGGTCTTGGCGAGCACTTCGGCCTCGGCCCAGCGCCAGTCGGAGGCAAGCCCCGTCGCCTCCACGCCCTTGGTGACGATCGCCACCGTGATCATGACGCCGGCAATGAAGAAGACAGCGCTGACGACACCCAGCACCGAGGACAGCCCGAACTTGCCGACAAGGCCGAAGCGGTGCATCAGCCGGTCGAAGGGATGCGCGTATTGCGGCGCCGGCGGCGTGCGCACTTCGGGGTCCGAGGCCGCATCCCGCTCCGCTTCGGCAACGTCCCTCAAGGCCGCATTGAGGACGAAGCGCAGGATGAAGAGGACGATCGCAAGGCCGACGCCGCCGCTCACCATGCCATGCCAGAAGAGCACCAGGTCGGCGAGGATGAGGACCGGCATCAAAAAGGAGAGCATGCGCACCAGAGGCGGCTTGTCGGCGCTCTCGGCGCCCGCGATCGCCTTGGTGTCGATCAGCGGCTTCAGGACGTTCAGAATCATGTGGTCACCCTCCGTCCGAATCCGCCGCCCGGACCCGGCTGTGGTGGGCGCGGTGGCGCTCCATGGGTCGGCAGCCGCCGCTCATGGCCATGCCGCGGCGCCTCGGGCACATCGGCGAAGCCGGCATCCTTTGCCATCTTGGCAATCGCGAGCGTCATGAACTCCTTTGTCGCCTTGTCCTGGAAGTCGTCCGCCTGCCGCTTTTCGAAGCGCTTCAGGATCGGCCGGCAGACGAGGCCGACGACGAAGAAGGCGGCCGCGATCGCCAGGAACCACAAGAGCGAGCGCATGAGCCCCGCGTCCGGCGCAAGTCTGGCCGAACCGGGCCGGCTTTCCCGGTACTGCACCTTGAGCTTGCCGCCGACGCCGGGGAATTTTGCAATATCGCGCACCGTCGTCTCCTTGGCGGTCCGCGTTTTTCCATCCGTGGCCGTATAGGCGAAGCGCACCTCCGTGCGCCGCTTCGTCTTCCAGCGCACCTGCGGCAGCTTCGCCATTTCCGCCGCCGCATCGGCGCAATCGACCGTTCTGGCGACCGAGGAAAACGTGCCCTTCTTGTATGAAATTTCGCAGACCTCGCGGATCCCCGTCACCGTCGCCATGGTCGAGACGGAGGCGCTCTCGCCGTAGGAGATGATGCCGTAGCCGATGCCGGCCGCAAGCGTCAGCGCACCGCCCGCATAAAGCCCGAACGTGCCGAAGAAGGCGAGCGGAATCGCCACCAGCGCCTTGCCGAGCCGGGCGCCGAGGCTGTCTGCCGAACGCGCCTTCGTCACCGCCTCGACCGCCAGCTTTTCCTCCTCGGTCAGCAACCAGAAGGCCGCCTTGCGCAACAGCCAGGCGCCGGCAAGGATGAGGGGGCCGAGGCCGGCCACCACGGCAAAACCGCGGAACCAGCTCCAGCTCGGCCCGCCAACGGCGATCTCCGGCCGCGCCGGCCGGTAGTAGACCGTCAGCTTCTCGCCGACGGCGACGCTGTCGCGGTGCAGCGCCGTCAGCGCGAAATCGTCGATGACGAGCTTGCCGCCGCCGGGCCGGTAGACGAGCGTCGCAAAAGACACTTGGCGGACCGTCCAGTTGAGGTCCGGGGCCTTTGCCTTGATCGCGCCGACCTCGCCGCAGTCGACCACGCTCTTCTTGCGGTCGTATTTGCCGACCTTGTAGGACATGGCGCACTTGACTGTGACAGCCTGAACCGTTGCGGTGGCGGTCGGCAGCCGCAGCCAGTCGGAGGTCTCCATGGTGCCGATGAAAAGGCTCGCGAGCACGACGATGGCGCCGACGACGTTCAGCGAGTTGGAAAGCGATCGCAGGGACCGGAACAGTCTTCGGCGCATCTTCGGAATTCCGCGGGGAGGCTGGACGAAACGACCTTGCCGCCACCCTATCGCGGCCCCTGCAACAGCGGATTAACCCGCCGCCGCCGATTGTATACGTGGTTGCCAAGTCCTTTCCGGAAAGGCGGCATGTAGATAAGGATCGACACCGACCCATGTCCTGCCTGAAGCTCTATGAGCCCATCAACACCCTGAAGGCCATCGGCGACGACATCTGGATCGTCGACGGCCCGAAGATCGACTTCAAGCTCTACGGCCTGAAGCTCCCCTTCCCGACCCGGATGACCGTCATCCGCCTGACGGGCGGCCGGCTCTGGGTCCATTCGCCGACCGAGCTGACGCCGGGCCTGAAGGCGGAAATCGAGGCCATCGGCGAAGTCGCCTACCTGATCGCCCCGAACCGCATCCACTATTGGTGGGTCGCCGACTGGAAGACGGCCTGGCCGGCGGCCAAGGTGCACCTCGCGCCGAAGGTCGCCGAGCAGGCCGGCGACCGGCTCGAAGACGTCGATGGAGAACTCGGGCCGGAGGCGCCGCAGGCCTGGCGCGACGACGTCGACCAGGTGCTGGTGCCCGGCTCCTTCATGGCCGAGGCGGTGTTCTTCCACCGCGCCTCGCGCACGGTGATCGTCACCGACCTCATCGAGAATTTCGAACTCGACCGAATCACCTGCTTCTGGCTGCGCTGGCTCGTTCGCCTTGCCGGCATCCACCACCCCAACGGCAAGGTGCCGCCGGACCTGCGCCAGACATTCCGGTTGCAGGGCGACGAGGTCAGGAAAGCGGTGGAAAAGATTCTCGCCTGGCCGGCGGAAAAGGTGGTCCTTGCGCACGGCAAATGGTATCGCGAGAATGGCGCCGCCGAACTTGCCCGTGCCTTCCGATGGGCGCTGTGAGCGCGCCGGAGACCAACCCGGAGACAGCCCCATGAAATCCGCCGTCATCGTCTTTCCCGGCTCCAACCGCGACCGCGACATGATGGACGCGCTGACCTGGATCACCGGCACGCCGCCGGTCTCGGTCTGGTACGCCGAGGACAAGGTCCCCGACGTCGACCTGGTGGTGCTTCCCGGCGGCTTTTCCTATGGCGACTACCTGCGCTCCGGCGCGATCGCCGCCCGCGCGCCGGTGATGCCGGACATCATCGCCAAGGCCGACGCCGGCGTCCCCGTCCTCGGCGTCTGCAACGGCTTCCAGATCCTGACCGAAGCCGGCCTCCTGCCCGGCGCCCTGATGCGCAACCGCGGCCTCACCTTCGTCTGCCGCGAGGTGCACCTGAAGATCGACAACGCCGAGACGCTGTTCACCCGCGGCTACGAGCCGGGCCAGGTGATCCGCTGCCCCGTCGCCCACCATGACGGCAACTATTTCGCCGATGCCGAGACCCTCGACCGGCTGGAGGGCGAGAACCGCATCGTCTTCCGCTACGCGGACGCCGAGGGCGCCGTCACCGATGCGGCCAACCCCAACGGCTCCCAGCGCAACATCGCCGGCATCCTCAACGAGGCCGGCAACGTGCTCGGCATGATGCCGCATCCGGAAAACCTCGTCGCCCCGCACCAGGGCGGCACGGACGGACGCGCCCTGTTCGCCAGCCTTCTCGAGGCGGTTGCGGCCTGAGGCCCGCTGCAGCCATCGCGAAACAGCGTTAACAGACCGAAAACCATAGTATTTATCGGAACGTTCAGCCCTCTCTGTCAGGATCGCACCGGACAGGGAGACTGGAATGGCGATTTCCGGGGCGGCGACGCCACACCGAAACATCGTGAGGCTGATCTATGCGGCCAGCGCGCTGATCGTGCTGTTGTTCGCGGCCTCCAACATCTTCGTGCTGCACCAGGCCGGAACGATCGCCGAGGACCTTCGCAAGACGGTGGAGGAAAACCTCGTCAAGAACGAGATCCACCGGCAGCTGGAACTCCTCGCCCACGACCAGTCGCAGATCTCCCACTGGGACAAGACCGTCGAAGCGCTCGACAGAGACGAGATGGACGATTTCGTCGAGGACGAGATCACCGATTGGCTTTGGGACGATTTCGGCATCCACACGACGGTCATCGTCGCCGTCGACGGGACGCCGCGGGTCACCGTCATCCGCCAGCAGCGCGTGCACCCCGACGCCGGCGCGGAACTCGTCGAGGCCAACCGCGACCTCATCGAGACCACCCGCGCCCGCTACATGGCAGCCCGGAAGCGGCGCGGCAACGGCTATTACATTCCCGACCATCCGGTGCGCTCGGATCGGCCGCTCTATGTCGCCGACCTGCGCAAGGCCCACGGCATGATCGGTGTCCTCGTCGCCCAGACCATCGTGCCGGACGATGACGCCGTCCTGCCGGAAGGCTATCCGCACATCCTGCTGACCTTCAAACCGTTCAACGCGGAGGTGTTTTCGGCCATCGAGCAGAAGCTCGGGCTGACCGGTTTCCGCATCGTCGAGGCCGGCACCGACCTCGGATCGGTCGACGGCGAAAGAACCCGGCTTGCGATCCCGATCGTGGAGGGCGGTCAGCTCTTCGAGGCGGTGTGGCAGCCGGCCGCGCCGGCAAAGACGATCTGGCACCGCGCCCTGCCCCACGCAACGATCCTGATGGCCGTGGTGGTGCTGATCCTGCTGGTCATCGTCTGGCGCTATGCCCGCACCTTGCGCGCCCTGCAGGCGAGCGAGGAGGAAAACCGGCGCCTCGCCTTCCACGACGCGCTGACGGGCCTGCCCAACCGGCTGCAGTTCGACGAGGCGCTGGAGCAGATCATCAATGCGGGCGCGGCGGAGCGCTGCGCCATCCTCTGCCTCGACCTCGACCGCTTCAAGGCCGTCAACGACACCTACGGCCACCACGCCGGCGACGCGGTGATCGTCGCCATCGCAAGGCGCATCGCCGCCGCCGTCGGGCCGAACGGCATGGCGGCGCGCGTCGGCGGCGACGAGTTCATCATCCTTTTGCGCCAAAAGCTCGACCGCGACGCCGTACTGTGGCTCTGCGACGCGCTCATCGAAAGCGTCTGCGAGCCGATCGCCCTGGACGGCGGCACGGCGAGCGTCGGCGCCAGCATCGGCGTTGCCTGGTGGCCGGAGGACGGCCGCGCCGCCAAGACCGTCATGCGCAACGCCGACGAGGCACTCTACCGGGCCAAGGAACGCGGCCGCGGCCGCACCGTCTGCGCCGACGACCTGCGCCAGGACAGCCAAGAGCGGCAACCGCGCAAGGTCCTGGCGCCCGCCACCCGTCCCGCGTGACTCATCTCTGCGCTCAGCGGTCGTCGGCAGGCTTTTTCTGCTTGCCGGCCTCCTCGATCGCCGGCAGGACGGCGCCTGCGACGGCTTCCTTCTCGGCAAGGCTGAGCGGGTGGGCGTCCTCGTCGCGGTCGTCGGCCAGCCGCACCGTCACCTCCCGGTGGGCGAACTTGATGCCGTTTTCCTCGAAGACCTCGCGAATGCGCGCATAGACCTTGCGCTTGACGAGGAACTGGTCGCCCGGCTTGGTCATGAACTTGACCCGGATGATCATCGCCGAGTCCTCCATGACGTTGACACCCTGGGACTTCAGCGGCTGCAGGAAGAAGTGGCCGATGTCCGGGTCTTCCAGAAGCTCCTCGCCGAGCTGCTTGATCAGCTTGCGGACCTTTTCCACATCCGTGTCGTAGGTCACCCGGAGCGGCAGCTTCATCAGCACCCAGTCCCTGGAATAGTTGGTGAGCTGCTTGATCTCGCCGAACGGCACGGTGTTGAGCGGGCCGTTGTGGTGGCGGAGCTGGAACGAGCGGATCGAGATCTTTTCCACGATCCCCTTCACCGAACCGATATCGATGTACTCACCCTTGCGGAACGCATCGTCGATCAGGAAGAAGGCGCCGGAGAAGATGTCCCGGACCAGCGTCTGCGCCCCGAAGCCGACGGCAAGGCCGACGACGCCGGCGCCGGCAAAGAGCGGGCCGATATCGACGCCGAGTTCCGACAAGACGATCATCGCCGCAATGACGACGATGGAGATCAGGAGGAAATTGCGAAACAGCGGCAGCAACGTCGCCAGCCGCGAGCCGCCATGGCCGCCGATCTCTCCGGCTACGGCCGCCGCGCCAGGCTCTTCCTTGGCAATCTCGTGGTCGATCCAGATCGCCGCGGCCCGGTAGACCAGATAGGCGACGAAGACGGCGATGGAGAGCTCCACCAGCCGGTTGCCCCAGCCGCTGTCGTCGACGAAGTCCAGCTCCCAGACCTCGGCGACGAAGGCGAATGCGCCGATGACGACGAGGATCATCGCGCCGTGCTCGATCAGGCCCTTGAAGCCGGCGCGAAGGTCGGGGACGGCCGCCGCCTCGGCATCCGCGTCCTCGCTGTCAGCCCCCTCGCCGGTCGCGGCCGCCGCCTCCGGCCGCTCCGGCAGGAAGCGGTCGATGACGAGGAGGAATACCGCATAGAGCGCGACGGCCCCGACCGCGGCATAGATCGGCGCCGCCACCAGGCCGTCCGCCGAGGGAAGGTCGAGCAGCACCCGCACCGACCGGGCAAGCCAAGCGACCGCGATATAGACGATGGCGATCAGGTACCAGTGCCGGGCGACGACGGAGACGAGCGTGGCACGGCCGCCCTCTGCCGCCGGCGGATAGAGCGCCGCGGCGACCGTGCGCCGATGAAGGACGGCAAGGACGCAAAGGACGATCGCCGAGGCGAGTGTCGTTGCGATGACGACGAGCTTCAGCGCCTCCTCGTCGATACCGAGCACCGCCACCCAGCGCCCGAACGCGACGACCGCGACGACAAGCACCGTGGCGATCATGGCGTCGCGGTAGAGCCGGCGCGCCGCCGCTTCCGGCAGCCGCGGCGTCCGGTAGGCCCGCCGGTCGGGGACGATGAGGTTGTAGAGGACGACATGGGCGACCAGGACGATGGTCGCGCCGAGCACCGCGGTCTCTGCCGTCACCCGCGTCGCCTCGTCGGCGCCCGAGGCAAAGGAGGCGACGACGATGGCGACGCCGAAAAAGAACGCCACGGCCACCGCCATCCAGACGGCACGGGCGAGCAGATAGCCGACCCGTTCGGACCGGCTGCGCGGCGCCTCCGCGAAATGGCGCAGGAACTGCCGCCGGCCCCAGTGGTCGAGCAGCCGTCGCAACAGCTCGCCGACGGCAATCGCGATCGCCGCGACGATGAGGGCATGGGGGAGCCAGCGCCTCGTCTCTGTCGAGCCGGCCCGCTCGATGGTCCGCGCAATGCTGGCGGAAAGGCCGCCCGTCTCGGTGACGATGCGCTGCATTTCCCGCCGCGCCGCCTCGAACTGGGCGGCCGGCCCCGCGCGCTCGGGCCGCGCGGCGGCCTCCGCCGCGCTCGCGGTGCTCGGTTCCACGACGATGACGGTGGCGCCGCTCTGACGCGCCTTTTCCAAGACCGGCGCCAGAGCCTTGGCGAGATCGGAAGAGCCGTCCGCGGCAAGCGCCGGCAGGGCGGCGAAAAGGCAGATGATGAGGACACCAAACGCGCCGGTAAGGCGCGCAGTCCGCGACCTATGGCGCTGTCCAGAACGCTGAAATGACGACATCTGACGGACTCCCCCCGCTTCCCGCAGCAACCGGTGTCGTGATTCCGAAGAGTTTATAGCATCGAACACCGCCCCGCGCTGTCCCGGCCCGGCCGGCCACCCCCCTGCGGCGCGCAGACACCTTAAAAAAGCCGCCGGGCGACCGCCGGCCCTGTGGCGCTTGAGGTCGCAACGGTGGTAAACGACAGGGGTCCTTCTCCCTCCAATCGACGACGGCCATGATTCCCAACGAACCCGCCATTACGCCCGAACTGATCGCCGAGCACGGCCTGAAGCCGGACGAGTACCAGCGCATCCTCGACCTCATCGGCCGCGAGCCAACGATCACCGAGCTCGGCATCTTTTCCGCGATGTGGAACGAGCACTGCTCCTACAAGAGCTCCAAGAAATGGCTGCGCACCCTGCCGACGACGGGCGAGCGCGTCATCTGCGGCCCGGGCGAGAACGCCGGCATCGTCGATATCGGCGACGGTCAGGCGGTGGTCTTCAAGATGGAGAGCCACAACCACCCGAGCTACATCGAGCCCTACCAGGGCGCGACCACCGGCGTCGGCGGCATTTTGCGCGACGTCTTCACCATGGGCGCGCGCCCGGTCGCAACCCTCGACGCCATCCGCTTCGGCTCGCCCGAGAACGCCAAGACGCGGCACCTGATCTCCGGCGTCGTTGCCGGCATCGGCGGCTACGGCAACTCCTTTGGCGTCCCCAACGTCGGCGGCGAGGTCGAGTTCCACCCGCGCTACAACGGCAACAACCTCGTCAACGCCATGGCCGTCGGCATCGCGGATGCCGACAAAATCTTCTATTCCAAGGCCTCCGGCGTCGGCATGCCGGTCGTCTATCTCGGCTCCAAGACCGGCCGCGACGGCATCCACGGCGCTTCCATGGCCTCGGCCGAATTCGACGAGAACTCCGACGAGAAGCGCCCGACCGTGCAGGTCGGCGACCCGTTCGCCGAAAAGCTCCTCCTGGAAGCCTGCCTGGAGCTGATGGCATCCGGCGCCGTCATCGCCATCCAGGACATGGGCGCGGCCGGGCTCACCTGCTCGGCGGTGGAAATGGGCGCCAAGGGCGATCTCGGCATCGACCTTGACCTCGACGCGGTGCCCTGCCGCGAGGAGCGCATGTCGGCCTACGAGATGATGCTCTCGGAAAGCCAGGAGCGCATGCTGATGGTGCTGCGCCCGGACATGCGGGAGGAGGCCGAGGCGATCTTCGTCAAATGGGGCCTCGACTTCGCCGTCGTCGGATCGACCACCGACAGCCTGCGCTTCGTCGTCCGGCACCAGGGCGACGTCATGGCCGACCTGCCGATCAAGGAACTGGGCGACGAGGCCCCGGAATATGACCGGCCGTGGGTGGAAACGGCAAAGCCCGCACCGCTCGACCCATCGAGCGTGCCGGCACCGGACGACCTTGCCGGCACCCTTCTCGACCTCATCGGCTCGCCGAACCTGTCCTCGCGCCGCTGGGTCTGGGAGCAGTACGACCATCTGATCCTCGGCGGCACGGTGCAGAAGCCCGGCGGCGATGCCGGCGTGATCAAGCTCGCAGGCACCGACAAGGGCCTCGCCATGACCGTCGACGTCACCCCGCGCTACTGCGAGGCCGACCCGTTCGAGGGCGGCAAGCAGGCGGTGGCGGAGGCCTGGCGCAACATCACCGCCGTCGGCGGCGAGCCGCTCGCCGTCACCGACAACCTCAATTTCGGCAATCCGGAGCGGCCCGAGACGATGGGCCAGCTCGTCGGCTGCATCAAGGGCATCGGCGAAGCCTGCAACGCTCTTGCCTTCCCCGTCGTCTCCGGCAACGTCTCGCTCTACAACGAGACGCAGGGCAAGGCGATCCTGCCGACCCCGGCGATCGGTGGCGTCGGCCTCCTTCCCGACGTCAACAAGATGGCGACGCTCGCCTTCAAGGACGAGGACGACGCGATCCTCCTCGTCGGCGGCCACGGCACCCATCTCGGCCAGTCGGTGTTCCTGCGCGACGTCCACGGCCGCGAGGAAGGCGCCCCGCCGCCGGTCGATCTGGCCGTGGAGAAGCGTAACGGCGACTTCGTGCGCACCGCGATTCGCGCCGGCCGGCTGACCGCCTGCCACGACATCTCCGACGGCGGCCTTGCCATCGCACTCATCGAAATGGCCATGGCCGGCGGCCTCGGCTGCTCGGTCAGCGTGCCGGGCCCGGCCCATGTCGCCCTCTTTGCCGAGGACCAGGCGCGCTACGTCGTCACCTGCAAGGCAGCCGACGCCATGGCCCTTACGCGCGATGCCGAAGCGGCCGGAATTCCCGTCGCCGAACTCGGCACCGTTGGCGGCAGCGACATCGATCTTGGCGACGGTGCCGCCATTTCCATTGCAAAACTGAAGGAACGCCACGAGAATTGGTTTCCGGAATATATGGCCGGCGAGTAGCACGACTCGCGACATAAAACGGCGCCAGAAGGAGAGTGACAGTCATGGCAATGGATGCGGGGGCGATCGAAGACATGATACGGGAAGCCTTTCCCGACGCCCGGATCGAGATTCGCGATCTCGCCGGAGACGGCGATCACTTCGCCGCCGTCGTCGTATCCGAGGCGTTCCGCGGCAAGACCCGCGTCCAGCAGCACCAGATGGTCTACGAGGCGCTGAAGGGCAATATGGGCGGCCAGCTCCATGCCCTTGCCCTGCAGACGAGTGCGCCCGATTGAGCGGTGATCTATCCGGGCAAATGGGGTAGCCGATGGCGAGCGACATTCCGAGCATCCTCTCGCACGTCTCCCTCGGCGTCACCGACCTTGCCCGCTCCATCGCCTTTTACGACCAAGTGATGCCGACCATCGGCGCGGTGAAGAAGATGGACGTGCCGGAGATCGGCGTTGCCTATGGCAAGGCCTATCCGGAGTTCTGGATCCAGCGTCCGATCGACGGCCAGCCGGCCGGCGTTGGCAACGGCACCCACATCGCGTTCCTGACCGGCTCCACGGACGAGGTCGACGCCTTCCATGCGGCCGCGCTCGCCGCCGGCGGCACGGACGACGGAATGCCCGGCTGGCGCCCGCAATATTCGCCCGCCTACTACGCCTGCTTCGTCCGCGACCCAGACGGCCACAAGATCGAGGCCATGTTCTGGGATGCCGAAAAGGCGAAAATCGAAAGTCACACAGGGTGACCGGCTGTAATTTGCCTGCCGCGCCCTATGTGTCTAGCATCGGGTCAGTTACACCCTAAAGAATTCCAACACCCACGCTTCGCGGCCTTGACCCGCGACAACGAGGAGAAATCGAATGAGTGGCATTTCGGACTGGATCAAGCACGAGGTCGACAGCAACGATGTCGTCCTGTTCATGAAGGGCACCCCGACCTTCCCGCAATGCGGGTTTTCCGGCCAGGTCGTGCAGATCCTCGAATATCTTGGCGCCGAGTACAAGGGCATCAACGTGCTGGACTCCGACGAGCTCCGCAACGGCATCAAGGAATATTCCAACTGGCCGACGATCCCGCAACTCTACGTGAAGGGCGAATTCGTCGGCGGCTGCGACATCGTCCGCGAAATGTTCCAGGCCGGCGAACTGCAGGCCCACATGAAGGACAAGGGCCTCAACGTCCGCGAGACCCAGGCCTCCTGACGCCGAAGCGGCCGGACCCCGGCCGAGGCAAGATCGAACAAACGAAAAAGCCACGTGCGGCCGCGCGTGGCTTTTTTGATATCAGACCGATCACGAAACAAAACGGGCCGCGGCAATAGCCGCGGCCCGTTTCTGAATTCGCAAATATATTCGGCGCTTAGCGCGAATAGAACTCGATGACGAGGTTCGGTTCCATCATCGCCTGGTAGGGCACGTCGGCGAGCTGCGGGATGCTGACGAACGTCGCCGTGACCTTGTTGTGGTCGGCGTCGATGTAGTCCGGCACGTCGCGCTCGGCGAGCTGCATGGCTTCCAGCACCAGGATCATCTGCTTGGAGCGCTCGCGCACCTCGATGGTGTCGCCCGGCTTGCAGCGGTAGCTCGAAATGTTGACCTTGCGACCGTTGACCTTGATGTGGCCGTGGTTGATGAACTGGCGGGCGGCGAACACCGTCGGCACGAACTTGGCGCGGTAGACGATGGCGTCGAGCCGGCTCTCCAGAAGGCCGATCAGGTTCTCCGAGGTGTCGCCCTTCAGCCGGGTCGCCTCGTCGTAGATGCGGCGGAACTGCTTCTCGGAGATGTTGCCGTAATAGCCCTTCAGCTTCTGCTTGGCGCGCAGCTGCACGCCGAAGTCGGAGAGCTTGCCGCGGCGGCGCTGGCCGTGCTGGCCGGGCCCGTATTCGCGGCGGTTGACGGGGCTCTTCGGACGGCCCCAGATGTTCTCGCCAAGGCGGCGGTCGATCTTGTACTTGGCGGAATGGCGCTTGGACATCGCGGATCCTTGAATAACGTTTCGGGTCAGGATACGCGCCCTCCTCTGCCCTGGGGACCCAGGGCCGACAGGAACCCGGCGATGCGCTCGCCCGAAGCCGCCGAAGCGGCAAAGGTTCCACGGGTGCGTGAAAAAGCTGAACGGGCCCTGACGGACCCGCTCGGCGAGGCGTTGATTACAGGAACGGCGAACGCCTGTCAAACCGCACCATGCGGGAGAAACGCGCCGCCCGTGCCCCCGCCCGGTGCTCGCCGGCCCTTCCGCCAAGCCCAACTGTCATTGAATGTTCATATTGGGGCAACCAATTCGAAACCGCCGCCCTGATAGACACTGTATAAAACCAAGAAGCATATCCGGAATTTTTACAAGGGCTTATTGACCGACGGCGATCCCGGAGCGGCCGGGATCGGGGATGGGGGAAAATGGCACAATTGCGCCTCGGCTGGACCACGGACGTTGCGGAAAAGAGCTTTGTCGAACCGAGCGAGGCCGAACGGCTCGCCCGCCTGGAGAACCTCAGGCTGGAGACGATCCTTTCCATCGTCGACTACGCCGTCCACCCGATCGTCGACATCAATTCCGGTGTCGTCTACGCCTATGAAGGCCTCCTTCGGAACCACGACAGGCTCGCCTTCGAGACCATCGCCGAACTCTTCAACTTCGCCTATGAGCACGACTTCCTCGCCGCCTTCGAGACGGCGCTGTTCGAAAAGCTGCTCGACAAGTTCATCCAGCTCCCGGCCGGCGTCGATCACAACCTCTTCATCAATCTCGACGGTCGCGACATCACCGGCGCCGAGGACCCGCGCGGCGCCCTCCTCGACATGGCCCGCGCGCGCGGCATCGAACCCTCGTGCCTGTGCTTCGAGATCGCCGAAAGCCACAAGGGCTACATGCGCCCGGCCTTCAAGGCCTTCATACAGAGGGTCCGCTCGCGCGGCGTGCGCATCGCCGTCGACGATTTCGGCCGCGATTTCTCCGGCTACCACCTGATGTACGAATACGAGCCGGACTTCGTGAAGATCGACAGGTTCTTCGTCCAGGGCGTCGACATCAGCCACCGCAAGCGCCTGTTCGTCTCCACCATCACCCATCTTGCCCACGTCATGGGCGCGCGCGTCGTCGCCGAGGGCGTGGAGACCAAGGGCGAACTCGCCGTCTGCCGCGACATCAGCTGCGATTTCCTGCAAGGCTTCCTGGTCGCACGGCCGTTCACGGACCCGCAGCGCGCCCGCCCGTTCTATGCGTTCCTCTCCGACCAGCGCGCCGAAAGCGATACGGACCGCAATCTCCTCGTGCGCGGCGAGATCCTGCGCATTCCGCCGATCGAGGTCGAAACGCCCTTGGAGACCGTGCTGTCGCGGTTCCGCATGTACCGGGAGTTCGACTATTTCCCGGTCATCAACAAGAACGGCGAGCCGCTCGGCATCATCCACGAGAACAGCCTGAAGAACTACACCTATTCCCGCTTCGGCTTTTCGCTGCTCAACAATGCCGGCCTCGACATCAATCTCCGCCAGTTCGTCTCCAAGAGCCCGATCGCCGACATCAACGCCGATCCGGAACAGATCCTTGACATCTTCGCCGGTGTCCTCAACTCCATGGGCGTCACCATCGTCGACGGCAGCCGCTATGTGGGGTTCCTCACCAACACCGCGCTCCTGAAGATGATCAACGAAAAGCGCCTGCGCCAGGCCCAGGACCAGAACCCGCTGTCGCGCCTGCCGGGCAACGGTTCCATCAACACCTTCATCGCCCATATCAGCACCCACGTCGCCGAGCCGCGCAGCATCTGCTACATCGACTTCGACAACTTCAAGCCGTTCAACGACCACTACGGCTTCCACATCGGCGACCGGGCGATCATGATGTTCGCCGACCTGATGCGAAAGCATCTCGGCCGCCGCGGCGTCTTCCTCGGCCATATCGGCGGCGACGACTTCTTCGTCGGCCACATCGGCTCCGGCTTTGCCGAAACGATCACCGAGATCGCCACACTGAAGGCGACGTTCCGGCGCGACGTGGAAAGCCTCTACTGCCCCGAGGACCGCAGCCGCGGCCACATCCGCGGCCGCGACCGCCAGGGCAACGAGGCCTGCTTTCCGCTGCTGGACTGCAGCGTTGCCGTGCTGCATCTGGAAGCCGGCACCGGCGTCGACGGCCCGGAAAGGGTCGCCCACGAGACGACGCTCTTAAAGCGCGAGGCGAAGGCCTCCTCGGTCGGCCTTGCCGTCTCCCGGCTCGAACGGCAGGACGGGGCCGTCCTCGTTCACCGCGTCGACATGGCGAATGCCCTGTCCACGATGCCGGTAATGTCCGCCGGCGCCTGACGCCCGGAGGTAAAGACGATCTCCGCAATCGGCCGGGCGGCGGGCTCAACGGCGCCTTTGTCCTCGCTCGCGCCGAGCACCACGCCGACCTGCCGGGCTATCGCACCGGCCGGATTGAGGAACGTCACCGGCCAGGGCGCCACCTCCGCCATCAGGTCGGCAAGGAACGGATAGTGGGTGCAGGCAAGGACGACGATGTCGGTTCGTGCACCCTCACGCTCGGCAAAGCACGGCGCGATCTCGGCCTTCAGCCGCGCCATGTCGACCGGCCGGCCTGACAGCCGGTCCTCGGCAAGAGCCGCCAGATGCGAAGCGCCGACCAGCGTCACCTTTGCCGCCGGCGCGAACTCGGCAATGAGGTCGAAGGTGTAGTCGCGGCGCACGGTCACCGGCGTCGCCAGCACGCTGAAGAGGCCCGTCTTCGTGCGCTCCGCCGCCATCTTGATCGCCGGGACCGTACCGACGAAGGGAATCGCGTGCCGCACCCGAAGATCGGCGAGCACCAGGGTGGAGGCCGTATTGCAGGCGATCACCACCGCATCCGGCCGGTGGCGCGCGATGAAATCGCCCAGCAGGTCGACGATATGGGTCCGGAGCGCCTCTTCCTCCCAGTCGCCGAAGGGAAACGCCGCATCGTCGGCGATGTAGACAATCTCCACGCCCAGTACCTGCGCGACGATCTCGCGGACGACGGAAAAGCCGCCGAATCCGGAATCGAAGACCAGAACCCGCCGCGTCACGACCCGGACTCCGCGTCATCGGCGGGCGGCGCGACGACGCCCTTGCGGGCGCGCCGGCGCGCGGCGATCTCCTCCGGCGTCAGCGGTCCGACCTCCAGCGCCGCGATGACGCCGCGAAGGGTCCGCACTTCCTGTTCGGTCAGGCTCGCCTTCTGCAGGATGCCGCGCAGGTTGCGCACCATCACCGGCCGCTTGTCGGCCGGCCGGAAGTAGTTGACCGAATCGAGCGCCGTTTCCAGATGGTCCATCAGCCGCATGAGATCGTCCTTGGAGGCGGGCAAATCGGCGCCGTCGTCGAAGGGAAGTGCACCGCCCAGCGCCGCCTTGCGCCATTCATAGGCCGTCACCAGCACCGCCTGGGCGACGTTCAGCGACGAGAACGTCGGATCGACCGGCAGCGTCAGGATGGCGTCCGCCAGCGCCACCTCGTCGTTGGTGAGGCCCCAGCGCTCGCGCCCGAACATCAGGCCCGTGGCAACGCCCTGCCCCATCAGCCCGGCCATCCGTGCGGCCGCCTCGTCCGGCCCGGCCACCGGCTTGGTCATCTCCCGCGACCGCGCCGTCGTTGCATAGACGACGGCAAGGTCGGCGACGGCCTCTTCGGGCGTGTCGAAAAGCTTCACGGTGTCGATGATGTGGTCGGCCCGGCTCGCCGCCGCCCGCGCCCGCTCGTTCGGCCAGCCGTCGCGCGGATTGACGAGGCGCATTTCGGAAAGCCCGAAATTGGCCATCGCCCGGGCCGCGGCGCCGATGTTCTCGCCGAGTTGGGTTTCCACGAGGATGACGGCGGGGGGACGGCCGCCTGAAGGCACATCTGATGTCGACATGAAAGGGTCTCGGGCAAGGGTCGGCGCCTGTCCTCGGCGGGGCGGCGCGACGCGGGGGATAAGAACGGTCGGCGGAACGCTGCCGGCCTTTTGCGGCTCTTTAGAGGAATTCGCCGCGGTTTTGAACCATTGCCGACGCCAATGGACGCACCTCCCCCATTGCGGGAACAACAGCGCCGCCATCCCGTTATGGTAACCACCGTAACGAATTTCGCGCGCGCCTCCCGCGGGACGGGAACGGCGCCCCCCGCAAGAAGAGGGAAACGTCATGACCGATCACGTCCCCAGTTCGACCGAGATCACCGAGACCCTGCACGACAACTGGGTCTGGTTCCTGATTCTCGGCATCGTCCTCATCATCGTCGGCGTCTTTGCCGTCGCCGCACCGCTCGCCTCCTCCATCGCCGTCACCCTGGTGCTCGCCATCGCCCTCATCGTCGGCGGCGCGGCCCAGGCCATCCAGGCGTTCCGGGTACAGTCTTCAAGCGCCTTCATCTGGCACTTGCTGGTGGCCATCGCCGCCATCCTCGGCGGCATCGCCATCTACATCCACCCGCTCATCGGCACCCTGGCGCTGACCCTCGTCGTCGCCGCGGTGTTCCTGATGCAAGGGATCTTCCAGTTGCTGCTCGGCCTCAACCTGCGCCGCAACAAGGGCTGGCTGTGGATCGTCGGCGCCGGCGCCGTCTCCATCCTCGTCGCGCTGATGATCTTCACCGGCTTCCCGGCGTCCGCCGTCTATGTGCTGGGCATCCTTGCGGGCGTCGCCATTGCCTTCAACGGCTGGAGTTATGTCGCCATCGCCTTGGCCGCGAAAAACGTCGAACCCGCCATCTGACGGGCGCCCCGCCATGCCCCGGCGCGGCGGAGAAAATTCTCCGTCGCACCGGCCGCCCGTCACATGCGGCGTATTGAATATCGCCTCTAGTCCCATCGCCCATCTTTGCCATTGGCCCCCGCTTTGCTATAGGGGCGCGGAAAAGTCGCACAGTCCCCCCTTTGCCGGCACCGTGCCGTGCAGCCACCCGCAACCACGAGGTCCAAGCGAAAATGGCGAAGATCAAGGTCGATAATCCGGTCGTCGAACTCGACGGCGACGAGATGACCCGCATCATCTGGCAGTTCATCAAGGAAAAGCTGATCCACCCCTATCTGGACATCGACCTGAAATACTACGACCTCGGCATCGAGGCGCGCGACGCCACCGACGACCAGATCACCGTCGATGCCGCCAACGCCATCAAGGAATACGGCGTCGGCGTCAAATGCGCGACCATCACCCCGGACGAGGGGCGCGTTGCCGAATTCGGCCTGAAGCGCATGTACCGCTCACCGAACGGCACCATCCGCAACATCCTCGGCGGCGTCATCTTCCGCGAGCCGATCATCATCAAGAACGTGCCGCGGCTGGTGCCGGGCTGGACCCAGCCGATCATCGTCGGCCGTCACGCCTATGGCGACCAGTACCGCGCCACCGACTTCCGCTTCCCCGGCAAGGGCAAGCTGACGATCAAGTTCGTCGGCGAGGACGGCAAGACCATCGAGCACGAGGTGTTCGACGCGCCCGGCGCCGGCGTTGCCATGGCGATGTACAATCTCGACGAGTCGATCCGCGACTTCGCCCGGGCGTCGCTCAACTACGCCCTGATGCGCAAGGTGCCCTGTTACCTCTCGACCAAGAACACCATCCTCAAGGCCTATGACGGCCGCTTCAAGGACCTCTTCCAGGAGGTCTACGAGGCCGAGTTCGCCGACAAGTACAAGGAAGCGGAGATCTGGTACGAGCACCGGCTGATCGACGACATGGTCGCCGCCTCCCTGAAGTGGTCCGGCGGATATGTCTGGGCCTGCAAGAACTACGACGGCGACGTGCAGTCCGACACGGTGGCCCAGGGCTTCGGCTCGCTCGGCCTGATGACCTCCGTGCTGATGACGCCGGACGGCAAGACGGTCGAGGCCGAAGCCGCCCACGGCACCGTCACCCGCCATTTCCGCCTGCACGAGCAGGGCAAGGCGACCTCGACCAACTCCATCGCCTCGATCTTCGCCTGGACCCGCGGCCTTGCCCACCGGGCCAAGCTCGACGACAACACGGCGCTGAAAAACTTCGCCGAAACGCTGGAGAGGGTCTGCGTGGAGACGGTGGAAGCCGGCGCCATGACCAAGGACCTCGCCCTCCTCGTCGGCCCGGACCAGCAGTGGCTCTCCACCACCGCCTTCCTCGACAAGATCGACGAGAACCTGCAGAAGGCGATGGCCTGACGCCAGGCGGCTCAAGGGCAATCAAGGACAAGGCGCGCGGAGACCCTGCGCGCCTTTTCTTTTGCCCCACACCCTTCGATCAATCGTCCGGATCGCCAGCCGTCGTTCGCGCAGCGCGGATCTCCTCTTCCGTCAGGTCGCCGCCGGGCGTGACGATCTCCTCGCCGATCCGCTCGCGCACCACCTTGCGGATATGCGCGCCGATGGTCGGGTTGCGGTCCATGAGGACGTGCAGGTCGGCGGCGTCGAGCGCAAGGAGATTGCAGATGGAGAGCGCCGTGATGCGGGCCGAGCGCGCGGTGCGCTTCAGCACCGCGATCTCGCCGAAGAAGGCGCCGTCGGAGAGCTCGAACGTGCGGCCCGGCAGCTCCACGCCGACCCGGCCGGAGGCGATGAAATACATGGAGTGGGCGTCCTCGCCGGCGCGCGAGATGATCGCGCCCTTTTCCACCCGCTGCGCCCGCAGGAGCTTCATCACCTCGGCGATCTCGGCCGCCGACATGGAGGCGAACAGCGGCACGCGGGCGACCATGCCCCAGGTGACGACGAAGTCGCGTTGGTGGATCTCCCGGGCAAAGGCCGTGGCGACGATGCCGATCGGCAGGGCGAACATGGCATAGCCGGTCAGCATGACGATGCCGGCGACGACCTTGCCGAAGGCGGTGACCGGGACGACGTCGCCATAGCCGACCGTGGTCAGCGTCGCGATCGCCCACCACATCGCCGCCGGGATCGAGCCGAAGGCCTCCGGCTGGATCGTCCGTTCGGCGATGTAGAGGACCGTTGCGGACGTCAGCACCACGCCCATGATGATGATGAGGCTGCCGACGAGGGCGCGGCGCTCGGAGATCACCGCATTGCCGAGCGAGGCAAGGCCCGGCGAAAACCGCGCAAGCTTCAGAAACCGGACGAGGCGGAAGAGGAGCAGAGCGCGCAGGTCGGTCGTCTCGAAGAACAGCAGCGCATAGAGCGGCAGGATCGCCAGAAGGTCGACGATGGCCGCCGGATAGGCCATGTAGCGCAGCCGCGCGAGCCAGGACGGCAGGTGGCGCAGCGCGCCGTGCTGGTCGGCCGTCCACAGCCGCAGCACATATTCCACGGTGAAGACGAAGAGCGAGACCAGCTCGATGACGAGGAACACCTGGCCGTAGCGCTCGCCATAGGCCGGCACGGTCTCCAGCACCACCGAGCCCACATTGAGGATGACGAGGAGCGCCAGCATGCGGTCGACGAAATGGCTGGCGCTGTCGCCGGCGGCGCCTTCCTCAAGGATCTCAAAGACCCGCTGTTTCGTCCGCCCGGCCATGCCTGCGGCCACTCCCTCGCCCGTCCCTCGGGCCGCCTTCGGGGGAAGACGCCCGCGTGTCCCGCAGCCTTCCTACCAGCTTTCCGATAAGAACACGCTAACACACGGACGAACGAAAACCGGCGGCCCCGCATCGCGGGACCGCCGGTCGAAAAGTCGAAAGCTGTCGGATGTGCGGTCGTCAGGCGGCGCTGAGCGCCGCCTCGATCGCCTCGATCGCCGCCTCGGCGCGCGAGCCGTCGGGACCGCCGGCCTGGGCCATGTCCGGCCGGCCGCCGCCGCCCTTGCCGCCGAGCTCCTGGGAGCCGATGCGCACCAGGTCGACGGCGTTGTAGGCGCCGGCAAGGTCCTCGGTGACACCGACGACGATGCCCGCCTTGCCCTCGTCGGTGACGCCGACGACGACGACGACGCCGGAGCCGACGGACTTCTTGCCGTCGTCGACCAGACCCTTGAGGTCCTTCGGGCTGATGCCGCTGACGGCACGGGCGAGGAGCTTGACCTTGCCGAGATCGCGGATCGGCTGGTCGGTGTTGGCCGCACCGCCGCCGAGCGCGAGCTTCTTGCGGGCCTCGGCCAGTTCCTTCTCGAGCTTGCGCCGTTCTTCCACGAGGTTCTTGGTGCGCTCCAGCGCCTGGTTGGGCGTCACCTTCAGGAGCGCCGCGATGTCCTGCAGCGCGGCGTCGTGGCCTTCCAGGTAGCGTCGGGCTGCCGCGCCGGTCAGAGCCTCGATGCGGCGCACGCCGGCGGCAACCGCGCCTTCCGAGACGAGCGTGAAGAGGCCGATGTCGCCTGTGCGGCTGACATGGGTGCCGCCGCAAAGCTCCACCGAATAGGGCTTGGCCGGATCGGTCAGGCCGTCGCCCATGGTGACGACCCGGACCTCGTCGCCGTATTTCTCGCCGAAGAGGGCCATCGCGCCGGACTCGATCGCCTCGTCGACGGCCATCAGCCGGGTGGAAACCGGCGCGTTCTGCAGGACGACGGTGTTGACCATCTCCTCGATCGCCTCGGCCTCGTCGTCGTTGACGGGCTTGGGGTGGGCGAAATCGAAGCGCAGCCGGTCGGGCGCCACCAGCGAGCCCTTCTGGGTGACGTGGTCTCCGAGAATGGTCCGCAGCGCCGCATGGAGAAGGTGGGTGGCGGAATGGTTGGAGCGGATCGCGGCGCGCCGCTCCGCATCGACGACGGCCTCGACCGCCGCGCCCTTCTCTATCTTGCCCTCTTCCACGACGCCCATATGGACGTGGAGGCCGTCGGCCTTCTTTGCGACATCCGTCACCTTGAAGCGCCCGGCGGGGCCGACAAGGACGCCGATATCGCCGACCTGGCCGCCGGATTCCGCATAGAACGGCGTCTGGTTGAGGATGATCGCGCCTTCAGCGCCCTTCTCCAGGGCATCGACCGGCGCGCCGTCGGCAATGAGGGCGGCAACGACGCCCTCGGCCTTCATGGAATCATAGCCGAGGAATTCCGTCGCGCCGAGATCCTCGCGCAAGGAGAACCAGACGGTTTCCGTCGCCGCCTCGCCGGAGCCGGCCCAGGCCGCGCGGGCTTCCGCCTTCTGCCGCGCCATCGCTTCCTTGAAGGCGTCCGTGTCGACGGCAATGCCGCGCGGGCGCAGGGCATCCTCGGTCAGGTCGAGCGGAAAGCCAAAGGTGTCGTAAAGCTTGAAGGCCGTACCGCCGTCAAGGGTCGCGCCCTCGCCCATATCCGCCGTCGCCTCTTCCAGGAGACCGAGGCCGCGCGACAGGGTGCGCCGGAACCGGGTTTCCTCAAGCTTCAGGGTTTCCGTCACGAGCGCCTCGGCGCGGGTCAGTTCCGGGAAGGCCCGGCCCATCTCGCGCACCAGGGTCGGTACCAGCTTGTAGAGCAGCGGATCGCGCGCGCCGAGAAGGTGGGCATGGCGCATGGCCCGGCGCATGATCCGGCGCAGCACGTAGCCGCGGCCTTCGTTGGACGGCAGCACGCCGTCGGCGATGAGGAAGCTCGTGGCGCGCAGGTGATCCGCGATGACCCGGTGGCTGGCGAGGTGCTCGCCTGCCGCGGGAACGCCGGTCGCATCCTCAGAAGCACCGATCAGCGCCTTGAACAGGTCGATGTCGTAGTTGTTGTGGACGCCCTGCAGCACGGCGGCGATGCGCTCAAGGCCCATGCCGGTGTCGATGGACGGGCGCGGCAGCGACACCCGCTCGTCCTTCGTCACCTGCTCGAACTGCATGAACACGAGGTTCCAGATCTCGATGAACCGGTCGCCGTCCTCGTCCGGCGAGCCCGGAGGCCCGCCCGGAATGTCCTCGCCATGGTCGTAGAAGATTTCCGAACACGGCCCACACGGGCCGGTCTCGCCCATCGCCCAGAAATTGTCCGAGGTGGCGATGCGGATGATGCGGTCGTCGGAAAGGCCGGCGATCTTCTTCCAGAGGTTAAAAGCGTCGTCGTCCTCGGCAAAGACGGTGACCAGCAGCCGGTGCGCCGGCAGGCCGAATTCCTTGGTGACCAGCGTCCAGGCAAGCTCGATGGCGCGCTCCTTGAAGTAGTCGCCGAAAGAGAAGTTGCCGAGCATCTCGAAGAAGGTGTGGTGCCGGGCGGTATAGCCGACATTGTCGAGATCGTTGTGCTTGCCGCCGGCGCGCACGCATTTCTGCGAGGTTACCGCCCGGTCGTAGGGCCGGGTCTCAAGGCCGGTGAAGACGTTCTTGAACTGCACCATGCCGGCATTGGTGAACATCAGCGTCGGGTCGTTGCGCGGCACGAGCGGGCCGGAGGAGACGATCTCGTGACCGTTCCTGGCAAAGAAGTCGAGGAAGGAAGACCGGATCTCGTTGACGCCACTCATGGATGTCCAATGCCCTTGCTGTCGGCCCGGCGCGGCCGGTGGATTTCTGCGGCAGGTTTAGCGCGCCGGTATCATGCTGTCCACCAAGCTCGCGCGCCGCGCGCCCTGGCACCGGGGCACGAACCGATGCCGCAAGCGGTGCACCCGTTTGATGGCCACGAGGACGGAAAAAGCCGGCGCCGCCATCGGGCCGCGCCGGCTCTCATATAGGGTTCTTTGAGAGCCCGTCACGGGGCTCGTGACCAGGACCCGACGGACGTCAGCTTCCTACCGCGACGTCGTCCTCGTCGTCCGGACCATCCTGCAGGATCTGGTCGGCGATCAGTCCGGCATTCTGGCGGATCGCCATCTCGATGGTGCCCGCGATGTCCGGGTTCTCGCGCAGGAACTGCTTGGCGTTCTCCCGGCCCTGGCCGAGCCGTTGGCTGTCATAGGAGAACCAGGCGCCGGACTTCTCCACGATGCCGGCCTTGACGCCGAGGTCGAGGAGTTCGCCCATCTTGGAGATGCCCTCGCCATACATGATGTCGAACTCGACCTGGCGGAACGGCGGCGCCATCTTGTTCTTGACCACCTTGACCCGGGTCTGGTTGCCGACCACCTCGTCGCGGTCCTTGATGGCGCCGATGCGGCGGATGTCGAGGCGCACGGACGAATAGAACTTCAGGGCGTTGCCACCGGTCGTCGTCTCCGGATTGCCGAACATGACGCCGATCTTCATGCGGATCTGGTTGATGAAGATGACCATGCAGTTCGACTTGGAGATCGAGCCGGTGAGTTTCCGCAGCGCCTGGCTCATCAGCCGCGCCTGCAGGCCCGGCAGGGACTCGCCCATCTCGCCTTCCAGTTCGGCGCGCGGCGTCAGCGCGGCGACCGAGTCGATGACCAGCACGTCGACGGCGCCGGAGCGCACCAGCGTGTCGGCGATTTCCAGCGCCTGTTCGCCGGTATCGGGCTGGGAGATCAGGAGTTCGTCGAGATTGACGCCGAGCTTGCGGGCATAGATCGGGTCGAGCGCGTGCTCCGCGTCGACGAAGGCGCAGATGCCGGCCGTCTTCTGGGCCTCGGCAATGGTCTGCAGCGCCAGCGTCGTCTTGCCGGAGGATTCCGGCCCGTAGATCTCGATCACCCGGCCCTTCGGCAGGCCGCCAATGCCGAGCGCGATGTCGAGCCCGAGCGAACCGGTCGAGACGGTCTCGGTCTCGACCACCTGGCCCTGGCCGAGCTTCATGATCGAGCCCTTGCCGAAGGCCCGCTCGATCTGCGTCAGCGCCGCGTCCAGCGCCTTGGACTTGTCCATGGATTTACCCTCTACGAGGCGAAGTGCTGCCTGACCCATAACTCTGATCCCTTATTTCACGGCCCGCGCGCCGGTTCAAATCGGAACGATTGTACATGTTTTGTTCCGTCGTGGAAAGAGCCTTTTAAATCACTGTTATATTTATTGAAAATGCCGAATGTTCTAAAAATGTCCCGAGGATTTCTGGGGCCGGTCGGGCGCCAGCGCGGCGGCGCGGTGGCCGGAATCGGCTCCGTTCGCGCGTCATCCCTCGCCAGTGTCGATTCTGAAAGCGCGCGGCACCGCCCAACGCAGCGGCCACTGAGAAATACCCGCCCTCCTCGCCGGATCGGCCGCCATTTTCGCCTTGCGCTCCCCAGGCCTCCTCCCCACTTATGCCCCGTTCCGGAGAGCATTCCGCTGGTATGAGGGAAGGCGACCGGCTATCGTTCTGCCGCGACCGGGACGGGCGGAACGCCGGCGTTTCAGGAGGGAAATAGACGATGAGCGACGTGGCCTTGAAGCCGATGCAATATCTCGACCGCGCGACCACCGCGCTCCGGGACATGGGGGTGTTCCCCGACAACGTGCCGGAGGAGACGCCGGTCACCGCGCTCCTGGAACAGATTTCCGAACTCGACCCCGACCGCATCGTCATCATCAACCGCACGCTCAACCAGCAGTCCGTCTTCAACGAGGTTGTCCGCGAGCAGATCTCGGCGATGAATATCGGCCAGCGCTACGAGGAGATCACCGAGGGCTTCAACTCGATCCGCGATGATGCCAAGTCGATGGTCGACCAGCTCGACGACGGCAAGATCGACATCTTCGAGCGCGCCCAGAACATCTGGATGAAGATCGCCCGCGGCGACATCGCCAGCCGCTTCGACAAGGTCCAGGAGATCTATCTGGACGTCGCCCGCGACACCAAGGACCAGATCAAGCGCGAGAAGGTCATCCTCGATTCCTACCGCGACTTCCGCGGCGCCCTGAAGCAGGCCGAGGTGCTGGCGCTCGAAGTGCTGGAGACGGCCGAAAAGCGGCTTGAAGCCGCCAAGCAGCGGCTCAGCGACGCCTCCACCCTCGTTGCCGACTATGCCGGCGACAAGCCGGCGGAGAAGGCCCGCCTGGAAATGGCCCGCGACGAGCGCCTGCGCGAAATGCAGTCCGAGGAAGGCCGCTACCAGATCGCCAAAGACCTCTCCGACAATCTGACCATCGGCTACAACACGTCGGAAGTGGTGATGGCCCGGCTGATGCAGACGACCAGCGCCAAGGAGCGGGTCTACCAGCAGTCCGTATCGTTCTTTTCCACCAACGAGACGGTGCTGACGGCGCTGAAGGCCTCGTTCACCGGCCTCTTCGGCCTGCACGAGGCGACAGAGACGCTGAACGAGATGAAGGAGGGCGTCTCCAAGAGCCTGGAGACGCTGGCGGAGATCGGCGACATCGTCCAGGAAGAGGCGATCAAGGCCGGCTACGGCCCGACGATCCGCGCCGATGCGGTCAAGAAGCTGGTCGATTCCGTCGTCAACTTCCAGACCCGCTCGCGCGAGATCATCAACGAGATGCGCGACCTCTCCACCAAGAACTCCGCGGAAATCCGCGATGCGGTGGAAGACGGCAAGCGCCGGCTGGCGCGCCTTGCCGCCGAGGGCAACCAGGTCCTCGCCGAGCGCAGCTAAGAGGAACGGCAGGGGCACCGCCGGGTGCCCCGCCAAGACCGACCGGGGGAGGTGATGTCCGATACGGCGCAGAAGAAAGACCAGCCGCTCGACGAACTGATGATGGCGATGGACGTGGTCGACACGCTGCGCCATCGCAACCGGCTGGTGACGCGCGAGCTTGCCGCGGACCTCCGCGAAGACCAGCTCGTCGAGCGCCTGCGGGAAATCTATCGCAACCAGGGCATCGAGGTGCCGGACGCGATCCTTGCCGAGGGCGTTGCCGCGCTCGCCGAGGAGCGCTTCGTCTATGCCCCGCCCGATGCCGGCTTCTCGCGCACCCTCGCCCTCCTCTACATCCGCCGTGGAACCTTCGCCAAATGGATCGGCGGCATCGTCGTCGTCCTCGTGCTGGCTGTCGCCGGCTGGTATTTCCTCCTGGAACGGCCCCAGCAGCAGGCCGCCGCGGAGTTGACGGCCGAACTGACGACGGGCATTCCGCGTCAGATCGAGACGACCCTCGCCGCCATCTCCCGCGATGCCAAGGACCCGGCGGCCGTGGAGCGCGCCACCGTCATCGCCAATGACGGCCTCGCCGCGGCCAAGGCGGAGAATGCAGCCGCCGCGCGCAAGGCCGTCGCCGACCTGAATGCCCTGCAGGCGCAGCTTCGCCAGGCCTATGACGTGATGATCGTCTCGCGGCCGGGAACGCCGTCCGGTGCCTTTCGCGTCCCCGACGTCAACCGGCAGGCCCGCAACTACTACCTCATCGTCGAAGCCATCGACCGCAACGGCGCTGTGGTGCCGCTACCGGTCAAGAGCGAGGAAGACGGCAAGACGACAACCGTCGAGCAATGGGGCGTGCGCGTGCCGAAATCGGTCTACGACCGGGTCGCCCGCGACAAGCAGCGCGACGGCATCGTCGACGAGGCGCGCATCGGCGTGAAGCAGCGGGGCTTTCTGGAGCCGCGCTGGTCGGTCGCGGTCGAGGACGGGCGGATAACCAAGTGGTAGCGGGACCAGAAATATGATCAGCGGCCGCAACGCCTTGTCATCGATCGAGCAGGCCCTTGCCGACCTCCGGCGCGAGGAAAACGACGTCAAGGGCCGCCTGCAGGCGGCGACGGAACGGCTCGCTGCCGTCCAGGCCGAGCAGACCGACGCCTATCAGGATCTCGCCCGCTTCCGCCTCGACGATCACGCCGGGAAGGCCCTGCGCGGCCGGCTCGACACCTCGGCCAAGCGCGCCCGGCAATTGCTGGCAGAGCGCAAGGAGATCGTCGCGGAGATCACGGCGCGGCGCGAAAAGGTCGAGGCGGACCTGGAAAAGTTGACCCAACTCCGCACCGACCGGACCAAGGCACTCGAAGCTGCCGGCGAAAAGCTCGACGCGGCATCGGCCGAGGCCGAAAACGCGCTTGCCGGCAACGAGGCCTGGCAGAAGCAGCACGCGATCGTGGAGGCCGCCGCCAAGGTGATCGCCGAGGCCGAGCGGAAGGCCGAGACGGCGGAGGCCGACCGCAAGGAAAAGGGCGCACCCTACGAGGCCGACCCCCTGTTCATGTATCTGTGGGAGCGCGGCTACGGCACCTCGCGCTACAAGGCCGGCAACATCGCCCGCATGCTCGATGCCTGGGTCGCCGGGATCGTCCGCTATCAGGATGCCCGGCCGAACTACGCCATGCTGACGGAGATCCCCAAGCGCCTTCGCGAACACGTCGACAAGATGAAGGAAAAGGCGCAAGGCGAACTGGCCAAGCTGAAGGCGCTGGAAAAGGAAGCCCTTGAGCGCGTCGGCGGCGCCGGGCTCGACGTCCAGATGGCCAAGCTGCGCACCGAGATCCACGCCTTCGACAAGCGCTTCGGCGAGTTGAACGGTGAGCTCGACCGCCTGCGCGCCGAGGAGCAGCAGGTCGCCTCCGGCGAGGACGAGACCTTCAATTCGGCGGTCGCGGCCCTCGGCGAGTCGCTCAAGGACGACGATACCCGCCGACTCTGGAAGGAGGCCAAGCGGACCCCCTCGCCGGAAGACGAACGCATTCTTGAGCGGATCGAGAAAACCTACGACGACATGCACGACTGCGACATGGTCATCGAGACCGCGCGCAAGGATCTGCGCCGCATTTCCCGGCGCCGCGACGAACTCACCGAGGTCGCCCAGGACTTCCGGCGCCGGCGCTACGACGACTACGGCTCCAACTTCGCGGACGACGCCATCATCGGCTCGGTGCTCGGCGAGTTCCTGCGCGGCGGCATGAGCGGGCGCGACTACTGGAGCCGCATCGAGCGCGGCCACCGGAACCTGCCGCGCCGCGGCCCGATCGGCGGCGGCTTCCCCGGCATCCCCGGCGGCGGCGGCCCCTGGGGCGGCGGAGGCGGAGGCGACTTCGGCGGCGGCGGCGGCGGTGGCGACGGATTTTCCACCGGCGGCAGTTTTTGAGTGGTGCGGAAAGACGCGCTTAGGCGGTCGCTTCCGGCATGGTCTTAAAGGTCACGGTTCCTAGCTCGTCATCTGACGGATGCCGTCGCACGACGATTTCCACATCGCGATTGAACAGCGTCAGGAACCCCATCAGACGCTCGATCGAATATTCCCGGAAATGGCCGTTGAACATCCGCGACACCTCCGGCTGGCTGATCCCGAGGACCTTGCCGGCTGCACTCTGTGTCAGCTTTCGGGACGCCACGATGTCCTCAAGCTCGCTGACGATCCGCGCCTTGATCTGGTGGGCACCGGCATCGGCATACCGCATGTCGGCAAAGACGTTTCGGCTTCCGGTCTTCACGTTCTCGGCAGTCATCAATCGCTCTCCTCGGCCGGGTGTTCCCGGTAGTGCTCCTGCGCCACGCGCAACCTCCGCCTGATAAGGTCGATGTCAGCCTTCGGTGTGGCGATGCCGCTCTTCGATTTCTTCTTGAACGCGTGGAGCACGTAAACGACGTCCGCGAACTTGACCGTGTAGATGGCGCGAAAGGTATCGCCATCATGGTCGGCGATGATCTCTACGGCGCCTCCCAATTGACCCTTCAGCCTTTTGGAATGGCGCGGAACCTTGCCTTCCTGAACGCGGTGCAGGCCGTAACCCATGCTGTCGTGCACCGGCGCCGGAAAAGCCATGAAATCGTCATAGCTGGACCCGACCCAGCGAAGCTCCTTCAGCGGTCGCACGCGGTCGCTCATCCAAGGAATATGAGTAAATACTCATAACTTGTCAATCGATTGTGCCCGATGAGGCCGAAGTCACGGCAGGGCCGGTGCCGGCCGAAAGGCCGGCGCCGCCCGCCGCGGAAAGCCCGGTTATCCGGCAAGCGCCGTCTTGATCACCTCTTGATAGGGCGTCGTCGGGCGTCCGATGAGGCCGGAAAGCGTTCCGGAGTCGTCGAACAGTGCGCCCTTGGCGGCGCCGGCGTCGGAATCCGCCAGCAGGCCGGCGACCGGCTCCGGCAGGCCGGCACCAAGGAGCGCCGCCTTGAAATCGGCCTCCGGCAGATTGTTGTAGGCAACCTCCTTGCCGGAGAGGCGCGCGATGGCGGCGGTGAACTCGGCCAGCGTGTAGGAATCGTCGCCGGCCAGCTCATAGACCTTTCCGGCGTGTCCGTCGCTCGTCAGAACGGCCGCAGCAGCAGCGGCGTAGTCGGCGCGGGCGGCCGACGCGATCCGTCCCTCCCCGGCCGCGCCGAGGAAGACGCCGTGGGCGAGCGCAGGCGGGATCGAGGCGGCATAGTTCTCCGTGTACCAGCCGTTCCGGAGGATGACATGCGGCACGCCGGAAGCCGCCAGCGCCGCCTCCGTCTCCCGGTGTTCGACACCGAGGCCGAGCGGCGAGGTATCGGCATGCAACAGGCTGGTATAGGCGAGAAGGCCGACGCCGCCCGCCTTGGCGGCCGCGATGACGGCCCGGTGCTGCGGCGCCCGCTTGCCGACCTCGCTTCCCGAGATCAGGAGGACCTTGTCGGCGCCCGCAAAAGCGGTCGCGAGGGTGTCCGGCCGGTCATAGTCGGCGACGCGCACGGCAACGCCCTTTTGGGCAAGGTCGGATACTTTTTCGGGCGTGCGCACCGCGGCGACGATCTCCTGCGGCGGGACTTTCTTCAGCAGTTCGGCAATGACGAGGCGGCCGAGCTGGCCCGAGGCTCCGGTAACGACGATCATGGTGGACGATCCTTGTTGTCTGTTTGTCTGTCAGGACCCCGAAGATATGCCCTTGCAAACTTTTTGAAAGTACATACAAAAAGGTTAGTATGAATTTCTGGAAAGCGCCATGATCGACCGCACGCATCCGCCGGCCTCGGGCATCGCCGAAAGGCTGGCCCGGGGCGACGTCTTCAGCGAGGCCTGCCCCTCGCGCCAGATCCTGCAGCACATCACCAGCCGCTGGGGCGTCCTGGTGCTGGTCGCGCTGTCGGGGGGAACCCATCGCTTTGCGGAACTGCGCCGCAAGGTGTCGGGCGTCAGCGAGAAGATGCTGGCGCAGACGCTTCGCGCCCTTGAGACCGACGGCCTCGTCGACCGCACCGCCTATCCGGTGGTACCGCCCCGAGTGGAGTACAGCCTCACCCCGCTCGGCCGCGAGGCGGCGATCCGCGTTGAGACGCTGGTCGACTGGATCGAGGACAATCTGAGCGACCTGCAGGCCGCGCAGGCCCGAGCGGCGGTGTCGTAAAAAGGGCCTATTGCCCGAGCGCTTCCTTCACGGCCGTCGCAAGCTGCTTCAGTGTGAAGGGCTTCGGAAGGAAGCCGAATTTCTCGTTTTCCGGCAGGTTCTTGGCAAAGGCGTCCTCGGCATAGCCGGACACGAAGATGATCTTCAGCTCCGGCTGGCGCTTGCGCAGTTCCTTGAGCAGCGACGGGCCGTCCATTTCCGGCATCACCACGTCCGAGACGACGAGGTCGACCGCGCCATTCTCGCCGTCCAGAACCTCCAGCGCCTCGCTGCCGGAGCTCGCCTCGTGGACGGTGTAGCCGCGCGAGGCGAGCGCCCTTGCGGCAAAGGCGCGGACCGCCTCCTCGTCCTCGACGAGGAGGATGGTGGCATCGCCGGTCAGGTCGTTGAGCTGCGGCGCCTCGGCCACCGCCGCCTTCTTCACCTCGGCCGGAACCTCGGCCTCCACATGGCGCGGCAGGAAGATGTTGAAGGTCGTGCCCTTGCCGACCTCCGATTCCGGATAGACGTAGCCGCCGGTCTGCTTGACGATGCCGTAGACGGTGGAGAGCCCGAGGCCGGTGCCTTTGCCGACCTCCTTGGTGGAGAAGAACGGCTCGAAGATCTTCTCCATCACCTCCGGCGGCATGCCGGTGCCGGTATCGATCACCTCGATGCGCACGAATTCGGCGTCCGGCAGGCCCTGGAAATCGAACGCCTCCGTATCCTCCGGCCTGACATTGGACGTGCGGATGGTCAGCGTGCCCGATTGCTCCATCGCGTCGCGGGCGTTGACCGCAAGGTTGATGATGACCTGTTCGAACTGGTTGAGGTCTGCCATCACCGGCCACAGATCCCGGCCGTGGACGACCTTGAGCTGGACCTTTTCTCCGAGCAGCCGGTCAAGCAGCACGGAAAGGTCGGTCATCACCTCGCCAAGCTCCAACACCTGGGGCCGGAGCGTCTGGCGGCGCGAGAAGGCAAGCAGTTGCCGCACCAGGCCGGCGGCCCGGTTGGCGTTCTGCTTGATGTTCATGATGTCCTGGAACGCCGGATCGCTCGGCCGGTGGCTGGCGAGCAGGAGGTCGGAAAAGCCGATGATCGCCGTCAGCATGTTGTTGAAGTCGTGGGCGACGCCGCCGGCGAGCTGGCCGATCGCCTGCATCTTCTGGCTCTGGGCGAATTGCGCCTCCAGCGCCCGCTGCTCGGTCGTCTCCAGAGCATAGACGATCGCCGCCTCCGCCTCGCTGTCAGCCTCCGTATCGTGGGCGCCCTCCTCCACCGCGGAGACATAGAACCTGACGAAGCGGTTCTTGTTGCCCTCAAGGGCGACGTCGAAGGGCGGGATCTCGCCCTTGCCGGCGCCGGCCGCGGCGAGCGCCGCGCCGAGCCGCTCGCGGTTTTCCTCCGCGACGACGTCGGTGAGATGCGCCGGCGCGCCGGCCTCGGCCTTGGCGCCCTCGCCGAAGAGCCGCATGAACGGCGCATTGGTGCGCCCGATCCGGCCCTGACGGTCGACCGAGGCGATGGCGATCGGCGTGTTGTTGAAGAACCGGGTGAAGCGGACCTCGGCGGCGCGGAGCGATTCGGAGATATCCTCGCCGGGCGAGCGGTTGAGCACCAGCGTCCGGCTTTCGCCGCGCATTCCTTCCGCGCCGAACGGGACGCGGTGCATCAGGCGGACCGGCAGGCTCTGGCCGTTGCGCTTGACGAGGTCGAGGTCGATCAGTTCCGTCACCGTCTGGCCCGGCTCGCCGGAGATGGAATCGAACAGCACCGTGCCGTCGCCCTGGACGATGTCGGCGAGCATGATCGAGCCGACGTCGAACTGGGCCAGGTCGTAGCCGAGCCAGTCGGCAAGGGTCGCGTTGATGTAGAGGAGCCGCCCGCCCGCATCGGCGGAAAAGAATCCGGCCGGAGCATGGTCGAGGAAGTCGATCGCCCGCTGCAGTTCCTGGAACGAACTCTCCTGCTCGTCGCGGTCGCGGGTGATGTCGGCGACCCGCCAGACGGTCAGCTTGCGCTCGGCCTTGCCGCCGCCCTCGACCTGGAACGGCCGCACCCGGATGCGGTACCAGCGCGCCCCGCCCTCGCTGTCGCCGAGCGAATGGCCGAGCCGGATCTCCTCGCTCGCCGGCCGCCCGTCGCGGCCCGCCTGGGCCAGCCGGAACACCGTCTCCGCAACGCTTGGATCGCCGGAAAACACCCGCTCCACGGTGCGCACGTCACGCGGGGTCTCGGCACCGACGAGATCGGCATAGGACTTGTTGGCGTAGACGATCCGGCCCTCCGCATCGACGACGATGGTGCCCTCGCTCATGGAATCGAGGAACGCCTTGGCGAGCGCGTGGTTCTGGCTCTTGCCGGCGAACTTGATGAGCCCGATGGCGCCGGCAAAGAGCGAGAAGACGCCGATGACGGCGAGCACGCCAAGCAGCGCCAGCACATAGGGCTCGGCCTGCTCGCGGCTCATGAACGCGAACGCCCCGGCCGCCGTGACCAGCGCCACGGCAAGAAAGATCAGGAGGCCGATATTGCCCGTCCGCTCGCTGCGGTCGATGATCGGCTCCCTGGAGGACGGCGCGGCGTCGATACGGCTCATGGGTCTCCCGCAGGCGATTCAGGCGTGCCGGAGAGCATTCCCCGGCCAAACATCAATTGCAATGAAGATTGCCGTCGCAAAAACCCCGTCCCCAGATCGTTACCGGATCGATGAAAGATCCTTGTCGGGCATTCCCGGGCCGACCCCGGCCCGCCCAAACCTTGTTTCCAGTTACGTCGCCCGCCACCCCTTGGACGACTTCTGACGCATGATATAGCCGATGACCTCCGCGACTGCACGGTATTGCGCCTCCGGAATCTCCTCGTCGATGTCGACGGCGGCATAGAGCGTGCGGGCAAGCGGCGGATTCTCGATGGTCGGCACGTCGTGTTCCTTGGCCACCGCGCGGATCCTCAGGGCGACGGCATCGGTGCCCTTTGCCACGCAGAGCGGCGCGTTCATGCCGCGCTCGTATTGCAGCGCCACGGCAAAGTGGGTCGGGTTGGTGATGACCACGGTCGCCTCGGGCACCTTGGCCATCATCCGGCGCCGGCTGCGCTCGTTGCGGAGCTGGCGGATCTTCGCCTTGACGGCCGGATCGCCCTCGGTCTGCTTGTATTCGTCCTTGATCTCGCGCAGCGTCATCTTCTGCTTTTCGTGCCAGCGCTGGCGCTGCCACATGAAGTCCAGGGCCGCGATCACCGTCATCGCGGCGATGATGGCGCCGAGCAGCTTCAGCACCAACTCGCGCAGGATCGCCAGGATCGCGTTGACGTCGGCGGTTATCATGGTGTCGAGCCGGTCGCGCTCCGGATAGATGACGATCACCATCAGCGTCGCGACGATGCCGATCTTCACCACGCCCTTGGCGAAGTTGAAGAGGCTCTCGCGCGAAAACAGCCGCTTGAAGCCGGACGCCGGCGAGATCTTGGAAAGCTTCGGCTTGATCGGTTCCAGCGACCAGACCATCTGGTGCTGGATCAGGCTGCCGGCGACCGCGATCACGGCAAGCAGAACCATCGGCAGGAGCAGCGCACCGGCGAACGCCCCGCCCGATTGCCAGAACAGGATCTCAAGCGACCCGCCGTCGACCTGAATCGTGCCGGCGTGTTCCAGATAGCCCTTCAGCGACGTGCCGAGGGCTCCGGCCATGTGCGGCGACAGCATGGCGACGACGATGGCGATGCCGGCCATGGCAAACCAGGACGAGACCTCCTGGCTCTTGGCCACGTCGCCCTTCTTCAGGGCGTCGTCGAGCCGTTTTTGTGTGGGTTCTTCTGTCTTTTCTGACTGGTCGGTATCGTCGGCCACGGCGCGCTCCTAATTCACGAGAAAGCGCGTCAGGCCGGCTTCGATATGGCCGACATAGGCGGTCATGATCGCACCGATCAGGAGGAACATCAGGATGAGGCCGATGAGGATGTTGGCCGGCATCGCGATGAAGAAGATCTGGATCTGCGGCATCAGGCGGTTGAGCAGCCCTAGGCCGAAATAAAAGACCAGGCCGAAGACGAGGAACGGCGCGGAGATCTGCAGCGCCACCTGGAACGAGGAGGTGATGATCATCAGCACCATCTGGGCGGCATCGCCGATCGGCGGGATGGTGCCCGGCGGGAACAGCGTCAGGCTGTCGTGGATGCCGGCGATCGCCACGTGGTGGAGGTCGGTGGCGAAGATCAGCGTGGTGCCGAGGAGGCCGATGAAGTTGGCGAACAGCGCGCCCTGGATCCCTTGCGCCGGATCCACCGCCTGGGCGAAGGCAAGGCCGCTCTGGCTGGCGATCGTCGTGCCGGCGACCGTGGCCACCGACAGAAGCAGCCGCGTCGACAGGCCGATGGTGAAGCCGACCAGCATTTCCCCGCCGCCGAGCGCGATCAGGCGCGGGATGGTGATGTCGAGGCCGACCGGATAGAGCGGCGCGGCGGCCGGATACATCACCAGCGTCAAAAGCACCGCAAAGCCGAGCCGGGCCTGCATGGAGATCGACGTCTCGCCGAGCGCCGGCATCAGCATCAGCATGGTGCCGAAGCGGGCGAACATCAGCATGAAGATGCCGGCGATGGAGGGCAGGAGGGTGACGGTCACGGCCGGCCTACCCGGCGATGATGAGATCGGTCAGCCGGGCCATATAGGTCGACAGCACCTGTCCGATGAACGGCAGCGAGACCATCATGGCAAAGAAGATGGCGAGGATCTTCGGCACGAAGACCAGCGTCATTTCCTGGATTTGGGTCAGCGCCTGGAACAGGGCGACGACGACGCCGACGGCCAGCCCGACGATCATCATCGGACTGGCCACCTTGATCAGCGTCCAGATGCCCTCGCGGGCGACGTCGAGAACTTCAAGGCCGGTCATGGCCCTACTCCCTTCGCGGCGGCGCCGCGGTCAGATCGGCATCCGCATGATCTGTTCATAGGCGGCGATCACCTTGTCGCGCACCGACACCATGGTCTCCAGTGCCACTTCGGTCTCCGCCACCGCAGTGACCACGTCGACGACGCTCGCCTTGCCCTGCAGCATGTCGACCGCCTTTCCTTCCGCGGCGCGGCCGTCGCTGACGACCTCCTTTGCGGCGTCGGTGACGAGGTTGGCGAAATCCGGCCGCGCCAGCGCCTCCTTGGGATCGACAACCTTTCCCGAGTTTGACTGATTCGCCAGCCGGAGGGCGGCATTATAGGCGTTGGCGGCAATCGACGGTGTCGTCATGGTGCGGTCCTCGTCTGGCGAAGGCGAAAGGGCGGGCCGTCAGCGGCCGTCAGCCCCTGAGGATGTCCACGGTCCGCTGCAGCATGGTGCGCGTCGAGCGGATCACGTTGAGATTGGCTTCGTAGCTGCGCTGGGCCTGGCGCATGTCGACGGTCTCGATCAGCGTGTTGACGTTCGGCATCTTGACGTAGCCGTTGGCGTCCGCCGCCGGATGGCCGGGCTCGTAGCGGGTCTTGAAATCCGACCGGTCCTCGGCGACACGGCCGAGCTTGACCGTCGCCGCATCGAGCTCGCGGTCGAACTTCGTCACGAAGGTCGGGATCTTGCGCCGGTAGGGGTCGCCCTCCGGCGTGCGCGCGGTCGAATCGGCGTTGGCGATGTTTTCGGCGATCACCCGCATGCGGCCGTTCTGGGCCCTGAGGCCGGAGGCGGCGACCATGATCGATTTCAGAAAATCCATGCCGGATCGGTCCTTTCTGGCGCAAAGGCGCCGTCAGCGGCTGCGCACGGCCATCTTCAGGATGCCGAGGCCGCGCGAATAGAGCGTCGTTGCGGTCTGGTAGTCCATCTGGTTGGAGGTGATCTTCATCATCTCCTCTTCCAGCGTCACGCCGTTGCCGTTCGGGGTCAGTTGGAACTCGTCGTCCTTTTCCGAAAACCGCGGATCGCCGGGCGACACGGGGATATGCATCGGATGGGTCAGCCGCGCGCCGATGCCGGGCTGGGTCTGGGCCAGCGCCCGGTCGAAGCTGACCTTCTTGAGGTCCTTTCCCTCAAAGTCGGGCGTGTCCGCATTGGCGATGTTCTCGGCGAGGACGCCCTGGCGCACCTGGTGCCAGTGCATCTTCGTCCGCAACGCCTGGAACAGCCGCAAATCGGTGAACGCCACGGTGAATCCCCTTGCGCATCGAACGGTCCGGCATATCTTGCCGGCTTCATGGTTAACGGGGTGTTAACGCGCTTAACGATCGGGTAACCATGTTGCCGGAAGAAACGGCTTGGTTGCTGGCATTGCCTGCGGCGTTTGAACCGCACGGACACGGCCATGCGGCAACATTTGCCGGCTTCTGTTAACCTTGCCGGAAACGGCGCGAGATTCGCGCGCGCACCGTTCGCTACCTCGGGAGGCCGAACCGCATGAGTGACTGGCTGATGGAGACCTTCGGCATGAGCGCCGGATGGGCCCGCGGCATCCAGGTCGTGATCGCCTTCGTGATCGTCTTTGCCCTGCTTGCGGCCTTCCTGTGGATCATGCGGCGCCTGACCCGGACCGGCTTCGGCCAGGGCGGGCGCACGCGCCAGCCGCGGCTGGCGATCATGGACCAGGCCCATATCGACACACGGCGCCGGCTCGTGCTGGTGCGGCGGGACAATGTGGAGCACCTGGTGCTGGTCGGCGGACCGAGCGACGTGGTGGTGGAGCAGAACATCGTCCGCGGCCAATCGATGACGCCGGGCCTGCGCGCGCCCTACCCGGCCGTTGCCCAGCCGATGCCCCAGCCGGCCGTTGCCCCGGCCGTGCCGCAGCCTGCGGCCGCGCAAGGCCCCGTTGGACCGGTTGCCGCCGCCGCGGTGGCCGCGGCCGCCGCCACCGACGACGAGATGCCGGAGCCGCCGGCCGAGACCGTACCCGACGCGGAGAGCCACGAGCCGGAGCCCGCGGCACCGCGCCGGCCCGCAGCCGAGGTGTCACCGGAAGCCCGGGCCAGCGAGGCCGAACCGCGGGCTCCCCAGCCCCATCAGCAACCGCCGCGTACTGCTGCGGCAGCCGGCATGCGCGAGCGCCCGGGCCCTGCCGGACAGCGCCCCCGGCAGCGCCCGCAACACCCGGGTGCCGCCCGTCCGCGCCCGCCGGTCGACGAGGCCGGACGGCCGCTGCAGCAGCCCGGCCAGCCCCGGCCGATGCGCCCGCAAGGGCCGCAAGGTCAGGCACAGCGCCAGCAGACTGCCGAAACGCCCGCCCGGCCCGCCAGGCCGGAAACCGCTGCCGGCCAGCCCGCCCGCGCGCCATCGCCGGCCGCACGCGAGCGCGGCGACATGCGCAAGCCCCCCCAAATTGCGGGAAATCCTGCCGGCACGGAGCGGCCTGCTGCGGCGGCCTCCTCGGGCGCAGAGCGGTCTGAGCCCGCATCGCCCCTGACGCGGCCGAGCCGCGGCCCCGCCTCGCGCCTCAGCGAAAACATCTTTGCCCGCGGCCGCGAGGCAACGTCCTCGACGGCCGGATCGATCTCCGCCGCGATCGCAGCGGCCGCCGGCCTTGCCGGGCGCAAGGGCGGCGGCAAGCCCGCCGACGAACCCGAGGCCCCCGCCCCGGAGACCGCCGCGACCGAAGCGGACATGGCCCCAGCCCCCGAGGCAAAGGCCGACGCGCCGGTGCCGGAGGCGGCTGACCGGATCGAACCCGCTTCCCCGGACGCCATCGCGCCGGCCCCCTCCTCCGCCGAACCGGCCGCGGCCGAGACCTCTGGCGACGAGGAGGCAAAAGCCGACGAGCGGCCGGACGAAGCACCGGCGGACGCCGCCTCCGAGCCGGCAAAGGTCGGTGCCGCCGAAACCGAAGCAACGGATGAGACGCCGGTCTCCGGCGCTGCCGGCGACGAGGTCAAGCCGGCGGACGGCCCGGCCGCTGAAAGCACCGATGCGCCCGCTGCCGAGAGCGGCCCGGGCGAAGAAGCGGGCGAGACCGTGAAAGGCAAGCCGATCGACGTAGCCCCCGTCGAGGTCCCCGTCCGCCCTGGCGACGATGCGGACACCGGAACGAGCCCGGACAAGGAGGTCGCGTTCGACTTCAAGCCGGAAGCGAAAGACGGCCCCGACGATGCGCCGACGGTCGAAATCGACAGCGAAGACGCCAGGAAGGACGACAAGCGGTCGCGCGAGAACGACAGCATCGAAGAAGAGATGGCCAAACTCCTCAGCGAGCTGAGCGGAAGTTCCGATAAATGATCCGAACGCCGGCCCTCAGGACGGCTTGGCACATAGGTCTGGCGGCGTGCGTCTTCTGCGGCGCGATGATGGCCGACGCGGCGTGGGCCCAGAACGTCTCCATCAATTTCGGCGACGGCACCGGCGTCACCGGACGCGCGGTCCAGCTCATCGCCCTGATCACGGTGCTGTCGCTGGCCCCGTCGATCCTCGTCATGGTGACGTCCTTCACCCGCATCGTCGTCGTGCTGTCGCTGTTGCGCTCCGCCATCGGCCTGCAGACGGCACCGCCGAACTCCGTCGTCATCAGCCTGGCGCTGTTCCTCACCGCCTTCGTCATGATGCCGGTGCTGCAGCAGGCCTATGACGACGGCATCGCGCCGCTGGTCGACGGCACCATCGAGATCGACCAGGCCTTCGAGCGCGCCTCCGTGCCGTTCCACGCCTTCATGCGCCAGCATGTGCGGGAAAAGGACCTCGGCCTGTTCATCGAGCTGTCCGGCGAGCCGGTGCCGGCAACGCCCGAGGACGTCAGCCTGCGCGTCCTGGTGCCGGCCTTCATGATTTCGGAATTGCGCCGCGCCTTCGAGATCGGCTTCCTGCTCTACCTGCCGTTCCTGATCATCGACCTCGTCATCGCCTCGGTGCTGATGTCGATGGGCATGATGATGCTGCCGCCGATCGTCATTTCGCTGCCGTTCAAGCTGATCTTCTTCGTGCTCGTCGACGGCTGGAATCTGGTCACGGGCAGCCTGGTGCGGTCCTTCGGCGTCACATAGCGCCGGGCGACCAAGACCCAAGAGCCGGCGAAACGTGCGGCGACGCTACCGGACCTCCCTACCAAACCCATTCGCGCGGCGCGGAGGGGTTTGGCAAGCGCGAACGCGCGCCGGCGCCCATGCGCCGAAAAGCCTACGTGACGTCTGAACGCAAGGAAATCTGGAAAACTAACCCGCTTCGGTCTCGGCGGGGGCCGCAGGCGCGTTTTCGGCACCCGGTGCCGGCGCCTCAGGCGGCGGCAGGCCATCCTCGCCGACGATCGCCTCTTCCATATACTGCTCGCGGTATTCCTTCAGGAAGGCGTCCGCGGAATCGGTGGCGGCAACGCGGCGGGCGACGTCGAGGAAGTCGACGCCGCGGGCATTGATCGGCTTGGTGACGATGGCGAAGGCCTGGGCGTGCGAGCTGTCCGACATCTTCTTCACATATTTGGAATTCAGCCGGTCGAGGCCGATCTGGTCGTCGGCCCGCGAATAGGCGATCGCCGCCTTCAGGATGTCGACCCGCTCCTCGTCGGTCAGCGGCAGCGGGTCGGACCAGCGGCTGCCATGCAGCCGTTCCAGCGACTCGCCCGCATCCTGCCAGCGCTCCGCATTCCAGTAGATATCGGCGCGCAGCCGCCCGACATCGGCCCCATCCATGTTGCGGATCAGGTCGATCGCCCGGTCGACCCGGCCGGTCTCCGACATCGCGCGCGCCTCGACCAGCTTGCGCTGGCGGTCGAGGCGCACCGGCAGATGGGTCTGGCGGGTCTTGGAGAGCACGGCGAGCGCCCGCTCCGGCTTGTCGGCCTTGAGGTAGACCGAGGCGAGGTCGGCGGCGATCTGCGCCCGCGCCGCGCCCTTCAGGCGGTGATCGACCTGGTGCTGCAGCAGCGAAGCCGCCTGGTCCAGGAGGTCGATATCGACCAGCCGCGCCGCCAGCCGCCGCACCATCTCGTCGCCCTGCCGGCCGATCGGCGTCATCTCGCGGAAATCGTAGTAGAGGCTGAGCGCATCGATCGGCTTCATCTCGTCGGCCTTGTCCTCAAGAAACAGCGAGGCGAAGACGGACGTCATTTCCTCGTGGATCAGCCGTGCCGTATCGGCGTTCGGCGCGGCATGGACCGCGCTCTTCATCGCCTCGAAGGCCTTGCGGTAGTCCCCTTCCGCCACCCTTAGCTGAGACAAAAAACGGAGCACCTTCAGCTCCGTTTCGTCCCCCCGCCAGAGCGTTGCAAGCTGGTCCAGCCTTTCCAGTATCTTTTCCGGTGGCATCAGGCCGTCGCGGTGCCTGAGGCGTAGCGCCATATATTCCGCCTCGATCGATGGCCGGCCGGATTTCAGCTCCGCCGCCCGGTCGAACCGCGCAAGGGCCTCCTCGCTGCGCCCCTCCGCATCGGCGATGCGCCCGCGCAAAAGGTCGTATTCGGCCATCAGGTCCCGGCCCACCGGGCCGCTGGCGATCTCGGCCAGCGCCGCTTCGGCGCCGCCATAGTCCTTGTACTCGATGGCGCTTTCGGCGACGGCGAGGTTGTAGCGGGTCTGCAGATTGAGCGGGTAGTCGCCGATCGCCGCGCGCGCGATCGGTGCCGCGGCCCGGGCCGCCGCCCAGTCGCGCTTCTGGCCGGCCGCAATGGTCCGCCACAGCGCGGCGTCGGGATTGGTCTCGAATTCCTTGCGATCGAGGATTTCCAGCGCCTCGTCGGTCCGCCCGGCGAGCGTCTCAGCCGCCGCCTGCATGATGTGGTGGGCGGAATCGGTCTGCAGTTCCAGGTCTTCCGCCTCCATCGCCCTCAGCATGGCGAGCGCCTCGAACGGCATTGCCTGGTTGATGTAGAACCGGGCAAGGCGCCGCCGGAGCTGGCTGCGCTCCTTCGGGTCGGCCTCGATCAGGTCCTCGCGGAGCTGTTCCAGGTGATCGTGGAATTCCGGCGTCGTCGTCGCCTGGTCGGTCAGGTCGATGAAGCCGACCCGCCGCCCGCCGGTCTCCGGCGCCGCAAGGCCGAGGTCGAACTCGCGTATCCGCGCCGCCTTCGACAGCGACAGCCCCTTGCTGGTCCGGCCCATGACGATGCGGTTGGGGGTCTCGCCGAAGACGCTGAAATCGTCGGAATAGCCGACCGCGGCGATGCCCTGGGCGGAGGGCAGCGTCTCCAGCTCGGCAAAACGCTGCGGCTTCAGGAGGCCGCGCGGCGGCCCGTAGGCGGTGACCACGTGGATGCGATCGCCGACAACGGGATCGTCGATCTGGTGGATCTCGGCGTAATTCTCCAGGTCGACCTTGAGCACCGAATTGCCGTTGGTCTGGATCGCCCTTGTGATCGTCAGCGGCTTGGAGGGCTCCAGCAGCATCTCGCCGATGGTGACGACCCAGGTGCTGCCGTCGGCGCCGATCGTCGTCAGCTTCTGGTCGACGAGGTCGATGCGGATCACCGTCATCGACCCGGCGCGGCGGATATCGATGGCTTCGGCCATCTTGTCGAGCACCGCGCGGATCGGCCGGGAATCGACCGGCACGGCGGTATCGAACACCATCCACAGGCTCTTGTTGCGGGAAAAGACGGCAGCGCCCACTGGACGGTCGAACGGGAACGACAGGCGGATCGTATCGCCGATGCGGTTGGCTTCGGCCCTGACGAAGGCGGCCTTGCCGAGGTCCTGGCCGCCGGTCGCCTCCGGATTGCCGCGCGAGGGCTGGTCGTCATTGACCACCACCTTGCCGTCGTCGACGTCGCGGCCGGTGACCGAGGTGATCGGCAGGTCGGTCTGCCGTTCCTGGACGAGGTCCGAGGAAGCGGCTTTCTTCAGCCTGGCGACGTCCGGGTCTTCCACGACCGCCGCCAGCGGCGTCAGATCGACCACATAGGCGTCCTCGTCGCGGAAGGCGCGCACATCGACCTTCGGCGCCAGCATCATGCTGATCTGCAGCTTGCCGTCCTCGATCGTTGCGCGGATGTCCTTCAGTTCGGCCGGCGGAACCGCCCTGATCTCGGAAAGATCAGGCTCCGCTCCGTGGTCGAAGGTCAGCGTCACCGTATCCTCCTCGTGCTCGAAGGAGTTGGTGAACGGAACGTTCCAGCGGAAGACGAAGCGGGTGAAGGTCGGGTTCTCGCCGACCTCGACGGTGATTTCCGCGCCCTTCGCCTGGTCCTTGCGCAGCTCTTCGGCCGCCTTCAGTTCGCGCGCGGCCCTCTCGGCCCGGCGCGCCAGCTCGGCGATGACCTCCGGCGGCAGGTTCGGCGGCATCCCCTGCCAGTTGCGCGGCAGGAAATCGATGAACAGCTTCTCGCCCGCCTCGATGGTGTTGACCTTGACGCCCTGGTTGAGCGCAAAGCGCAGGCCCTTGCCGTCCGGATCGGTGCGGGCCACCGTGACGTAGTCGGACAGGTCGACCGGCACCCGGTTGACGTCCACATTGGCCGGATCGGCAAAGAGAACGACGAAGACGCCGTTGGTGATCCGGGTCCTCAGCTTGGGCAGCAATTGGCGGTCGGGGAAGCTGACGATGACCCGGCCATAGGTATCGGCGCGGATGATGTCGACGCGCGCATCCTCTTCGAACACCTGGGCAAGGGCGACGGAGTGCGCCAGGACGGCGAGGAAAAGGGCCGCAAAAAGGCGCAAAACGACCGGTCCGCCGGGCACAGCAACAGCGCGCCGGGCGGCCGGGTTGTCTCGTTCCTGACGGCGCAAGGCCGAACGCCAAAACATTCCCTGGGTCTCCGATCGAACGGAGCCTAAACAATCCCGTTTAATAGCGCGTTACTTGTCGGCGCCCGGCGCGAGGGAAGGTTTCGGCCTCAAGACCCGGAGGCCGCAGGCTTGCGGCCCTGGATTTTCGGCAGCGTTCGCGTCTTTTGCGGGACGGAGTTGGTAATCTCGTCGGTCGCCAGCGCAACCGTCAGCTTTTCGGCCGCTTCCGGCGTCATCCGCGCCATCACGTCGCCGAGCTTCTGCGGCTTCATCTGCTTGGCCACCGGCACCAGCACGAGGAGATCGAGCCGGTCGAAGATTTTCGCCGCTGCCTTCGGCTTCATGGTCTCGTACATCTTGACCAGATCGGCAAGCTTGGCGTTCTTTTCTTCCTTCTTCTGCTGGACACCGGTGCTGATCGTCTTTTCCAGCTTTTTCAGCTCCGTAACGCGCTGCTCCAGGCGCTCTTCGGCGGCGCGCAGCAACTGCTCGCGCAGCTTCAGATCCTCTTCGCGCGACTTCAGCGTCTCATGGCGTTCGCCAAGGCGCTCCAGCACCGCGCGCTCCGCGGGCGAGCCCTGGCCGAGCTTAACCTCATGGCCCTGGACCGGGGCCTGGTTGGCCGCGGCCGGAAGCGGCGGCGGCGGCGGGGCGGGCTCGGCGGCGGCCTCGGCCGGCGCCGTCTCCGCAGAGCCCTCGCCTGCCGGCGCGGCCTCGGCCGTTCCTGCGTCCATCGGAGCGGGGGCGGCATCCTGCTGCTGTGCCACGGCTTCGGGAATAGGCGCCAGAAGATAGCCGCCGTCGAACGCCAGGCCGATCACCTTGAAGAAGCACAGGGCTCCCCCAGCAACGATGACGATCGGCAAGAGGCGGAGGTTGTTCACGCCGCCTGCTCCTCGGCCCCGTCACGCATCTGCTTAAGACGCGCGGCAGCGGCGCTTGCCTGGGACCGGAGATCCGGGCGCTGCGGCTTCGGCGCCGTCCGGTCGGCCGGCATGGCGGCGGCCTCGGCAATCTCCGAGATGCGCTTCAGCACCGCTTCGCCGGCGACCAGCCGGCTGTCGATCTCGGCCGACACCCGCTCCGCCTCGGCAAGGCGCTGGACCAGCGTGCGGTCGCATTCGCCGGCGGTCTCCTTCAGCCCGTGGATCGCCCGTTCGGCGATCTCGGTGGCGGTCAAGAGTTCCGAAATGGTGGCCTTCAGCACTTCCTCGTCGGCGTGCAGGCGCTTGAGGCGACGGTTGAGCACGATGCAATAGCCGATGGTCAGGACGAGCAGCAGCGTGACGAAGCCTTCAACGATGAATCCAAGGGAAAGCGTGCTCATTTGTCTGTTTCCTCGTGCATGGCGTTCTCGAAGATCGCCATGGTTGTTCGCGGTTTACGCAACCCGCGTGCGACGCGTACAGAAATCCAGTCGTCGACCCGTCCCATCCATCCTTCCGACAGGTTGATGTCGCCGCACTTGATGGTCACCGGGTCGTCGGGCCCGACATCGAAGATCAGGGTCTCGCCGACATTGAGGTCCATGATCTGCGAGATCGGCAGTTCGCGCTCGAACAGCACCGCGTCGACAGAGACCTCCGCGGCGTTGATCTCGGTCGCCAGGTGCCCTTCCCAGATCGGGTCGCGGCCGAACCGCTCGCCCATGAACATCTGCAGGAGCAGTTCGCGGATCGGCTCGATCGTGGCGTAGGGCAGCAGGATTTCGACCCGGCCGCCGCGGTCTTCCATGTCGATGCGGAATTCGACCAGGATCGCGGCATTGGCCGGCCGGGCGATGGCGGCAAAGCGCGGATTGGTCTCAAGCCGTTCGAGATTGAGGGTGACCTCCGACAGCGGCTGGAACGCCTGCTCGGCGTCCTCCAGCACGATCTCGATCATCCTCCGGACGAGGTTGGTCTCGATGGTCGTGTAGGGCCGGCCCTCGACGCGGATCGCCGGAACGCCGCGCCCGCCGCCGAGCAGCACGTCGATCATCGAGTAGATGAGGCTCGACTCCACGGTGACGAGGCCGAAATTGTCCCATTCCTCGGCCTTGAAGACGGCCAGGATCGCCGGCAGCGGGATCGAGTTGAGGTATTCGCCGAAGCGCACGGAGCGGATCGAATCCAGCGACACCTCGACGTTGTCGGAGGTGAAGTTCCTGAGGCTCGTCGTCGACAGCCGGACCAGCCGGTCGAAGACGATTTCCAGCATCGGCAGCCGTTCGTAGCTGACCATTGCTGAGTTGATCAGCGCCCGGATGCCGCTCTGCTCGCCGGCGATCTGGCCCTCGATGTTGAAGCCGAGGAGGTTGTCGATCTCTTCCTGGTTGAGGACCCGGTCGGCGCCGCGCTTGGAGTTCTCGACGTCGGCATCGCTCTCGTCGATGATCGCCGCCCAGTGCGCGGCCATATCCTCGGCGTTGCCGGCGCCCTGCTCTTCGAGGGCAGCACCCCATGCGGCCGCGAGATCGTCTTCCTCGAAGTCCTCGCCGCCGGCCTCCGGTTCCGACCAGTCCTGGTCCATTTCCTGATCGAGTTCGGGATCGTCCGCCATGACGCGCCTACTGGATGATGAGCTGCTTGAACAGCACGTCGTTGACCTTCGCCGGATAGATCGCGATGTTGATCCGGCGGTGGAGTTCCTCCTTCAGGCGGAACAGGCCCGAGGAGCCGCGCAGGTCCGTGGAGCGCAGTTCGCGCAGGTAGACCTGGAAGGTGTCGAGGATGCGCGGCAGGTACGGCTCGATCTTGTTGGCGACCGACTGGTCGTCGACTTCCAGCGAGATGCGCATCTTCAGATAGGCGTTGCGGTTGTCGATCGTCGACAGGTTCACCGTCAGCTCCGGCAGATCATAGAAATAGACCTCCTGCTGCACTTCCTGCTGGGCCGTGTCGGCCTCCGGCGGCCCGCTGTCGAACAGGCCGAGCAGGAACGCGGCGGCGCCGCCACCGAGGACCAGGAACCCGATTGCGCCGAAAAGGATGAGCTTGCGCTTGCCGGACGGTTTCCCTTCCGCGCCTTCCTCAAGCTCGTCTGTCTGTGCGTCGTCTTCGGCCATTCCAAAGGGTCCCGCAGGAAACGTGGTCCGCCCGCCTGGCAAGCGCCAAATCGAACGTCTCCATTCTTAGTAAGCGACTGGTTAACGAATGGTTTCGTGATCCTTAATCCGACCCGGCAAACCTTGCCGGACGGCAGGAATTCCCGGCAGTTTCTGCCAGCTTGCAAATTGCAAAATTCCTAAATGCTTGTTTTTGAAGGCGTTTCAAATTGGCACGCCCCATGCAATCCGATTGGCGACGTCCGGTCTGGGGAGACTGGGGCGTCGCATTGGGGAGCATTTGGGGGAGTTTGCTGCGATGGAAAACGCACAACTCATTAATCTGTCCCGTCAGGTGGTGCTTCGGCGCCAGCTCGACGTCATCGCCAACAACGTGGCGAACATCAACACGACCGGCTACAAGGCCCAGCAACTGGCCGTCGAGGAGTTCGTCATGCCGGTGGCGCGGGAGAATTCCTTCCGCCCCGGCGACAAGCCGCTGTCCTATGTGGCCGACTACACCTCGAGCTACGATTTCTCGGCCGGCCCGACGGTGCCGACCGGCAACCCGCTGGATGCCGCGATCAACGGCAAGGGCTGGTTCGCGGTCCAGACCGCCGAGGGCGAGCGCTACACCCGCAACGGCTCGTTCGGCATCAACGCCAACAGCCAGCTCGTCACCCAGGACGGCAATCCGGTGCTCGGCGAAGGCGGCCCGATCGTCTTCAGCCCGGACGACACCGGCATCCTGATCGCCTCCGACGGCACGATTTCGACGAGCCAGGGCGTTCGCGGCAAGCTGCGCATCGTCAGCTTTGCCGACGAAGGGATCCTGAAGCCCATCGGCGACAATCTGTTTTCCGGCGAGAACCCCGGCCCGAACGCCGGCGCCCGGGTCACCCAGGGCATGATCGAGCGCTCCAATGTGCGCGGCGTCGTGGAGATGACCCGGATGATCGACGTCACCCGCACCTACCAGACCGTCTCCAACATCGCCAAGCAGACCGACGATCTGCGCAAGGACGCGATCAACGCCCTCGGCCGGCTGGAGGCCTGAGCGATGACCTCCTCCCCCTCTGCAATGCCCGACGCGACCCGAGCCGTCCCCACCGACACCACCCCCACCGGCACCACCCCCACCGGCACCACCGGCACCACCGGCACCACCCATGAGATGAAGGAGCCGATGCAATGAGAGCGCTCTATTCCGCCGCCACGGGCATGCTCGCCCAGGAGCTCAACGTCGAGATCACCTCGAACAACGTGGCCAACATGCGCACCACCGGCTTCAAGCGCCAGCGTGCCGAGTTCCAGGACCTGCTCTATTCGGATCTGCGCCGGGTCGGCGCGACGACGTCGGAGACCGGCACCATGGTGCCGAGCGGCGTGCAGATCGGCTCCGGCGTGCGCACCGTGGCGACCCCGCGCGTCTTGTCCCAGGGCTCCATCTCGCCGACCGAGAAGGAACTGGACGTCGCCATCCGCGGCGACGGCTTCTTCCGCATCCGCCTGCCCGACGGCACCACCGCCTACACCCGCGACGGCTCCTTCGAGCGCGACGCGGAGGGCCAGCTCGTGACTTCCGACGGCTATATCCTGGAGCCGGGCATCACCATTCCCGACGACACCACCTCCATCACCATCAACCAGTTCGGCCAGGTCGAGGCGACCATCGGCGGCCAGACCGCGCCGCAGAACCTCGGCCAGATCGAGCTCGCCCGCTTCGCCAACAAGGGCGGCCTGCAGGCGATCGGCGACAACATGTTCCTGGAGACCGTCTCCAGCGGCCCGGAACAGACCGACAATCCGGGCGCCGAGGGCTACGGCAACCTTTTGCAGGCCCACCTGGAAATGTCCAACGTCAACGCCGTCACCGAGATTGCCGACCTGATCGCCGCCCAGCGCGCCTACGAGATGAACGCCCGCGTCATCAAGGGTGCCGACGAAATGCTGTCGACGACGGCGAACCTGCGCTAGCCGCAAGGACAACGACCATGATCGCCACCATCTCCATGATGCTTCGGCTCACCTTCGTCGCCGGCCTGCTGCTCACCGCCGCCGCGGTGCTGACGGCTCCGGCGCACGCCGACGGCGAACCGCGCCTGAAGGCCCATGTCGCCGTCGCGGACCCGATCGTCACCGTCGGCGATTTCTTCGACAATGCGGGCCCCCTTGCCCGCGAGCCGCTGTTCCGGGCACCGGACCTCGGCGAGGTCGGCAACGTGGCAGCCTGGCAGGTCGTCGATGCCGCCCGCAGCGTCGGCCTCCACGTCATCTCCACCGGCGGCCTCGACGAGGTCACCGTCGCCCGCACCGCGCTCACCCTCACCCGCGACGATCTCGTAAAGGTGATCACCGACACCATCGCGGACCGCGCCCGCATCGCCTCGCGCGATTCCCTGAACGTGACCCTGACGAACGCCCCGGACGACATCTCCGCGAGCCCGACATCGGTCGAGCCGCTGCGGCTGGTCTCGCTCAACTGGTCGCGCAACACCGGTCGCTTCACCGCCGATTTCGTCATCGACCAGGCCGAGCGCAAGAAGCGCATCCGCCTCAACGGATCGGCCCAGGAGATGATCGCGGTGGCGGTTCTGGCCCGCTCCTACGACCGCGACGAGATCGTCTCGCGCAACGACATCCTGGTGGAGAAGGTGCCGGCCGTTCAGACCAATGCGCGCTATGTCGTCGATCCGGAAAAGATCGCCGGCCTTGCCGCCCGCCGCAACCTGCCGGCCCGCCGTCCGCTCGCCGCCAGCGACTTCGCGCCGCCGATGCTGGTGCGCCGCGGCGAGACCGTCACCATCGTCTACGAGGCCCCTGGCCTGCTGCTCACCGCCCGCGGCCAGGCGCAGGAATCCGGCGCCGAGAACGACATGGTCAATGTCAGCAACACCCAGTCCCGGCGCATCGTGCGCACCCGGGTCATCGGCCGCGGCAAGGTCTCCGTGACCACTGCCCAGCCAAAAATCATCAAGCTTTCGGAGGCCCAGCAATGACGATCCGGCCGTTCCTTCTCGTCGCGCTCGTCGGCGCCCTCGGCCTCGGCGGCTGCGGTACCGCGGACAAGCTGAAGAATGTCGGCAAGGAGCCCGCGCTCTCGCCGATCGAGAACCCCCAGGCGATGCCCGGCTACCGGCCGGTGCAGATGCCGATGCCGCAGCCGATCCCGGTGCACTACAATTCCAACTCGCTGTGGCGCTCGGGCAACCGCAACTTCTTCAAGGACCAGCGGGCGCAGAACGTCGGCGACATCCTGACCGTCAAGGTCGCGATCACCGACAAGGCCGAGTTCGACAACGCCACCGAGCGCACGCGCTCGGCCGGCGAGGATTTCGGCGCCGGCGGCGTCGTCGGTTCGGTGCTCAGCAAGGTGTTCCTGCCGAAGGGCGTCGACTCCTCGGCCGCCGTCAACATGACCACGGAATCGTCCCACAAGGGCGAGGGCTCGGTGAACCGGTCGGAAGAACTGGAGACCAACGTCGCGGCCGTCGTCACCCAACTGCTGCCGAACGGCAACATGGTGATCGAGGGCCGCCAGGAGGTCCGGGTCAATTTCGAGGTTCGCGAACTGGTCGTCGCCGGCGTGGTGCGGCCCGAGGACATCGCTTCCGACAACACCATCGAGTCCTCCAAGATCGCCGAAGCGCGCATCGCCTATGGCGGCCGCGGCCAGATCACCGACGTCCAGCAGCCGCGCTACGGCCAGCAGGTCTACGACATCGTCATGCCGTTCTGATCACGGCAGATCTGATCCGCCCGTTCCAACCACAACGGAGGAATTCAAAAAGCTCCCCAAGCCGTTCACCGTGCTCCCCCAAGCCGAACGGCCGGCGCGGCCCCTCCCCCAAGGGGCCGCGCCTCCTCTTTCCTGGAAGACCTTGGGCGGCCCCTCCCCCAAGGGGCCGCGCCTCCTCTTTCCTGGAAGACCTTGGGCGGCCCCTCCCCCAAGGGGGCCGCGCCTCCCCTTTTCTGAAAGGCCGTGGGCAGCCCCGTCCCCATCAGCCGCGCCTCCATTTTTAGAAGACAAGTGTCAGGGCTTCACCCGGCCCAAGGCCGCTGCATGCGGCGACGTCAGGCTTTTAAGGAACGCGACGAGATCGGCGATCTCCTTGTTAGAAAGATCGATGGGCCCGATCAGCGGCGACAGGGTTTTGTGGGGCACGCCGCCGTCGGCGTAGAAGCGCACCGCCTCGCCTAGCGTTTTCACCGAGCCGTCATGCATGTAGGGCGCCATCAGCGCGACGTTGCGCAAGGACGGGGTCTTGATCCGGTAGCGATCGAAGGCCCGCCCCGTCGCCTCCTCCCGGCCGCGATCGATCTCGTCCGGCACCGCCTTTTGCGCGTTGCGCCAGGCAATGCCGGTGTCGTGGAACTTGCCATCGGTGAATGGCGCCGAGGTCGCGCCGATGCGGTGGCAGGCGGCGCACTCCGCCTTGCCGCGAAAGAGCCGGAACCCGCGCACTGCCGCCGGCGGCAGCGCATCCTCGTCCTTGCCGAAGAACCAGCGGTCGAACGGACTGTCGGCGGCGACGAGCGAGCGCTCATAGGCGGCGAGCGCCGCGCCGAGCGTTTCGGCCGAAACGGACCTCCCGAACGCCGCCTCGAACCGGCCCCGATAGTCCTCAAGGCCTGAAACTCTGGCAACGACCGCATCGAGCGACGGCGCCCCGAACTCGCGCGGCTCGGTCATCGGCACCAGCGCCTGGGCCTCCAGCGTTGCCGACCGACCGTCATGGAAGAACGGGCCATGCCAGGCAACGTTCAGCAGCGTCGGCGCATTGCGCCGCAACGGCCGCCCGTCATTGCCGTCGGGCCGCGCCCGGTCGGTCTGAGAAAAACCTTCGGCGGGCACATGGCACGTGGCGCATGCCATTTGCCTGCCTTCCGATAGCCGCGCGTCGAAAAAGAGTTTCTTGCCGAGCGCGACCTGCCCTTCGGTGGCTGCCGATTCTACCGCAAGCGGCGGCAGCCCGAAGGCCGCATCACCCGGGCCGGGGTCCGCGTCAGCCGCACCCGACAGCACCGCAAAAAAGCCCCCTGCCAGAGCGGCAAGCCGAAGAGAAAAACCGTTGAGGAAGAAAGGTCCGGCGGCCATTCGTCGACTATAAGCGCCCGCCGCCACCGGCCGGATACAAAAAAGGCGCCGCGAAGGCGCCTTTTTCTTGGCATCGCATGTCACGATGGGTGTGCTCAATCGTCCCGATAGACCCGTTCGCGCCGCTCGTGGCGCTCCTGGGCTTCGATCGACAGCGTTGCGATCGGTCGCGCGTCGAGACGCTTCAGCGAAATCGGTTCCCCTGTGTCTTCGCAATAGCCGTAGGTGCCGTCCTCGATCCGCCCGAGCGCCGCGTCGATCTTTGCGATCAGTTTGCGCTGCCGGTCGCGGGCCCTCAGTTCGATCGCCCTGTCGGTTTCCGACGAGGCACGGTCCGCAAGATCGGGATGGTTCTGGTTTTCTTCCTGAAGATTGGCGAGCGTTTCCTTGCTTTCCCGGAGGATGTCTTCCTTCCAGGCAAGGAGTTTTGCCTTGAAGTATTCACGTTGCCGTTCGTTCATGAACGGCTCGTCGTCCGAAGGACGGTAGGTCTTAACACTAGTCTCCACCATACAACCTCTCAACGAGCGGCTACCAGCCGCGCGGAATATAACGGCGGCCGGACGCGGATACAATCAACCTCACGAGAAATTTCATCCGGCATTTCAGGAGCATGCACGGATCAGCTAACCTGCCGTGATGACTTGGGAAATCAGCTTCGCCGGAGAACTGTTTGCTGGGCCTTCGCGCTGACCGGAGTGCGGTCACGCCCCGGCCGGAAAGCGATTGCGCTTGGCTAGTTCGACGCGCACCCGAAGCTCGATTTCGCCGAGCACCCCGTTCAGATCGGGATCATCGGTTGTAATCCGCCGCTCCACCATGTGGCTCAGCCGGTCGAGCTGGGCATCGCTGATATCGCCGGAAAAGAGCGCGATTTTCAGCTCTTCCAGCGTGTCGAGCATGGCGTGGGAGTGGCTGACGGCGCGCTTGCGCTCCGCGGTCGGATCCTCCACCCCCTGCAGCGCCAGAATCGCCTCGATGCCCTGGATCGACTGCCCGGCCGCCGTTGACGGCGCCTGCGGCGTACCGCTGGACGACGACAGCGAAAAGCCGCCGCCGGACGCGCGGCGCCCGCCGCCGCCCTTGGCGGTCTTTACCTGATTGGTCCGTCCGGGTCCGTTGACATACATGGCGTCGAATCTAGAGCCCCGATTGCGTCTGGTGACAGAATTTTCCCGAACGGTAAACGAAGCGTTAACGGGTCGGCAATTGTTGCCGGGCGGCAACCCGTGACCGCCTGCCACCACAGGTCGCGCTCAGTCGATTTTGGCGCATTTCCAAGAGGTTACGAGACCGCCGCAACGGCCATCAATCTGGCATGCATTTCGCAACGGCTTTTGCCGACGTCCTTGTTCAACCCGGGTAGTTCCATGTCCGCCATGCGCCTCCTTCGCTGTCTTGCTGCCGCCCTCGTCCTCGTGGCGGCCACCGCAGCGGCGCATTCCGCCTCGCGAATCAAGGACATCGCCGACATCGAGGGCGTCCGCGACAACCAACTCATCGGCTATGGCCTCGTCGTAGGCCTGCAGGGCACGGGCGATTCGCTCAACAACGCCCCCTTCACCCGGCAAAGTCTGCAGGCCATGCTGGAGCGCCTCGGAGTCAACGTGCGCGGCGTCAACCTGCGCACCGACAACGTCGCCGCCGTCATGGTCACCGCCAACCTGCCGCCCTTCACCACCCAGGGCACCCGCATCGACGTCTCCGTCAGCGCGCTCGGCGATGCCGACAGCCTGCAGGGCGGCACGCTTCTGGTCACCCCGCTCCTCGGCGCCGACGGCGAGGTCTATGCGATCGCACAAGGGCCCGTCGCCATCGGCGGCTTTTCGGCCGAGGGCGATGCCGCCAAGATCACCCGCGGCGTGCCGACGTCGGGCCGCATCGCCAACGGCGCGGTGGTCGAGCGCGAGATCGACTTCCGCCTCGCCTCGCTCTCCACCGTGCGGCTCGCCCTGCGCAATCCCGATTTCACCACCGCCCGCCGCGTCGCGCTTGCCATCAACGAGCTGATCGGCCAGCCGGTGGCGATCCCCGCGGACCTTGCGACCGTGCGCGTCACCGTGCCGAAGCAGTTCGACGGCAACGTCGTCGATCTTCTCACCGACATCGAGCAGCTCTTCGTGGAGCCCGACATGCCGGCCAAGGTGGTCATCGACGAGCAGTCCGGCATCATCGTCATGGGCCAGGGCGTGCGCGTCTCCACCGTCGCGGTCGCCCAGGGCAACCTGACGGTGATGATTTCAGAGACCCCGCAGGTCAGCCAGCCGAACCCGGCGACCCTCGGCGCCACGGTGATCGTGCCCCGCACCGCACTTGAGGTCGAGGACGACAAGGGCAAGAAGGTCGCCCTGATGCGCAGCGGCGTCACCCTGAAGGAAGTGGTCGACGGCCTCAACGCCCTCGGCATCGGCCCGCGCGACCTCATCGCTATCCTGCAGGCGATCAAGGCCTCCGGCGCCCTCCAGGCAGAAATCGAGGTGATGTGATGGCACTCGACGCATTCTCCGCCGACAGCCTCGGCGGCCTGACCTCGACCACGGCCGCGGCGCGGCCGCACCTGCCCCAGCCGACCGGCGGCAAGGCCGACCCGGCCCGCAAGGCGGCGGAGGAGTTCGAGTCCGTTTTCATCGCCACAATGCTGAATTCCATGTCCGCCGGGCTGGAGGCCGAGGCCCCGTTCGGCGGCGGCAATGCCGAAGAAACCTGGCGCGGCCTGGAAAACGAAGAAGTCGCCAAGCAGATCGCCGCCACGGGCGGCGTCGGCCTCGCCGATGCCATCTACAGTCAGTTGATCGAGATCCAGCAAGGAGCGTCCCGGTGACACCCCCGTTGTTCAATCCCGTCGCCATCCAGTCCGGTGAGGAACCGCTGATCGGCTCGGCCGAGGCCGCCGAAGAGCTGTGCGGCCGGCTCAACGCCACCATGGACGAGCTGCTCTCCGCCATCGATACGGAAACCAAGCTCGTGCGTGCCGGCAAGCTGATCGAAGCCTCCGACATCCAGCCCAACAAGTCGGAGCTGGCCAAGGTCTATGTCGCCGATATCGAGCAGTTCAAGCGCAACGCCCTGGCGCTGAGCCGCCTCGCCCCGGCCTCGATCGCCGCGCTGAAGGCGCGCCACGAGGAATTCCGCTCGCTCCTGCAGATCAACCTGGCCGTTTTGGCGACCGCCCGCGAGGTCTCCCAGGACATCATCAAGAACGTCGCCAGGAAGACCAGCGCCGGTCCGGCGACGACGACCTACGGCCGCTCGGGCACCATGTCCAAGGACAAGATCATCGGCGAGCGCGGCATCGCGGTCGACTGCAATCTTTAACGCGCCAATTTGCCGAATTAACCTTCGAATGCCCCGGAAAGCCCCGGGGACAACGGGCCAGTCAGCCCGGCCGACCGCCGAAAAACGGCCAATTTCCGGGTTTTGCACACTTTTCTTTCGCCGCGCTTGCGAAAATTAACCAGGATTCAAGAATTGATCGGATTCGCCGTTAGGTGACCGGTTTTGCGCCAATTGTAACGAGACTCTTAAACCGGCCTTTATTCCGACCCCCTACAATCGGCACCGTAAACGAGCTGCATTCGCTGTACATACAACGAATACATGCCCCTCGTTCACGGAGAGAACCGATGGAGTATGGAGTAACGAAACCGCCCGCGCCGACGGCCGACTTTACCGTCCTGCGCAGGAACGACACGCACGTTGCGGAGCAGAAGACCGACCTGCCGACGGAACAGACCGTCGAGCCGACCGGCAAACAGGAAGCAAGCAAGGCCACCGAGCACGCCACCGAGCGGCCGGCCCGCCAGGAGCCCGCGGCCTCTGTGGCCCCCGAACCTCCTGCGCCCGATGAGAACCGCACCCAGGACGTGGTTCCCAAGCAGGAAACCGTGCGCAAGGCCTATCAGGACCGGGAAAACGACGCCATGGTGTTCCGCACGATCAACGCGGAGACCGGTGAGGTCGTCAGCCAGATCCCGGAGGAGAGCATCCTGCGCCTGCGCAAGCTCTATCAGGACGCCGCGCAGCACGCGCATCCGGAAACCTTCGACCTGAAGACCGCATGATGGCCGCGGCGAGCCACACGCCCGCCGCGCCGCGACATTTGTATCAGGATTTGCCGCCCGACCCGGTCAGGACACCGCCTCGGGCTCCTCGCCGTTGAGCGCCGCGATCAGCGGGCCCAGGTGCTTCTCGTAGCGCCGCCATTTCTCCACCGACGTCTTGTAGATCGGCTGGCGCACCTGCCACTGGCTCGCGGTCTGGACCGACCTGTCCGTCTTGTGGAACTCCAGGCACTGATCCTCCCATTCCAGCCCGGCATGGGCGATGAGCTTGCGGCTCATGGCTTCCGGATCGGCGATGGTCTCTTCGTACTGGACCTCCAGGATGCGGCCCGGGAAGATCGCCTTCCAGTGCTCCATCAGGCGCATCGTCTCCCGGTAATAGAGGCCAAGCGCGCCGAGATCGGTGGTGAAGCTTAGGGTTTCCTTGAAATTCTGCATGAAGCAGGAGACGGCCGTGTCCATCGGGTCGCGCATGCAGTGGATCAGCGTCGCATTCGGGAACATCGCGCCGATCAGGCCAAGATGCAGGATGTTGCTCGGCATCTTGTCGACCACCCGCTCGGCACCCTCCGGCGCACGTTTCCGGGCAATCTTCAGGTATTGTTCGCCGTGGTTCCTGAGCGTGCTGCGGACAATGCGTTCGACATCCCTCGGATAGGCAATACCCGGCAGCTCCAACGCGTTCATGGCATTGACGATGATCGGAATTCTGCGCAACTCTCCGGCACCGTGCACCTTGGAATGGCTCGACAGGATCTGCTCCGTCAGGGTCGTGCCTGACCGGGGCAGGCCGACGACGAAAACCGGCGTTCGGCTATCGCATCCGACTTCCGAAAGCGACGCTACGACGTCCCCCGTGAAGGACGCGATCAGGTCGTCGATATCGCGACGAAACTGATCCTTGTCGAACGGCCTTCTCCTGGAGCGACTTTCGTTCGCTAGGATGTAGTATTCAAACGCCTTGTCGAAATTTTTTTCCCTATCTTCGACTCCTCCAAGCGCATAGTATGCAGTAGAGACATTTTTTTCATCGAACGACGCATTGGATAAATAATTCTCGACAACTTCTTTTAGAGAATCGACGTCGAGCTTATCGGATTTTATCTGGATCAAGAACTGGTAACAGTTGAAATAATCAGGGGCCTGTTCCAGTGCCTTGAGAAACCAGGCTTCCGCCTCCTCGATCCTGCCGAGGACCAGCAAGGTCCTTGCCTTGCCATACATTGCCTTGGCATCTGAGGGGCTGAGGGAGAGAATCCTCTCAAAGACCTGCAATGCAGCGTCCCCGTCGTCGCAGTCGCGACAGGTGGTCCCAAGCAGATCGAGCGCCACCAGGTTTTCCGGCAGTCGCTCCACCGCCTTCTTTGCCGCGGCCCGTGCTGCCTCGCTCTGGTCCATCGCGAGGAGACAGAGCCCAAAACCCAACCAGAACCCTCCCCGCTCGGGTGCCTGGTCGACCGCCCGCTTTATCAAGCCGTGGGCCTGGTCAAACTGCTCCATATCGAGGTGCACCGTGCCGAGGGCAAAGGTGACGTCGAGGCAGTTGGGGTGTGCGGAGTGAAGTTGTTGGCAGGCCTGCAACGCGGCAGTGAGTTCCCCGGCCCGCCGAAGCTGCTGGATCGCGTTGAGCCGCGCTTTGATTAGGGCATCGATCTGCTTGGCGTCGGCCTTCTTGTGCGTTTTCGCAAGTTTCTCGTCGCGCCGTCGCTGCGCGCGGCTTTTTTTCGGTATCGCCATTGCTCTCTCGCTACGGACGGATCGCCGGAATCTGCTCGCCTCCATCTAACACCCGACCGCAGTTAACACTGCGTTAACCAAGTTCGGAATGCACCGATCACATGCTTATGGCCGGGCACACTGCCGCCCCGAACGCCCTTTGCTTCCGCGGCGATTTTCACACTTCTCATCAATACTTTGTTAACCCCACCGTCGATAGCGGAGAAAACGGATAGTTTTTATACATTGGTTTACGAATACTTAGGAGTTTAGCGCTCTAGTCGCGTCTGCGTCTCAGAAAGAGGCGTTGTTTTAGTAACTTGGACCAGGAAGGATCCACCAAATGTCTGATATCACCCTCTCCGCCGGCGTTCGCCAGAATCTCCTCTCTCTGCAGAATACCGCCGACATGATGGCGACCACGCAGAGCCGTCTGGCCACCGGCAAGAAGGTCAACTCCGCCCTCGACAATCCGACCAACTTCTTCACGTCGCAGTCGCTCAACAACCGCGCCAGCGACCTGTCGAGCCTGTTGGATTCCATGTCGAACGGCATGAAGACCCTTGAAGCCGCCGACAACGGCCTCACCAGCATGACCAAGACGCTGGAATCGATGCAGTCGACCCTGCGTCAGGCCCGCCAGGACAAGTCTTTCGAAAAGACCTCCTACTCCGTCGATCTCGGCGATACCCCGGCCGGTACCGAGCAGTTGTCGCTGTCCGGTGGCGCCCTCGCCGCCGGCGTTGACATCGACCTGACCACGGCCGGCACCGGCACCGCCGGTTCGGCCACCGCTGCCTATACCGCCGACGCCACGGCCTTTACCGCGTCAACTGCCGCCGAGGCCACCTTTACGCGGACAGGCGACATGGCCTTCGACGACGCTGGTGACAAACTGGAGTTCACCATCGATGTCGACGGCTCGGGCTCGCCGACCACGATCACGATCGATGCGCAGACCCTCACTGACGCGTCCCTCGGCACCACCATCATCGACTCGGGCGCCGACCTCGCGGCCGCGATCACGCAAGGTCTGGCGGATGCCGGCGTGACCGGTGTCACCGTCAGTGCTTCCGGCGATGACGTCACCTTCACCACCGACTCTACGGGCGCCGATGCGCAGCTCGACATCTCGGCCGTGACCGCCACCAACAACGGCGGCTCCGACACCCTGGCCGATGCAACGGGCTTCTCGCTGACGACGGCCAACGGTGCAGATGGGGACGCGGTCACCTTCGACATCGATGTCGACGGCACCTCCACGTCGGTGACTATCGATGCACAGACCCTCGCCGATGCGTCCGTCGGGACCACCATCGACGACATCACTGAGTTGACGTCTGTGCTCGACCAGGCCTTGACCGATGCGGGCGTGACAGGTGTCTCTGTCGCCAATGACGGCACCAACGTCACCTTCACCTCGGACAGCCAGGGCGAAGACTCGAGCGTGACCCTGTCCAACTTCGACACCGATGCGGACAGCGGTAACAACACCAACTCGCTGTATGGCCTCGCTTCCGCCACCTCCACGGCAGGTACCGGTGAAGGCGCCCTCGTCGCCAAGACGGTCGATGCCCTGGTTGCGGAGATCAACGCCAACAGCGACCTCGAAGGCAAGGTCCGGGCGTCGAACGACAACGGCAGCCTGCGCATCGAGAACCAGTCGACCAACGACCTCACCGTCACCGGCGTCACTGCCTCAACCGGCACCGTCGACGGCAGCACCGGCACCGACACCATCGACGGCAACAAGGTCCGCAGCGACCTGGCCACGCAGTTCAACGACCTGCGCGACCAGCTCGACAAGCTGTCCGACGACTCCTCGTTCAACGGTATCAACCTGCTGCAGGGCGACCTGCTGACGATGACCTTCAACGAGACCAGCACGTCGACCCTCGACATCCAGTCGGAAGACGGCGAGACCATCAACTCGTCCTATCTCGGCCTCAGCACCATCGACGCTGATGCCCTGGATGCCGACACCGACATCGACTCGCTGATCAGCACGGTGAAATCGGCCCTCGGCACCATCCGCTCGCAGGCCTCCACCTTCGGTTCGAACCTGTCCATGGTCGAGAACCGCGAGGATTTCACCAAGAACATGATCAACACGCTGGAAACCGGCGCCGACGATCTGGTTCTTGCCGACACCAACGAAGAAGCGGCCAACATGCTCGCCCTGCAGACCCGCCAGCAGCTGTCCTCGACGGCCCTGTCGCTGGCCTCGCAGGCCGACCAGGCGGTCCTGCGCCTCTTCTAAGGCTCGGCACACGCGGCCATCCGGCCGCAACGACGACACCAAAGGCGGCGGAACCCGAGCGGTTCCGCCGCTTTTTCTTTTGCTTGAAGGGATTGCAGAAGCGCTCGACCAGATCGCGCTGGCGGGAAACCCGGCGGCCGAAAGCAAAGGCGCCTTTGCGGACCGAGCGCGGCGGCCGACCGCAAGTAACACTGCGTTAACCGAGCTCGGACAGCACCGACCAGGTGCCCATGGCCGGACACCCTGTCGCCCCGAACGCCCGTTGCTTCCGCACGCTTCCGCGACGATTTTACCGCCCCCCCATCAATACTTTGTTAACCCCACCGTCGATAGCGGAGAAAGCGGATATATTTTATACACTGGTTTACTAATACTTAGAAGTTTAGCGCTCTAGTAGCGTCTGCGTCTCAGAAAGAGGCGTTATTTTAGTAGCCTGGACCAGGAAGGATCCAGCCAATGTCTGATATCACCCTCTCCGCCGGCGTTCGCCAGAACCTCCTCTCTCTGCAGAATACCGCCGACATGATGGCGACCACGCAGAGCCGTCTGGCCACCGGCAAGAAAGTCAACTCCGCCCTCGACAACCCGACCAACTTCTTCACGTCGCAGTCGCTCAACAACCGCGCCAGCGACCTGTCGAGCCTGTTGGATTCCATGTCGAACGGCATGAAGACCCTCGAAGCCGCCGACAACGGCCTCACCAGCATGACCAAGACGCTGGAATCGATGCAGTCGACCCTGCGTCAGGCCCGCCAGGACAAGTCTTTCGAAAAGACGTCCTATAGCGTCGACGTCGGCTCGAACCCTGCCGGCACCGAGCAGCTCACGTTCTCCGGTGGCGCCCTCGGTGCCGCAGAGGCGATCGACCTGACCACGAGCGGCGGCCCCGGCACCTCCGGCACGGCCACCGCGACCTACGCCACCAGCAGCTCCGCCTTTGCCGCGGCGACCTCCGGCGCCGTCTCCGCCACGTTCTTCTCGTCCCTCACCTTCGACGACGGCGGCGACCAGTTGAACTTCGAAATCGACGTCGACGGCACCGGTTCTCCGGCCAGCATCACGATCGACCAGTCCATTGTTTCCGGTATCGGCAACGGCGACAACGTCATTGCCGACGACACCGAGCTGGCTGAGGCCATCACCGCCGCCATCAACGCCGAAGGCACCTTCTCTGTCGGCACCGACCTGACCGTGACCTCATTCATGGGCGAAGTCTGGATTCAGTCCGCCAGCAGCGGGGCCTCCGCAAGCATCGCCATTTCCGGCGTCGGCGTTGTCGACGGCGGCGGCGGCAACACGATATCGAACACCTCCGGCCTTGCCGACAGTGCCGCCACCGGCCTTGATGAGGAGGCGATCAGTTTCGGCATCGATGTCGACGGCACCGGCTCTCCGACTACCGTCACCATCGGTCATTCAATCGTCCAAAGCATTGGCAACCACGACCTCGCGATCGGCACCATCGATGAGCTCCAGGAGGCCATCGAGGCCGGTCTGACGGAGGCGGGTGTGACCGGTGTCACCGTCTCCAATGACGGCACCTACATCACCTTCACCTCCGACAGCCAGGGCACCTCTTCGAGCGTCGTTCTGTCGTCCATCGAGGCTGACGCCGACGGCGACGGCACCGACGAAGGGTTGTATGGCCTTGACTCCATCGTCTCCACGCCGGGCACCGGTGAACCTGCCTTCGTCGCCAAGTCGGTCGACACGTTGGTTGCGGAGATCAACTCCAACAGCAACCTCGAGGGCAAGATCCGGGCGTCCAACGACAACGGCAAGCTGCGCATCGAGAACCAGTCGACCAACGACCTCACCGTCACCGGCGTCACCGCCTCTACCGGCACCATCGACGGCACCACCGGCACCGATACCATCGGCGGCAACGAGGTCCGCAGCGACCTGGCCACGCAGTTCAACGACCTGCGCGACCAGCTCGACAAGCTGTCCGACGACTCCTCGTTCAACGGCATCAACCTCCTGCAGGGCGACCTGCTGACGATGACCTTCAACGAGACCAGCACCTCGACCCTCGACATCCAGTCGGAGAACGGCGAGACGCTCAACTCGGCCTTTCTCGGCCTCAGCACCATCGAAGCTGACGCCCTGGATGCCGACACCGACATCGACGCGCTGATCAGCACGGTGAAGTCGGCGCTCGGCACCATCCGGTCGCAGGCCTCCACCTTCGGTTCCAACCTGTCCATGGTCGAGAACCGCGAGGACTTCACCAAGAACATGATCAACACGCTGGAAACCGGCGCCGACGATCTGGTTCTTGCCGACACCAACGAAGAAGCGGCCAACATGCTCGCCCTGCAGACCCGTCAGCAGCTGTCCTCGACGGCCCTGTCGCTGGCCTCCCAGGCCGACCAGGCGGTCCTGCGCCTCTTCTAAGGCACGGCACACGCGGCCATCCGGTCGCAACGACGACACCAAAGGCGGCGGAACCAGAACGGTTCCGCCGCTTTTTCTTTTGCTTGATGCGATCGAAGACGCGTTCGGCCATGTTGGGCTGACGGCAGACCTGCAGCTGGACGCGAATGTGCCCTTGCGGATCGACCGCGGCGGGCTCTTCGCCCGGGCATCGCGGCGGGCGGCGAAGGAGCGGATGCCGTCGGTGCCACAAACCCGATCGGCGATACCGGCGGCGCCAGGAGCGACGTCATCGAGCGGTCGCGCCGCCATCGGCGCATCGCCGGCCTGCCCGGCCGTCAGGTCGAGACGCACCGGACGTCCTTTAGAATCGACGAGGGCATGGATCCTGGCGGTCAGGCCGCCGCGGGAATGCCCATACAAGGATCGGAAGCCCCCTTTCTGGCGCCGGCACCCTGCCGGTGGACACGGACGCAGAACCTGTCGATCGTCACGACATCGCCGTCATAGGCCCCAGAGACCGCGCCGGAAGGCGGTCCCTCACACCCCCCCTCACGAGAGAAGCGATCCTGGAGCGCCGTGCGTGGACCATGGCGCTCGGGACCATCCCGCCAGGACGAGCCGGTGCGCAAGCGTCAGCGAATGCCGTTGATCGCCCGCCGGTGATCGCCACGGGCGACGCCGCGGCCGCTTCGCGGCAGCAACGGCCCGATGACCACCCATTCCCGATCCGTCAACTCGTGGCGACGCGTGGCACGCTCCTTTCCAGGAGACTGAACCAGATCACGCCGCTTCGATGCCCCCGTCCCTGGGAACGCGCTCTGGGTACCCGGCGCCCCCCGACAGAGGCATGATCCGCCGGCCTGCGCCAGCGCCGCCTCCTTGGGGAACGCCGCAAGAGCGGTCCGACCGCGTCGTCCATGCAGGCGAACCATTGTAGGCCATGTATAAAACGTTTCCTACTAAGTAATGCAAGATCGATTACTACGATATAAACAATCCACCATTACTACGGTTTAAATAAATCCGCATAAAAAAATTGCAAAGACTCTGACATACCGGACAATTGTAAGATTTGCTTTTACTAAGACTTAGGATCTTCTGTGTCTAAGTGGCGCCAACGTCTCAGAAGGAGGCGTTGTTTCATGTAGCTTTGGACCAGGAAGGATCCACGAAATGTCATCTGAAATCACCCTCTCCGCCGGCGTTCGCCAGAACCTCCTCTCTCTGCAGAACACCGCCGACATGATGGCGACGACGCAGAGCCGTCTGGCCACCGGCAAGAAGGTCAACTCCGCCCTCGACAACCCGACCAACTTCTTCACGTCGCAGTCGCTCAACAACCGCGCCAGCGACCTGTCGAGCCTGTTGGACTCCATGTCGAACGGCATGAAGACCCTCGAAGCCGCCGACAACGGCCTCACCAGCATGACCAACACGCTGGAATCCATGCAGTCGACCCTGCGTCAGGCCCGCCAGGACAAGTCTTTTGAAAAGACCTCCTTCACGGTCGACGTCGGCACCAGCCCGGCCGGCACCGAGACCCTGTCGCTCTCCGACGGCGCCATCGGTTCCACCGCGGTCGATATCGCGCTGACCGAATCCACCGGCACCTTCACGGGCAGCGGCTTCTCCGCCCTCGACTTCGACAGCAACGCCGACGACAGCTATGCCGGCACGCTCGACTTCGACGTCTCGCTCGATGGCGCGACGGCTCAATCCGTGGCGATCACCGCCTCGGACGCCGACACGCTGAGCCTGACGCTCGATGGTGGTTCTGCGGTAACGTTCGACGTCGCCGACGTCGAAGCTGTCACCGCCGACGAGCTTGCCGACGCCGTGAACGCCCTGTTCGATGCCGAATCGGTGGCCATCACTGCCAGCACCGACGGCGGCGAACTCGTCCTCACCGCCGACACTGCTTCGAGCTCCGACGTCGCTTCGGTTGCCGTTTCCAACGTTGCTGAAACGCTGGCCGGTGCGAGTGACTCCGGTCTCGCCGGCGGTGCCGAAAGCCTGACCAATGTGACGGCGAAGACCGTCGACACCCTGGTTTCGGAGATCAATGCGAGCTCCAGCCTCGATGACAAGGTCCGCGCGTCCAACGACAACGGCAGCCTGCGCATCGAGAACCAGTCGACCAACGACCTCACCGTCACCGGCGTCACCTCCGGTACCATCGACGGCGGCACCGGCACCGACACCATCGGTGGTAACGAGGTCCGCAGCGACCTGGCCACGCAGTTCAACGACCTGCGCGACCAGCTCGACAAGCTGTCCGACGACTCCTCGTTTAACGGTATCAACCTGCTGCAGGGCGACCTGCTGACGATTACCTTCAACGAGACCAGCACCTCGACCCTCGACATCCAGTCGGAAGACGGCGAGACCATCAACTCGGCCTATCTCGGCCTCAGCACCATCGACGCTGATGCCCTGGATTCCGACACCGATATCGACACGCTGATCAGCACGGTGAAGTCGGCCCTCGGCACCATCCGCTCGCAGGCCTCCACCTTCGGTTCGAACCTGTCCATGGTCGAGAACCGCGAGGATTTCACCAAGAACATGATCAACACGCTGGAAACCGGCGCTGACGATCTGGTTCTTGCCGACACCAACGAAGAAGCGGCCAACATGCTCGCCCTGCAGACCCGTCAGCAGCTGTCCTCGACGGCCCTGTCGCTGGCCTCCCAGGCCGACCAGGCGGTCCTGCGCCTCTTCTAAGGCACGGCACACGGCGGCCATCCGGCCGCAACCACGACATCAAGGGCGGCGGAACCATCGCGGTTCCGCCGCTTTTTCTTTGCCGCCCGGCGGCGCTTCAACAGGCCGCCGTTAACCAGCCGGTAAGCATGTTCGGTCCATGATGCCCTCCGCGGCTCGGCAGCCCGGACCGGCAGAGATCCGGCCGCGCCAGCGCCGGCACCGTCGCGGACCGCGGCAACAGCGCCCCGCCGGTTCACCGTTTCGCGGAAGGAAGCGTCATGTCCCTCAAGGTCGAGTTGAAGCCGGGCGAGAAGATCATCATCGGCGAGAGCTCGATCACCAACGGACCGCACCGCACCCGCTTTTTCATCGAAGGCGACGCCCCGATACTTCGACAGAAAGACATCATGTCCGTCGAAGACGCCATTTCGCCCGCGCGAAACATCTATTTTGCGGTGCAGCTGATGTATCTTTCCAAGACTCCGGAAAAATTTCATCAAAAGTATTTCGAATTAATCAATGAATTAATTGCGGCTGCGCCGAGCACTATTCCGTTTGTGACCAATATCAGCAATAATATCTTAAATAATAAGCCATACAAAGCACTCAAAGAAGCAAAGAAGCTGATCCGGTACGAAGAGGCTCTCATCAGTCATGTACAATCAAGCGACGGCAACCTACCAGAAGACGACCCAGTCGACGGCGAACCCGCGGGAACTGGAGGCCAGCCTCCTGCTGAAGGCCGCAAGAAAGCTTCAGGCGGTTAAGGAGAGCTGGACCGAGGACAATTCCGGCCTCAATGAGGCGCTGGACTTCAACCGCCGCCTTTGGTCGATTCTGGCGACGTCGGCCACCGCGCCGGAAAGCCCGCTGCCGCGCGAGATCAAGCAGAACATCGGCAACCTCGCCGTCTTCATCTTCCGCCATACGCTGAGCATCAGCCGCCGGTCCGAGCCGACCCGCCTCAACTCGCTGATCCAGATCAACAAGGTCATGGCCGAGGGTCTGCGCGGCACCGCCTGACGCGCCCTTCGCCGAACCGCACGCTTCAAACGGCGCCCGGGTCCGATGGACCGCGGCGCCGTTTGCATTCTTGCGGCTGGAGCGCGCACGAAAAAACCGGCCCGCGACCTCGCCGCGAGCCGGTTCGGGAAACCCGCCGGATTGCTAGATATAGTCGCCGAGCGACATCTGGCTGAGCAGCGCCGAGGCCTGGTAGGAGGCCTCCAGCCGCGTCTTCAGCGTCAGCATCTTGACCGCGACCTCGTCGAGGTCCACCGCCTCGATCCCTTCCACAAGCGTCGTCAGGGTGCCGGATGTGGCGGTGTGGCGCTCGCTCGCTTTTTTCACCGAATAGTGCGTCGTGGAGAGTTCGACCTGGATGGTTTCGACGCGGTTCACGCCCGGCTGTTCGTTGAGCTTGGTGTTGGCCCGCGAGGCCATGGCGGCATAGCGGTCGCGATCAGTGTCGACCGCCGAGTCAAAGGTCGAGATCGTCATCACCGCCAGGCTCTGGATGACCTGCTGGAAGCCTTCCTCGTTGGCCCGCGACCCGTATTCGACCGTTAGCGTGTCGTCGATCCGGGCCGATGCCGTGGAGCGGGCGTCGTCGGTGCCGTTGTCGCCCACATACCAGGTCACGGTATCCGTGCTGCCGTCACGCAACGCCGTCGCCGTATCGAATGGCGGGCCGTCGACCCGCTGCGGCGTGCCGCCATTGGAGGTGTCGAAGAAATCCGCCGCCGCCTGCATCGACGAGGCCGCGCTCAGCGTCGTCGCCGCCTCTTCTTCGATCGCGTCCTGCAGCGCCGCCTCAAAATTGGCGGTGGTGTCGGCGGCCGTCGCACCGGCCGCAAAACCGTTTTTCTGATCCGGGTCGTCGCTGACGACCAGTTCGATCGAGGTTGTCGTCCCGTCGGGCAGTTCGGCGTGGATGGTGATCGTCTCGCCATTCGCGGGCACGTCGGTGAACTCCACCGAACTCGTCGCCGGCGTACCGGTGGGCTGGGTGATCGTCGCGTTGGACAGGTTCGAAACGATGCCCGTCAGCTTGAAGCCGAAGGGGTGGTCGCCGTCTTCGGCGAGCGTCACCGTGGTGCCGGCGGACGACAGGTCGAGCCGGCCGAGGTCGTCGTCGCCGAGGTCGGCCTGCAGCCGTTCGGAGGCGACCTGCTTGAACCCGGCAAGCGTGCCGGTGCCGTCGAGGATCTTGTCCACGCTTTCCACCGGCTTGACGTCGACGTCCTTGCCGGAGAACAGGTAACGGCCCGCAGCATCGGTGTTGAGCAGGCCGACCATTTCGGCAAACGAGGTCCTGGCGATCGACTGGGCGTTGGTCTGACCCTTGGTGTTCAGGGTGTAGACGTTCGGATCGGCGGCAGTCTTCACATCGTCGCCGATTTCGGCGATGCGCGACAGCGACGTGTCCATCAGCTTCAGGCGCAGATCGACATTGGTGACGGTGGTCTGCCAGGCTTCGATTTCAGAGGATCTGGCGCGCAGCGCGATATCCAGCCCGCGCGAATTTCCCAGCCCGCCATAGGTGTCGGACACCTTTTCGGTCGCAAGCTGCCTGGCCAGTCCGTCATACTGCGCTCGTAGCGAGGTCAGCCGGGCGACCATCGGGGTCTGGAGATCGTAAAGCGAGGAAACCATCAGTCCTCTCCTGGATACGCGTAAGTGCGGGCTAGATGCCCATCAACGTGTCGATCATCTCGCGTGCCGCCTGCATGACGCGGGCGTTCGCGGTGTAGGCCGACTGCAGCTCGATCAGGGCACTCAGTTCCTGGTCGACATCGACGGCACTGATCTCGCTGAGGCGCTCGTTCAGCGATTGGGTGACCATTTGCCGGGAATCGGCCGCCTGGGTTGCCGACGACATCTCCGAGCCGCGGTAGTTCACGACGGAGGCGAGGAAGCCCGACACGGTTCCCGCATAGGGCACCCGCTCCGAGCCGAGGCCGGTATCGGCGGAGAACGTGTAGGTGGCCTCGCTGAGGGCATCGATCATCGCCAGCGGCCGGGTCGGATCGCCGGCCGACGTCTCCGCCGGCGTCGTCTCGTAGGTCACCAGCAGCGACGGGTCGTTGACGAGCTGCTTGTTGATGCCGATCCGGCCGGCGAAGCCGACCTTTTGGGAGGTTCCCTCGAAATCGCCGGTATAGGGACTGGCGCCGGAGCCGCCGTCGACGAAAAGCGGAAACTCCACGCCCTCGTCGGTCAGGGCCGTATTGGTGACCGAGGCCGAGAGCGACGACACCGTGGTCGTGGTACCGCCGTCGTCGAGGATCCTGAGCACGCCGCCGCCCTCGTCGCTGACGGTGAAGCCCACGCCGAGTGCGGCGCTGATATCGGCGGCCGCAGCGGTAAGACCGCCGGAGAAGTCGATACCCACGACCGTGTCGTCGGCCCGGGCCGTCGCATCGTCGCCGAGCGGCAGCATGGTGGGGTCGTCGACCCGAACGAAGGTGAAGGTCTCCGTATTGCCGCTGCCGACGTCGACATATTCGAAGGTGATCTGATTGCCCTGTTGCAGATCGTTGAGGTCGATGTCGAAACCGTCCGACGTGCCGACGGTGACCGCAGTCCCCTCCTCGGTCCGGTTCGACAGCGCCAGCGACAGGTTCGAGGCGAACTCGTCGAGCTGCGCCTGGGCCTCGACCAGCACGTCGTCGCGCAGGTCGATATAGGCCGCGATCTCGCCGGACTGGATCGCCTTGTCGGCGATCAGGTCGACCTTGTAGCCGTTGTCCGAGGTCAGGTAGATGGAGCCGAGGCCACTCTCGGCCGGATCCGCACTCCACGTGGCATTGGCATCGACCGAGGCCGCAGGATCGAACGACAGCGTCGCGGCCCTGTCGTCGAACAGGAGCGTGCCGTTCGAGGTGAACAGCCGGACCGAATTGTTGTCCGCTTCCGACACCTTGATGTCCATCATCTGGGACAGTTCCAGAATGATGGAATCCCGGTTGTCGAGCAGGTCGACGGGCATCGCGCCGGTGGACGAGAACGAGACCACCTGGCGGTTGATGTCCTCAAGGTCGCCGAGGAGCTGGTTTGCCCGCGACACATAGTCGGAGATGACGCGCTCCGATTCCGCGCGCATCGACTGGATCTCGTCCGACAGGTTGTTGAGCTGCGAGGTCAGCGTTTGCGCGTTGGTGACGACCTGGCGCTGAGCCGTGTAGTCGCTCGGCGAGGTCGCCAGCGCCTCGATGGCGGACGTAAAGTCGTTGTAGATCGTATCGAGGGCGTTGACGTCGCCCGGCGTGCCGTACATGGCGTCGAGCCGGGACTGGAAGCTCGCCATGACGTCGAGATAGCTGCCGTCGATGACGCTGTTGCGGTACTGGGCCGACACGTAGCTGTCGTAGTTGCGCTGGATCGTAACCTCGCGCACACCGAGTGACGAACCGTCGCGATCCGCAAGGTTCTTGGTGATCAGGCTCTTGCGGGTATAGCCGGGGGTGTCCGCATTGGCGATGTTCGACGCGACGATGTCGAGTTCGCGCTGCGTGATTGCCAGGCCGCTAAGCGATATGTTGACGGCTGCGGTGATACCCATGACGGTCGATCCGTTTCAAATGCCGGCGCGGCACCCAGGGTGCCCGCCGGCCGACGCACACAAAAGACTAGCGGACGATATTCAGGGCCTCCTGCAGCATCTCGTCCGAGGTGGTGATGATGCGCGAGTTCGCCGTATAGGCCTGCTGGGTGATGATCAGCTTGGAGAACTCGTCGGCGATGTCGGTGTTGGAGGCTTCCAGCGCCGAACCGATGATGTTGCCGGAGCCGCCGATGATCGGCGTGCCGGACTCGGTGGTCGCCAGGAACGCGCCGCCGTCGACCTTGCGCAGCTCGTCCGGCGCATTGAAGGTGGCAATGCCCACTTCCGCGATCTCGAGCTGCTCGCCATTGGTGTAGAACGCCGTGACGCGGCCGGAGTCGGAAATCGCGACCGATTCCAGTTCGCCGGCCGGGTAGCCGTTCTGGCTGAGTTCGGTGACCTTCGCCGTGCCGTTGGCGTCGGAGAAGCTGGTGATGCCGGCCGAGCCGTGCTGGATGGTGATGTCGCCGAGCGAGACGCCGTCGACGGTCATGCCGGAAATCGTCACCGACCCGAAGTCGGGGTCGAGCTGGCGGCTGGCGTTGAAGTCGTAGTCGACGCCGACATTGCGCCACATGGGATCGGTGCCCGTGGCGCCCGAATCCTCAAGATAGAACATGTTGTAGGTGTCGTCGTCGAGCATGGCCCAGCGGATCTGGACGTTGACCGTGGAGCCCGAGGAATCGTAGGCGGTGATGGCGCCGCCGGAGATCGTGCTGTTGATGAACGCCGTTTCGTCCTGGCCCTGCACGAAGCCGTCGCCGCTCGCGGTCGGGTCATTGGTGAAATCGGCGGGGTCGAGGAATTCGCTGCCCGGCACGTCTTCGTCGGCATTGGCGGTCAGCGGATATTTCGCCAGGTTCGCCCGGTAGACGATTTCCGTCGTCGCCTCGGCTTCCAGGAAGTCGCCGGAGATCCGGATCGGCTCCGGCACGCTGCCGGAGATGTTGCCGGTGTTCGCATCGACTGCCAGACCCTGCAGATAGTAGCCGGCGCCGTTCACCAGATAGCCGTACTTGTCGGTGGTGAAGTCGCCGCGACGGGTATAGAGGTCCGTGTCGGAGAAGGTCAGGTTGTTGTCGACCTCGCCGAGCTTCTCGGAGACGATGAAGAAGCCCTCGCCGTCGATGGCGATGTAGGTCTCGATGTCGGAGCCGAGGATATCGCCCTGCACGCTGTTGGTGGAGCGGCTCGACGCCAGCACGCCGGTCGCGGACTGGGTGTCCGGCGGACCGTCGGCGACGAGGTCGGCGAAGTTCGTCTCGGTCCGTTTGTAACCGGTCGTCTGCGAGTTCGCGATGTTGCCGGAAATGTGCTCAAGCGCGGTCGATTGCGCCCTGAGGCCGCTGACCGATGTGGCGATCGCACTGTAGATACCCATTCTGCCGAACTCCTCCGATCCTTGAACGTGACAACACGTCGGCACCCCGTTTTCTGCAAGCGCCGGGCCAAATGACATCCGGGAAATATCCTTTGTTTTTCAATGGCCTTGGCGGAATGGCGCGGGCCGGACGGCGCCGCCCCGGCAGTTTCGCACCGGCAATGCGGCAAGTTTTGCCGCGCGGCGCCCGCCGCCGACGTGCCATCCTGCCGCCGAAAGGCGTGTTGATCTCGGGTGTGCCAGCGCCTAGCCTTCGGGCTCGATTTTCCATCCTCGGAGGACGCGCATGCGCTTTACCGGCACCGCCGACTATGTTGCCACGGAAGACTTGCGGATCGCCGTCAATGCGGCCATCACCCTGGAACGCCCGCTGCTGGTCAAGGGCGAGCCCGGCACCGGCAAGACGGTGCTTGCCGCCGAGATCGCGCGCTCGATCGAAGCCCCGCTCATCGAATGGCACATCAAGTCGACGACCAAGGCGATGCAGGGCCTCTACGAATACGACGCGGTGACGCGCCTGCGCGACAGCCAGCTCGGTGACGGCCGGGTCAAGGACATCGCCAACTACATCAAGCGCGGCAAGCTCTGGGAAGCCTTTCAGGCGGACGTGCGCCCGGTGCTCCTGATCGACGAGATCGACAAGGCCGACATCGAGTTCCCCAACGATCTGTTGCAGGAACTCGACCGCATGGAGTTCTTCGTCTACGAGACCGGTGAGACCGTGACGGCGCTCCGGCGCCCTGTTGTTATCATCACGTCGAACAACGAAAAGGAGCTGCCGGACGCGTTCCTGCGCCGCTGCTTCTTCCACTACATCAAGTTTCCGGACGCCGAAACGATGACGGAAATCGTCGAGGTGCATTTCCCCGGCCTGAAGAAGCAGCTCCTCTCCGAGGCGCTCTCCATCTTCTACGACGTGCGCGACGTGCCGGGCCTGAAGAAGAAGCCGTCGACCTCGGAACTGCTCGACTGGATCAAGCTCCTCGTCAACGAGGACATCGACGCGGCGACCCTGCGCCAGCGCGACCCGACCAAGAGCATCCCGCCACTGCACGGCGCGCTGTTGAAAAACGAGCAGGACGTGATGCTGTTCGAACGCCTCGCCTTCATGGCAAGGCGCGAGGGACGCTAGAAGAGTTCGCGAACGGCCCGGGCAGCAACGCCCGGCAGCGCGGCCCAGAGACGGCCGTCGGTCGGCCTTTTGAGGAGCGCGCCAAAGAGCGGTGACAGCCGCCTCAGGCCCTTCAGCGGGCTGCGCCGGCTCGATGCCAGTTGCAGTGCGCATTCCGCGTTGAAGTCGGCCTTGAGCGCCGCCTGACGCACGCTCGGCCGGTTGGAGGGCGAAATCACCCCTTCGGCCCTCAACATGTCGCCGACACCGTCGATATCAACGAGGAACGGCTCGTGCCGCCCGAGGGTGCCGAGCCGCGACGCGAACGTGCCGACGATATAGCGCGCGTCATTGCCCAGCAGTTGGTCGATCAGGAAGAAGCTCTTGCCGATATGCTCGTCCCGGGCGATGTGGGTCGCCTCCACCCCGCCCGGCGAGAACACCAGCCCGTGCATGGCCGAGCCGTTGAAGCCCGCAACCTTCTTCGCCCTCGCAAAAAGCGCGACCTGCTCGGCAAGGCCGAGTTCCTGCGGGTGGACGATGTCGTAGCCTTCGGCGGCGAACATCTCCTCCACCACCTCCTCGCCGATGATCCGCCCGGCATCGAGCCGGCTGCGCGAGAGGTACAGCTTTTCCGGGCTCGGCCCGGGCGCGGCCTTCAAGGCGGCCTCACGCGCGCGCTCGAACGGCAGCAGGAATTCCGGCGCGATATGAGCGTTGAAGCGGTGCGATGCCTCCGGCACGACGACGCCGGCATAGCGCGTCCAGGCGTCGGCGATCATCACCCGGTCGGCGATGCCGATGAGGTCGAACAGCGCGCGGATATAGGAGACATCGAGGATTCCGGGGCTGATCGACTGGAACATCAGCGGCCCGCCAAAACCTTCCTGGAGCGCCCACCACAGCCGCGACGTCACCTCCACCAGCACATGGCCGAAATGGCGCTGGATGTAGCCGCAATAGACGACCTCCCGGTCGTCCGTGGCGATATCCGCGTCACGCACCGCCGCGGCGTCATAGGGATAGGTGGTGACGTGCTTGGTGGCCTTCTTCAGGACCGAGAGATCGACCTGGGTCCCGTCCGGCCGGTAGACGCCGCCGAGCACCGCGTCCCTGTTGCCGGGTCCGCCGCGGCCGCCGGTCGCCGGCGGGATAATGCCGCCGGCAATCCGCTCCACGGCGAGCGGACGGTCGAGCGGCAGGTGGTCCGGTCCGACGACCTCGCGGCCGCTGCCGCTGACGATGACGACCTCGCCCATATCCCTCTCAACTGCTCCGAAAGCGGCCGCGCTGCGAAGCGCTTGCGCGGCACCGGCGGTTCCAGTATCAGGCGCCCGGCCCGCTTTCAATGCCGGGGCCCCTTGCGGCAACGCGGCGCGTCGCCCTTGCGGTTTCAAATGCGCGATTCGTGATCTAGGGTCACGCAGACCGCCCTTGCCGGAGCCCACCCGCATGCGCTTTTCCTCCGCCGACGAATTCCGCGCCCTGCCCCGCAAGGCCGTCACCGTCCTCGGCATGTCCGGCGTCGGCAAGACCACGGTCGCCATGCGGGTCCGGCGCGACGGCTGGTTCCACTACTCCGTCGACTACCGCATCGGCACCCGCTACATGGGCGAGCACATCGTCGACAACGTCAAGCGCGAGGCGATGAAGATCCCGTTCCTGCGCAAGCTCTTGATGACGGACTCGATCTACATCTCGTCCAACATCTCGTTCGACAACCTGTCGCCGCTCTCCACCTATCTCGGCAAGCCGGGCAACCCGGACAAGGGCGGCATCTCCTTCCAGGAATACCGCCACCGTCAGGCCCAGCACCACGACGCGGAAATCTGCGCGCTGCGCGACGTCGCCGACTTCATCGACAAGTCGCGGGAGATCTACGGCTACGACCATTTCATCTGCGATTCCGGCGGCAGCATCTGCGAGATCGTCGACCCTGACGACGACAACGATCCGGTGCTCTCCGTCCTCGGCGACAAGACGGTGCTGCTCTATATCGAGGGCCCGCCGGACCACGCCGCGGAGCTGATCAAGCGCTTCCGCGCCGACCCCAAGCCGATCTACTACCAGGAAGAGTTCCTGGAGAAGAACTGGGCCGCCTACAAGGCCGAGACCGGCGTTGCCTCCGACGACGCCGTCGACCCGGACGCCTTTGCCGTCTGGGGCTTTGAACGCCTGATCGCCCACCGCCTGCCGATCTACAAGGCGATCGCCGACCGCCACGGCTACACGGTGACCGCCGCGGAGATCGAAGAGGTCAAGTCCGCCGACGATTTCGTCGACCTCATCGGCCGCGCCATCGAGCGCACGCCGGCCTGAGCGGCAAAAGACCCTCCACACTTGCGATACCGATGGCGAGGCCTTAAGTCACCCTGACTTGACGCCCCGTACCGGGCGCGCCGAGGCGCACCATAACGACCGAAAACCCCGGAAAGCTGCCGCAATGCCGATCAAGATCCCCACCGACCTGCCCGCCCGCACCACGCTGGAGCAGGAAGGCGTGATGGTGATGACGGCGGACGATGCGGCGCGCCAGGACATAAGGCCGTTGCAGATCGCGCTCCTCAACCTGATGCCGAACAAGATCCGCACCGAGACGCAGATCGCCCGCCTCGTCGGCGCAACGCCGCTGCAGGTCGAGCTGTCGCTGGTCAAGGTCGCCTCGCATACGCCGAAGAACACGGCGGCCGCCCACATGCTCGCCTTCTACGAGGACTGGGAGGCGATCCGGGACCGCAAGTTCGACGGCCTCATCGTCACCGGCGCGCCGATCGAGCTGCTCGACTTCCCGGACGTCACCTACTGGGAGGAACTCGGCGCGATCTTCGAGTGGACCGAGACCAACGTGCACTCGACCTTCGCCATCTGCTGGGGTGCCCAGGCGATGCTGAACCATTTCCACGGCGTGCCGAAATACGCCCTGCCGAAAAAGGCCTTCGGCGTCTTCCGCCACCGCAATCTCAATCCGGCCTCGCCGTTCCTGCGCGGCTTTTCCGACGACTTCTCCATTCCGGTCTCACGCTGGACGGAGGTCCGCGCCAGCGACATCCCGGAGGACAGCGGCCTTGAGATGCTGATGGAGTCCGACGAGACCGGCCCCTGCCTGATCCACGATCCCCGCCACGGCAATCTCTACATGTTCAACCACATCGAGTACGATTCCTCGTCCCTTGCCGAGGAATACTGGCGCGACGTGGAAGCGAACGTGGAGATCCACGTGCCGCACAACTATTTCCCGAAGGACAATCCGCACCTGACGCCGGAAAACCGCTGGCGCAGTCATGCCCATCTGTTGTTCGGCAACTGGATCAACGAGGTCTACCAGACGACGCCCTTCGACATCGAAAAGATCCGTCAGAAATAGGACCCGTAGCGGTCGTAGTCGATGGCATAGAGCCGGCGGACCCTGTCCTTCATCTCCGGGGTCAGGAACTTCTCGACCTCGGGCCACGGTCCCTGCGCGGCGACGCGCCGGTCGAAGCGCTCGTCGGTGACGTCGTCCTCATAGACCCCGACCTTGCGCTTGCGCGGCCCGCTCTCGCTGGAATGGAACCAGGCGAGGCTGGAGAAGTCCGTGCGCTCCAGGCCGAGGTCGGCCTCGATGCCGTTGAGCCGGGCAAAGAGGTCGTCCCGCGTCACGTTGATGACGTCGGTTGGCGGCACCAGCTGCTCGATCGGATGGCTCTGCACCCCGTGATGGGGATTGCTCATGATCGGCGACAGGTCCTTGAGGCCGATGCTGTCAAGGTACTCCCGGAACGAATAGCCCGCCGTCTCGTCGACCGGCCGCTTCAGGACATGTGCGGCCCGCTTGTTGAAATAGCCGGTGCGCAGCGCATGGCGGTAGGAGCTGACCGCCCGGTGACCCGGATCGCGGATCACCCTTATGACGCGGTAGCCGGAAAAATCGTCGGTCATGCCCCTGTGATGCAGGTCCGAGGGATAATAGACCTTGCGCCGGTAATGGTGCGGCCAGGCGTTGTAGGCCCGCGCTTCCTCATATTTGCCGATGATCTTGAAGAACCAGATGGTCGCCGCCGTGCAGGCCGACTTCGGCGACCAGACCACCAGGATGCGGTGCTCCGGATCGATCAGCGGCTTGGGCCTGAAGTCGAGCAGCCGCGCCTTGCCGACGAATTGCGGGGCGTGGCGGACGAGAAAGCGCGTCATCGGGCCGGGGCGCTCGGCCTTCGGCGTCGGCGTCTCTTCTTGCATGGTGTCGCGGTTCTGGGGCACGGGGATCAGTCCCTGTCGGTTGGCCCGGCAGGGTTAGACGAAAACGCCGCCGCCCTCAATCCGTCCGTTACCGGTCCCGGCGCGTCGGGCAGCCCCCTATCGCGCCGCCCGTTCCTCGCGCCGGTCGCGGAACTGCATGCCCCAGTAGAGGAGCTGCGTGCCCATGCGCCCGACCGGGCCGCCGGCAAAGCGTGGGCCAAACGCCTCGAACTGCCGCCAGCGGTCGTCGCCCGAGGTGATCGCCGAGGCGACGAGGACGCCGCCCGTCGCGGTCTGGGCAACGCCGTGGCCGCCGAACGCGGTGACCGACCAAAGACCCTCCTCCAGCGGCCGGATGATCGGCATCTTGTGGACCGCATAGGCCATCAGGCCGGACCAGGCCGTCTCCACTTCCAAATGCGAGAGCTGCGGATAGATGGCCGCGATGTCGGCCTTGAGGAGCCCGGCGAGGTCGGCCGGCTCGGACCGCCGCGTGGTGATCCGCCCACCCCAGAGCAGCCGGTCGCCTTCGATGACCCGGTAATAGTCGCCGGCCCGCCGCGTATCGGCGATGCAGCCGGAAAAGCGGATGGAATCCGTCACCGCCGAGCCGAGCGCATTGCTGGTCACCACATAGGTGGCAACCGGCACGATCGCCCGGTCGAGCGACGGCCACAGACCCGAAAGCGCCTGGTAGGCGCTGCCGGCAAGCACCACCATCTCCGCCTCGATGGCACCGCAGGCCGTCTCCACCCGCCAGCCAGCGCCGTGGCGGGCAAGCCCGGTGGCTGCGCTCTCCTCGAAGATGCGCGCGCCGGCATCGCGCGCCCGCGCGGCCAGCAGTCTTGCATAGGCGAGCGGGTCGATGTGGAACGGACTGGCGTCGTGCAGCGCCTGGAAATAGGTCTCGGTCTTCAGGGTCGCGCGGACCCGCTCGGTCTCCCAGAACTCAACGCTGGCACCGTAGGTGCCGGCCATCAGGTCGCGCCGGCGCTTCATCGCCTCCGCATCGTCGTGGCGGATCACCTTCAGCCAGCCATGGCCGCCGATGATGTCGCCGGCCCCGGCCGTCTCGATGGTCTCGCGAACGTAGGCGACGCCCATGCGCGACAGCTCGTAGAGCGCCTTGGTGCGCTCCACCCCGAGCCGGGCTTCCAGGTCGGCGAGCCCGGCCGCATAGCCGGCCGAGACGAAGCCGCCATTGCGGCCCGAGGCACCCCAGCCGACGCGTTCGGCCTCCAGCAGCACCACGTCGGTGCCGGCGCTGGCCAGTTCGCGCGCCGTCGTCAGGCCGGCGAGCCCGCCGCCGATGACGCAGACCGCCGCCTTTTCCGTGCCTGCAAGGCGCCGGAACATCACCTCATGGGCGTTCCGCCGCGCATAGTAGCTGTCCACATGTCCGTTGAGTGCCATCGACGTCCGGGTCTCCGAAAGGTGTCTTCTGTTCGCTTCTTGCGTCCAAGGGGCATCGATGACCTTCGGCCAAGATCGCGGCAAGGATAAGGAAGATGAAATCTTCCCGGCGGCTCCGCGCGTCCCAGGTCGATGCCGGTTCCTATTAGACCCAAGGAAAAGCGCTGCGCAAGCAATCTTGCCGCAGTGCACAAAAAACGCCCCCTGCGACAAATCGAACGGGCCGCACGATGACAAACCCGGCGCACTGCCTACATGGGAAGAACCGCACCGCCACTTCCGCGCGGGGCGGCGGCACCAACGCCGAAGCGCCCGGAAGGATCCCGTATGATCGTCACCACCACCCACACCGTCCCGCACCGCGAGACAGCCGAGATCCTCGGCGTCGTCGCCGGCGAGGCCGTCCTCGGCGCCAACGTCTTTCGCGACATCTTCGCCGGCATCCGCGACTTCATCGGCGGGCGCGCCGGCGGCTACCAGAACGTGCTGAGGGACGGCCGCCACATGGCCCTGCAGGACATGACCGAGGAAGCCAGGGCGCTCGGCGCGGACGCCATCGTCGGGGTCGACATCGACTACGAGGCGGTCGGCCAGAACGGCTCGATGCTGATGGTCTCCGTCAACGGCACCGCGGTCCGCCTCACCCGCTGACCACGGGCTCTTCCCATGGCTTGTCCACAGCCTTTAACCCCTTGGGCCTGAAACGGGAAATTCGGTACTGACAGCCGTCGGGCTGCGGCTATAGTCGGTTCCGGAAGAGTCCCCCGGAGAACCCTCCCCCGGGAACACGTCCCCCGGCAAAGCCCCCGGAGTGTGCCGATGCCCCGCCTGCTGCTGCTGCGCCACGCCAAGTCCTCCTGGCTGAACCCGTCCCTCGACGATTTCGATCGCCCGCTGAACGATCGCGGCCGCGCCGCCGCACCGGTGATGGGCATGTACATGGCCCGGGAAGGCTTCAGGCCGGACCATGTGCTGTGCTCCTCCTCGCGCCGCACCCGCGAGACGCTCGCCTGCGTCATGCCGCATTTCAAGGGCGAGGAGACGGTCGCCTTCCGCGACGACCTCTATGACAGCTCCGAGGACACCTATCTGGAGATCATCCGCGAGCATGGCGGCAACGCCGACAGCCTCCTCGTCGTCGGCCACAATCCGGCGACCCGCGAGACCGCCCGCTCGCTGATCGCCGCCGGCTCCAGGGACCTGCGCGCCCGCATCGACGAGAAATACCCGACGGCGTCGCTGGCGGTGATCGATTTCGACGTGCCGGGCTGGGCCGACATCCTGCCGATGAGCGGCCGCATCAAGGCCTTCATGCGGCCGCGCGACCTGCAGATGGAGGACGATCCGGGGCTCTGAACGGCCGCCCGATTGCCCGCGCACGACCCGTTCCCCGTCCCGTTTCCTCCTGTCGTTGCAGTGCGCACCCTTTTACCGCGCGGCCCGAAGGCCTACATGGGACGCGGAGAAAATGCCTTGAACCTGACGACACTCACCGACGACGCCTGGCTTGCGCTCAACAACGTCGCCGACTTCGCCACCGGACTGGTCACCCCGTCCGTGCGCCTCGGCGTCACCGGACTGTCGCGCGCCGGCAAGACCGTCTTCATCACCGCCCTCGTCCACAATCTGATCAAGGGCGGGCGGATGCCCCTGTTCGAGCCGATGGCGACCGGCCGGCTCGCCCGTGCCTCCCTGCAGCCGCAGCCGGACGACGCCGTGCCGCGCTTCGACTACGAAGCCCATGTCGCCGACATGGTCGACGAGCGGGTCTGGCCGAGCTCCACCCGCCGGATCAGCGAATTGCGGCTGACGGTCGCCTACGAATCCGCCTCCTATTTCTCGCGCACCCTCGGCAGCGGCAAGCTCCATATCGACATCGTCGACTATCCGGGCGAATGGCTGCTCGACCTGCCGCTGCTGACCAAGGACTACGCGACGTGGTCGCGCGAGGCGGTCGCCCTGTCGCGGCTGCCGAACCGGGCCCGGCTTGCCGGCGACTGGCACCGGCGTCTTGAGGCCGCCGACCCGGCCGCCGAAGAAGACGAGGCGACGGCCCGCGGCCTTGCCGATGCCTTCACCGGCTATCTCGCCGCCTGCCGCGCCGACGAGCACGCGCTCTCCATGCTGCCGCCGGGCCGCTTCCTGATGCCGGGCGACCTCGACGGCTCGCCCGCCCTCACCTTCTCGCCGCTGGTCCTGGAGGACGACCGGGTGGTGCCGCGGACCTCGATGAGGGCGATGATGGAGCGCCGCTTCGAGGCCTACAAGACCCATGTCGTGCGCCCCTTCTTCCGCGACCACTTCGCCCGGCTCGACCGCCAGATCGTCCTCGTCGACGCGCTCTCTGCGCTCAATGCCGGACCCCATGCCATGCGCGACCTGGAGAATGCGCTCGCCGACATCCTCTCCTGCTTCCGGCCCGGCCGCACGAGCTGGCTCGCCTCGATCCTGACCCGGCGCATCGACCGCATCCTCTTTGCCGCGACCAAGGCCGACCACCTCCACCACACCGACCACGACCGGCTGCAGCGGGTGCTGAAGCGGCTCGTCAAGCGGGCCATCAAGAAGGCCGAATTCGCCGGCGCCGACATCGATATTCTCGCTCTTGCCGCGGTTCGCGCAACGCGTGAAGGCACGGTCAGGCGCGGCGGCAACGCCCTGCCGACGATCATCGGAACGCCGATGACGGGCGAGATCGTCGACGGCGAGCGGTTCGACGGGAAGACGGAAATCGCCATGTTTCCCGGGGACTTGCCGAAAGACCCTGAATCACTTTTCGCACACCTTGAATCTGAATCGGAACTTGAAGAAGCCGTCGCAAAAGTTGAATCGGAATCGAAGCATCAACCTCTTCAACCTGAATCGAAACTTGAACTTTCCCGCGCCGGCACCGATGTGCGCTACGTCCGCTTCCGGCCGCCGAAACTGGAGCGCTCGCCGGACGGCCTCAGCCTGACGCTGCCCCATATCCGCCTCGACCGGGCGCTGCAGTTCCTCATCGGAGACAAGCTGGCATGACCGATCCCAGCCGCAGGCCGAAGGCGTTCCGGCTCGACGAAGCCGACGTCGTCCTCAACGAGGCGCCGGCCGAGAGCGCTCCGGAGCATGCCGATCTCGCCGTCGTCGTCGCGGAAGAAGCCGAGCGCGACAGCCCCTATCGGCCGAAGCTGCCGAAGCGCCGCTGGCGCTGGAGCGCGATCCTCATCTCCGCCCTCGGCGGCCTCATCTCGCTCGCCGTCGGCGTCGCCATCGACCGGCTGATCGCCGACCTCTTCGCCCGGGCCGACTGGCTCGGCTGGCTCGCCGTCGCGCTCGCCTCCCTTGTCGTCGTCGCCGCCCTTGCCATGGCCCTGCGCGAGCTATTCGGCCTGTGGCGGCTCGCCCGCATCGATCGCCTCAGAACCGAAGCGGAGGCCGCGGCGAAAGCCGACGACCGGGCCGGCGCCGAGGCCGTGCTGAAGGACGTCGTCGCGCTCTACAAGAGCCGCGCCGACACCGCCCGCGGCCGCGCCGCCATTGCCGCCCATGACGGCGAGATCATCGACGGGCGCGACCTCATCGTCCTTGCCGAACGCGATCTGATGCGCCCGCTCGACATTGAGGCGACGCGGATGATCACCAATTCGGCAAAGCGGGTCTCGGTCGTCACCGCGATCAGCCCGCGCGCCCTCATCGATGTCCTGTTCGTGTTCGCCGAAAGCCTCCGGCTCATCCGCCGCGTCTCCACGCTCTATGGCGGCCGGCCCGGCGGCATCGGCTTCTTCCGCCTCACCCGCCACGTCATCGGCCACCTGGCGGTCACCGGCACCATCGCCATCGGCGATTCCATGATCCACGAACTGGTCGGCCAGGGCCTTGCCGCGCGCATCTCCGCCCGCCTCGGCGAGGGCGTCGTCAACGGGCTTCTCACCGCCCGCATCGGCATTGCCGCGGTCGACGTCTGCCGGCCGATCCCGTTCATCGGCGAAACCCGCCCGAAGATCGGCAACGTCTTCAACGAGCTGGTGAAGGCCCAGAAGAAGGCGGTTGCCCCGGCCGATCGCACTCAGAATTCGAAAGAGCATTGAACTCCGGGGCGATCCCTTTCGCACAGGTCGGGACGCGCAGAGCAGCAGGCATTCCGAAAATTCAGCAACATCGGAGCCAAAAACGCGCGCCCGACCTTACTTTGACCGAAGGTCTGAAATATATCTTTCCGCTTCCAAAATATTCGGAAAGACAACCCCATCTACAGAGACACCGTTCGCTTCTTTTTTGATTTCTTTTCCCTTGTAGATCTTAATTCGATCTCCAGGCCGTATTTGCAGAGGATGCGCCGATGGAGGAACAGATGCGCGCGGACGTTCGACATTTTTCGAGAAAGCCCGGGCCAGCGTGAGCATTTCCCGCGTCATCTCGGCAGTATCGATCGACGCCTTTGTCTGCTGCACATCCATGATCGTTCTCAGCCCGCCCCAAACAACGAGAAGTCCAGGAACTGCGAACATTATTCTCAGCAGAAACGGTGTTTCCTGCTGGACCAGCGAGCTGGAAAAAAGGCTCGCCAGCCCGTCCGACATGAAGCCGCTGATGGCCGCAATGGCGCCGAAGAAAACGCCGACCCAGGCGACCAATTCCACCCACGCGCAAACAGCTCTGCCTGCCCGGTACGTCCGTTCGTAGCTATTCACTTCTCAACTCCAATCAACTCAACCAAAAACAGTGTCCTGGAGGTCCCCCTCCGTCGACAAGCGTGACGTCAGCCGAAGGCGGCGTAAAAGCCGAAAAGCGCCGAATCGTAAAAGAAGCACGATTCCAGCGCCAGCCCGTTAGCCGTCGTCATCGCCAGGGTCACATCCACGTCACGGCCTGCCGTAGCAAGCCCCACGATCCGCGCCTTGCGGATATTGGCAAGGCCGTAGCTCTTTGAGACCGAGCAGCTCGACAGGAACCCGCACGTGAACTGACCGACGGCGTCATAGCCGTTCGGCCGGTCCTCGCCCAACTGCAGAAGGCCCATCTGCTCGCGGAAATAGCGATAGGTGACGAACTTGAGCAAGCCGCCGAGATCCTGGGCCTCCAGCGCCCGGCCCATGCGCGCAAGGCTGACGGCAAGGTTTTCCGAGACCGCCACGTCGCCGGCGTCGAGATAGGGCGCGACAACGGACGGCACGGCCCCATCGGCCCGGGTGCAAATGTCGGATAGCACAGTAAGAAAACCACAACCAGGATACCGGTAACGGTAATCCTTGGCACCATTGCGAATGGTAATTGCCGGCCGGCCCGAATATGTGTCATGTCGATTCTTCCCACGGAATCCCCAGGGTCCGTTTTCGAATCTGAACAGCGGCGGATCGATGGATCGAGGGCGCCGGCCGGATCCCGCGCCGGTCCCGCCGCAACGGAGTGAGTCATGGTTCAGGATGTGGTCGTTCGCCCCGCACGCGCCTCGGACCTTGCCGCCTGCCGGGAAATGGCGGACGAGAACTGGCGCCGCTCGATTGGCGACAAGGTCGCCGCGGAAAAGCTCGACGCCATCGTCTCCCGCCGCCATTCCGACGAGACGCTGACCCGACAACTCGCCGAGCCGGACACCCTCTTTCTCGTCGGTGACTGCCATGACGAGATCGTCGCCCAGGCATTTTTGCGGAAGGTGGAAGGCGGGTTTTTCATCGACCGGCTGCACGTGACGCTGCACCGCCAGGGCCTCGGCATCGGCGCCAAGATGATGGACGCGCTGATCGAGCGCACCGCCGGCACGCCCCTCGTTGCCGAGGTGATGGCTGACAACGGCGCCGCCCGGTCGTTCCTCACCCATTGCGGCTTTGCGCCGACCGACCGCCAGGCAGCCCTTGCGGCGGAGACCGGCCTTGCCGCTCTGGTCATGGAACGGCCGCCGCGTTAAGACAAAGGCGCGACCGAGGGAAACGCGCGCCGATGTTCGTCAATTTCTTCCAGGAACTGAAATCCGCCGGCCTGCCGGTCTCCCTGCGCGAATACCTGACGCTGATGGAGGCCCTGTCCGTCGACCTCGCCGAAAAGCGGGTGGAGGATTTCTACTATCTCTCCCGCGCTACCCTGGTGAAGGACGAAAAGAACCTCGACAAGTTCGACCGCGTCTTCGGCGCCGTCTTCAAGGGCCTCGACCTGATGTCCGACGCCGTTAAGGCGGAGATCCCGGAAGAGTGGCTGAGGAAGCTCGCGGAAAAATACCTGACCGAAGAGGAAAAGGCCCAGATCGAGGCCCTCGGCGGCTGGGACAAGCTGATGGAGACCCTGAAGGAGCGGCTGAAGGACCAGAAGGGCCGCCACCAGGGCGGCTCGAAATGGATCGGCACCGCCGGCACCTCCCCTTTCGGCGCCTATGGTTACAATCCGGAAGGCATCCGCATCGGCCAGGACGAGAGCCGCCACCGCCGTGCCGTCAAGGTCTGGGACAAGCGCGAATTCAAGGACCTCGACGACAGCGTCGAGCTGGGCACCCGCAACATCAAGGTCGCCCTGAAGCGCCTGCGCCGCTTCGCGCGCACCGGCGCCCACGACGAACTGGATCTCGACGGAACGATCAGGTCGACCGCCCACCACGGCTATCTCGACATCCAGATGCGCCCGGAGCGGCGCAACGCCGTCAAGGTGCTCCTGTTCTTCGACGTCGGCGGCTCCATGGACCCCTTCATCCGGCTCTGCGAGGAGCTGTTCTCCGCCGCGCGGATGGAATTCAAGACCATGGAGTATTTTTATTTCCACAACTGCCTCTACGAGCGGGTCTGGCAGAACAATCGCCGCCGCCACGCCGAGACCGTCCCGACCTTCGACGTGCTGCACAAGTTCCCGTCCGACTACAAGGTCATCTTCGTCGGCGACGCTTCCATGAGCCCCTATGAGATCGCCTATCCGGGCGGCTCGGTGGAACACTGGAACGAGGAGCCGGGCACGGTCTGGCTGCAACGCCTGCTCGCGGTCTATCCGCGCACCGTCTGGCTGAACCCGGTGCCGGAAAAGCACTGGGGCTACACCCATTCCATCCAGATGATCCGCGAGATCGTCGAGGACCGCATGTTCCCGCTGACGCTGGAAGGCCTCGACGGCGCCATGCGCGAACTCGTTCGCTAATGGAGCCCCGCCCGTGACCAAGCTCATCATGGTGTTCTTTGCCGCCGTCGCCGCGATCCAGTTGATCCGGCCGCTCGGCTGGCCGGGGCTGGAACACCGGCGCGATGCCTGGAAACTGGCGCTCCTCGCCCTCGTTATCGTCGGCATCTTCGTGCTCGGGACGGCGGCGCTGCAGGCCTCGTAAGGCTTTTTTCTGGTCTGACGAACCGAAATGATTTCCGACACCCGAGCGAAGACTTCGTCATTGCGGAGTTTAACTTCAGAAGCGCCGGCCGATTAACCCTAACGGAAGATGAATCGGGTGTCGGCGTTCAAATTCCCGACCGGAAGCTGTATTTTATCTGCTGAGTAATCGTCTTCGACTGACGCCGCGGATCCGGATCGGATCCGGGAAAACGACGAGGTGTCCGTGTCCCGTCCCTGCGACCTTGCCTATGCCGCAGTCCCCGCCCGCGCCGGGCAGATGCCGCAGTTCCGGTCCGCCGAACCGGTGGCGCCGCGGCCGCTCGCCCCGGCAAATGCCGCTTCGTGCGGGCGCGACGGCGAGACCTGCGCCCCGTCGCGCAACGGTCTTTTCCGGGTCTGCGTCGCCGACAGCCTGGACGGACTCGATGCGCTGAAGGAGACCTGGGAGACGCTGGAACGTGAGGCCGCAGCCCCGCTGACGCCGTTCCAGTCCTTCGGATTCTGCCGGGCGATGGCCGAGACCATGCTCAAGGCCCATCCGGACTACCGCCTCCACGTCATCTGCGTGCGCCGCGCCGCCGACGATGAACCGCTCCTCATCCTGCCGATGGAGATCGAGACCCATGCCGGCGTCCGCGTCGCGCGCTGGCTCTCCGGTCCCGCCGTGCAGTATGGCGATGTGATCGCCGCCGGCGTGCCCGGCGACGATGCCTTGAAGGCCGCCATCGACAGCGCCGGCATCGGCGGCCGCGCCGACGTCTTCGACTTCCGCAACATCCGCAAGGACGCGGCGATCGCCCCGTTCCTTGCCCGTACCGGCCACGCCACCGGGGTGACCTCCGAAGCGCCCTTCGTCGACCTGACGCAAGGCGCCGATCTTGACGCCGTCGTCGCCCGCCAGCGCGGGCGCAAGCGCAAGGACCGCCGCCGCAAGCGCCGCCGGCTCGCCGAGCGCGGCGACATCCGCTTCGAGGTGGTCGGCCCCGGCGCCCGTGCCGCCGCCCTGATGCACCAGGCGCTCGCCTTCAAGCTCGACTGGCTGGAGGCAAACGGTCTCGTTAGCCGCGCCCTTTCCCAGAAATGGGTGCGCAAGGGCCTCATCGAAGCGGCCGCGAACGCCCCGATCGCCCGCATCTCGGTCCTCAATGTCGGCGGCGACATCGCCGCTATCGAGGCCGGCTTCGTCACCGGACGCCGCTACTATGCCTTCATGGGCACCATCAACACCGCCCATGGCGACGTCAGCCCCGGCGAGCTGCAGACCGAGGAGACGCTCTCCTGGTGCCTTGAAAACGGCATCGAGCGCTACGACTTCCTGCCGCCGGTGCAGCGCTACAAGCTCGGCTGGGCGGAAGAGACCGAACGGGTCGCCAATTACGCCCTGTCGCGCTCCCCCCGCGGCTGGCTCTATGCCCGGCTCTGGCTCGGCGTTGCCGAGCCGCGGATGAAGGCGACGTTCCACCGCCTGCCCTCGCCCCTGCGCCACCTGCTCGCCCGCTTCGTCGGCCGAACCGCGGCCGAAAACGCCGCCGGATAGGCCGAAACGCGGCCGGCGCCGCACCGCCGCCCTGGAACCCTTCCAAGAAAAAAGCACCGGCGAATACTACGTCGCCATAAATAAAACGTGATTTGGGACGAAAGGGAAAGGGCGCGGGAGTTCCGCGTGCCCGGCCCCGTGCGGCATCGGGCCGAAGGTGTCAGTGGTTCTGCCGGAAAGTCTGCCGAACGGCCTGTAACACGTCGCTCCCGAGGGCCGTCACCGCACCGCCATTTTCACGGTGCGATACGCCATGTACCTGACTTCCATCAATAATTTCCGCGCCATCGCAATCATCCTGATTGTCATGGGCCACAGTTTCTCGTTTGCCGGAATGACCTTTCAGACATGGCCGGAGAAATTCGTCGGCAACCTGATTTCCGGCGCCACGACGCTCTTCGTCTTCATTTCCGGTTTTCTGTTCTACCATGTCTTTTATGCGCGTTATGACTATAAGACCTTCCTGACAGGCAAGTTAAAGAACGTTGCCGCGCCCTATCTTATTTTGTCCGTGCTGCCGATCATCTGGTCGATGACCAGCGGCGAGCCCCAGAAGGCCTTCTTCAATCCGGCCGGCCCGGGCGTCGTCGATACCTGGATCGTGCCTTACGTGAAGTACGTCCTCACCGGCGGCTTTGCGACCGCCTACTGGTACATCCCCTTCATCATGCTGGTGTTCCTGATGGCGCCGGCGCACATCGCCTTCATCCGCCTGTCCACCGCCCGCCAGATCGCCATCACGGCCGCGCTGGTTCTCGTCGCCGCGCTGGTGCAGCGCTCGCACGGCAACCTCAACCCCGTGCAGCACCTCATCGCCTTCACGCCGGCCTATCTGTTCGGCATCACGGTGGCCATGAACAAGGAAGTGGTCTGGGCGCGCCTCGCCGGCAAGGAATGGCACCTGGCCCTTTGCGTCGCCTTCTTCGACGTGGCGGAGATCGCCACCGGCCATTTCAGCAACTACCACAAGGCGCCGTTCGCCTGGGGCGGCCTCGACCTGATGCTGTTCCAGAAGCTCTTCATGTGCCTGCTCCTCTTGCAGCTTCTCCACCGCTTCGAGGGCCGTTCGTCGAAGACGCTCTCGCTCGTCGCCTCCACGAGCTTTGCCATCTTCTTCATTCATCCGGGGCTGTTGAAGCTCATCCATACCGTCCGCGACGCAAACGGCATCCGCTTCGATGCCTCCTGGCCGGTGCTGCTGCTGGCAACGACGGGGATCCTCGCCGCCTCGATCCTGATCGCCATCGGCGTCAATATCCTGCTCGGCAAGAAGAGCCGCTACGTCATCGGCTACGCCGGCAAGGCGCCGGGCCTGATCCATGCCCGCTCCGGCCTCAGGCCCGCGTGAGGCAAACGGACATTGGGGGCGGCCGCCCGGTCGCCCCTCACCCCTCAAAATATCTCCCCGGGCTCTGGCCGAAGGCGGAGCGGAACATGGCGATGAAGGCGCTGGTGGTCTCGTAGCCGAGCCGTTCAGCGATGAGGCCGACCGGTTGCCGGTCGGCGAGCAGTTCCAGCGCCTTCAAGAGCTTTGCTTGCCGCCGCCAGGCCCGAAGCGTCAGCCCGGTCTCGTCGCGGAACCGCCGCTCAAGCGTCCGCCCGGAAACGGCCGCGGCGCCTGCGAGCGCGTCGAGCCCGCGCGGGTCGGCCGGATGCTCCCGCAGCTCCCGCGCCAGCGCCCGCAGCCGTTCGCTCTGCGGCATCGGCAGGTGCAACGGGGCCACCGGCGAGACGGCGATCTGGTCGATAAGGACGGAGACGAGCCGTCCCTCCGGCCCCGCCTCGTCATAGTTCCGCGGCCAGGACATCAGCGTCAGGATCAGCTCGCGCAGCAGCGGCGTCACCCGGACGACGGTCGGCTCCGCCGGCAGGTCCGGGGCCGCTTCCGGAACGATATAGATGGTGCGCAGCGCCGTCGGCGCCCGCGTCCTGGTGCCGTGCGGCACGCCCGGCGGCATCCAGACGGCCCGCTCGGCCGGCACCACGAAGGTGCCGCCGTCGGTCTCCACCGCGAGCGTCCCCGAAACGATATGGAGGAGCTGGCCGCGCGGATGGGTGTGGCGCGGGTTGATGATATCCCCCATCCGATCGGCGGCATAGGCCACCACCCGCTGCGGCAGGTGGTGCGGCGCCGATTGATACATTTCCGGATGAATCTGGGACATCCTACGCCTTTGTCGCCTTATCGATACTCTTTGTCATTTTAGCGCTAACACGCCGTACATGAAAACGATTATCAAAAGGCTCGATTTCGATTTCCCGTTCGGAGACATGGATGGCCCGACTGTTTTCGCTCCGCCTCCCGGATTCCCGCCTCGACTGGCGCTCGCCCGCGGCCATGCTGATGGTGATGGCCGCCGCGATGCAGCTTTCCTTTGCCGCCTGGTGGACGCTGCTCAACAACTTCGCCGTCGACGTCGTCGGCTTCACCGGCAAGGAAATCGGCATTCAGCAGTCGATCCGCGAGATCCCGGGGTTCCTGTCCTTCGCCGCCGTCTTCCTGCTGCTGGCCATGCGCGAGCAGACCCTGGCGCTGGTCTCGCTGCTGATGCTCGGCATCGGCGTGGCGCTGACCGGCTATATGCCAAGCTTCTGGGGCCTGATCTTCACGACGATGGTGATGTCCATCGGCTTTCACTATTACGAGACCATGGCCCAATCCCTGTCGCTGCAATGGCTCGACAAGGCCGAAGCGCCGCAGCGCATGGGCCAGATCCTGTCGGTCGCCGCCGTCGCCCAGCTCGCCGCCTACGGCCTCATCTTCTTCGGCTGGCGCACCTATGAGCTGTCCTTCGAGATCGTCTTCCTGATCGCCGGGCTGACCACCATCGCCGTCGTCATCTTCCTGTGGCTCGCCTACCCGCAGTTCCGCGAAGGAACGCCGCAGAGGAAGACCCTCGTCCTAAGAAAGCGCTACTGGCTCTATTACGCGCTGACCTTCATGGGCGGCGCCCGGCGCCAGATCTTTATGGTCTTTGCCGGCTTCATGATGGTGGAGAAATTCGGCTACGACGTCCACGACATCTCGGCCCTCTTCCTCATCAACTGCATCATCAGCATCTTCTTTGCCCACCGCATCGGCGCCTTCATCGGCCGGGTCGGCGAGCGCCGCGCGTTGACGCTGGAATATATCGGCCTGATCCTGGTCTTCGTCGCCTACGCCTTCGTCGCCAATCCCTACATCGCCGCCGGGCTCTATGTGATCGACCACGCCTTCTTCGCCATGGCGATCGCCATGAAGACCTATTTCCAGAAGATCGCGGACCCCGGCGACATCGCGCCGACGGCGGGCGTCGCCTTCACCATCAACCACATCGCCGCCGTCGTCATCCCTGCCGCCTTCGGCCTCATCTGGCTCGTCTCCCCCGCCGCCGTCTTCCTCATCGGCGCGGCAATGGCCGCAACCTCGCTCCTGCTCGCCCGCATGGTCCCGGAGCACCCGGAACCCGGCCGCGAGCTGGTGTGGCATCCGAATCCGGAAGCGGCGCCCGTGGCGGCGGAGTAGCGAAAAAGAAAAAGCGCCGGGGCAAACCGGCGCTTTTTTCTTACCAACAAACCGTTCCGGTTACCTCCCGACCGCCACCCCCACATGGTGAAACCCAACGACCGACGGCACGCGCCGGAGCGGATAGCGGTCTTGCTCCTGGAACGAGAAGCCACCTGCCGTCAAAAGCTCCGTCGGGTTGCGGTTGATGTGGCAGCCTTGGGAGATCAGGCCCCAATAGGGGTTCAGCCGGTCCTGCCAGCGCGCGGTCTTTTCGCAGTCGGCGCGGCCGTGTTCGACGAAGAGCAGCCGGCCGCCCGGCTTCAGGACCCGGCGGATCTCGCCGATGGCCTTTTCAACGTCCGGGATCGAGCACAGCGTATAGGTGACGACGACGGTGTCGGCGAGGTTGCTGTCGAGCGACATGTTCTCCGCCGATTCCGGCACGATCTCCGCCTCGATCCCCGGCGCCAGGCGCTCGAAGTCGACGAGGTCGGTGAGCCCGTCCGGAGGATTGACGCCGATCAGCCGGCGCACCTGGCGTTCGTCGTAAAAGGGCAGGTTCCGGCCGGTGCCGATGCCGATTTCCACGACCACGCCCTCGGCCTTCGGCACCATCTGCTCGCGCTCGCGCATTAGCGGCGGCGCGCCGCAAACGGCGTGCACCATCATCGGCGAAATTTTCTGGCGATAGAAATTCAGCATGTCTTTTGAGTATCCACCGTTCTTGCGAAGAACCGTTAACGCAACAGATAGGTTTGCCGTCCCGGCATCACCAGTTGCCCGCTCCGGCCGCTCCCATCGTCACCCCGGGCCCCGAGCCGGGGCCTATTGCCCCTCTCCATGCCGTATGCCGGTGGTTGCCAGGAGGAAGCGTTCGCCCGGGGATCGACCACATCGAGGCCCGACGCGGGCGACACTGTCGGGACGGGCATTGGATCCCGGCTCTCCGCTGCGCTTCGGCCGGGATGACGGGGAGAGGGCGGGGCAGCGGGAGTGACATGACATGTGCCGTCATTTCGACAGCTCGACGGGCGCGGGCGGATGGGGAGACAACGGATTGTCTTCCTGCAACCCCGCCCTGACCGCGCCGAGAAGGATCAGCGCGACGATGACGGCGCGCAGCCCCATGCTGGACGTGCGCCAGAACGGCAAGTGCTTGAGAGCGGACATGACGGTGGCCTCCCTTGTTGGCCGAAATCGATGGCCAAGGGATAGCCGGAGGCGCGGCGCCGGTATGTGACGCCGGTCACAAAGACGTTGGTTCAGCGTCTTTTCGCGTAATTAGGCGTCCTGAAGGTCTAGGCGTTTTTCGATGCGCGCAACACGCTCGTCGAGCCGGTCGATACGCCGGCTGAGGCCGGCATATTGTTCCTCGAGGAGCCCTAGCCTGCCCTTGATCTCGCGCAGGTCATCGCTGTGACGATCCTGCGTGGCGCGGATCGCGCGCAAATGCTCAAGGACAAGGTTTTCCGTATCGGGCTCCACGATAAAGCTCCGGCAGGCATCACCAAGAGCGAGTGTGAGCCTGCCGGCAACCGCTGTCAAACCAACAGCCTATCTTCAATTCACCCCGAGCTTCTTCTGCAGGTTCGTCGAGGACGTCGTGTACTGGAAGATGATCCGCTCGTCCGGGCTGACGATCCTCTTGGCGGCCTGGGCCATCAGCGCACCCTCGTGGAAACCGGAGAGGATCAGCTTCAGCTTGCCCGGATACCAGTTGATGTCGCCGATGGCGAAGACGCCGGGCACCGAGGTCTCGAATTTCTCAGTGTCGACCGGGATCAGGTTGTCCTGCAGCTCGATGCCCCATTCGGAGACCGGGCCGAGCTTCATGGTCAGGCCGAAGAACGGCAGGATGCGGGTAGCAGTAATCTCCTGCGTGCCCTCCTCCGTCTTCACAGTCGCGCCGGAAAGGACGCCATTGTCGCCGTGCAGCTCGGTGATCTGGCCGACGATGAAGTCGAGCGCGCCGACGGCGGCCAGCGCCTTCATCTTGTTGACGGAGTCCGGCGAGGCGCGGAACCCCGGCCGGCGGTGGATCAGCGTCACCCGCTTTGCCAGCGGCTGCAGGTTGAGCGTCCAGTCGAGGGCGGAGTCGCCGCCGCCGACGATGATCAGCTCCAGGTCCTTGAAGTCGTCCATCTTGCGGACCGAATAGAAGACCGAATTGCCCTCATAGCCCTCGATGCCCTGGATCGGCGGGCGCTTGGCCTGGAACGAGCCGCCGCCGGCGGCGATCACCACCACCTTGGCATGGAACGTCGTGCCGAGGCCGGTGACGACGCGGAAGCTGCCGTCGTCCAGCTTCTCCAAGGTCTCGACCATCTCGTTGAAATGGAATTCCGGATGGAACGGCGCGATCTGCTCCATGAGCTGGTCGGTGAGCTGCTGGCCGGTGACCATCGGCACGCCCGGAATGTCGTAGATCGGCTTTTCCGGATAAAGCTCGGTGCACTGCCCGCCCGGCCGGTCGAGGATATCGATCAGGTGGCATTTGAGATCGAGCAGACCGAGCTCGAAGACGGCAAACAGCCCGACCGGGCCGGCGCCGATGATGACAACATCCGTTTCTATCGCGTCAGTCATTGTTCTTGTCCGCAGCTTGTGGAGTTTCCGCCCGAGATGTGCGCGTCCTGCATAGCGCGCCCCGACGGCAAGGGGAAGCGCTGCATATTGCTGCACTCAAAAGGGGACGGCGAGAAACGGACGGGCCGTCTTGCCGGCCGTCGCGGAATAGATTTTTACAGGAACGCCGATGCGGGGGAGCCGTTTGCGGCCTTCCCCCGCATCAACACGGACCGCGAGGGGCGCGATCAGCCGGCGGCGGCCCCGACGGCGCGGCGGCGGACGATCGCCAGGCCGTCGCGCATGTTCATGGCCAGCAGCGTGAAATTCACCGCCCCGGCGACGAGTTCGACGACCTGCACGGCATAGAACCCGGTGTCCAGCCGCCCGTCCCCCGCTCTCACCGCAAGGAACGCCGCGGCCGGCACCAGGACGAACAGGCCGACCGGCGCGATGATCGCCATCCGCCGCCTCTTGAGCGCAACGAGGCCGCCCCGCCAGCCGCGGCCGAGCCGGGTCCCGCTCGCGCCGGCGGCGACCAGGCACGGGATCAGCACGGCGAGCGCCCACAGGATCGCCCATTTGACCCGCGCCACCGCGGCCGCATTGCCGAAAAGCTCGACCGCCACGGTTGCCACCAGGAAAGACGCGATGATCGCCAGCACCAGACCGCCGGCAGCAGCGTGAAGTTTTCCGCCCATTATCACTCTCCTTTGAACGCGATCCGCCCGCCGGTGCCCGGCCGCCCAAACCCGGCCCGGAAGCCCCGCCTTGCCGGCCTCGATCGCACAGGCCTGATTAACATAGCATGCTATTTATCATTGAATAGCACGCTATTCAAGTGCGAGAAAGGACCATGCGCCCGTCAAAGACATCCGGCTTCGACAAGACCCGCTCGGCGGGCTACCTCGCCAACCACATGGCTCGCCTGTTCGCGATCGCCCTTGCCGAGGAGATCCGGCCGCTCGGCCTGGCGCCGGCCCAGTTCATGACCCTGCTGGAGCTGTGGCGGACGGACGGGCTGACCCAGAAGCAACTGGTCGAGCGCCTCAATGTGGAGCAGGCGACGATGGCCAACACCATCGCCCGCATGGAGCGCGACGGCCTCGTCAGCCGCCGGCCCCACCCGGACGACGGCCGTGCCCAGTCGATCCACGTGACGGAAAAGGCGCGCGCGCTGGAAGCGCCGGCGACGGCCGCCGCAACGCGCGTCAACGACAGCGCCTTGAAGGATTTCTCACAAGCCGAGCGGGATCAGTTCAACGCCCTGATGGCACGGGCCATCGACGCCCTCAAGGCGACCGACGCGCGCAAGAAGGGTCCCTGACGAAAAGGGAACCGCGACGCCGCTGCCGGCAGGCTGCGTGTGGCGTTGGCCAGGACTGGCGCCGGCTAGGCATGGTGCCCTTATGCCTGACGCTCGGGCACCCTGACGACCAGCCCGTCGAGTTCGTCGGTGACGCGGATCTGGCAGGACAGCCGCGAGTTCGGCCGCACATCGTATGCGAAGTCGAGCATGTCCTCTTCCATCGCCGACGGCTCGCCCGTCCTCTCGGTCCAGTCGTCGTCCACATAGACGTGGCAGGTGGCGCAGGCGCAGGCGCCGCCGCATTCCGCCTCGATGCCCGGAACCATCGCCTTCAGCGCATTTTCCATCACGGTCGAGCCGACCGCTGCGTCAGCCTCGTATTTGGTGCCGTCGGGATCGTAATAGGTGATTTTGGGCATGGGGACCGCCGGATGAGAAACAGGTGAAAACCGGCTCTGGACATAACCGCTGCGGCGGGAACGTCAACCCCCATGCGGCGACAAGTCTGCCACATTGCCGCGTCCGCTGACAATTTTGAATGGATGCCAAAGGAGCGCCGCCAACCCGCGGACGATGCGGATCGGGCGGGCTCGCGGTTGAGGCCATGAAAACGAAAATGCGGCGCCGCCCGACAAGGGCGACGCCGCGATGCATGCGGGCGGACTGGCCCGGTCGCGGCCGCCGTCGGGCCGCGCGAAATCGTGTGCCGCTCAGTCGCTGAGGACGGTGCGGATGTAGTCGTTGGCGGCTTCGATCGCCTCGGCAAGGCTGGCGAGCGCCGCATCGTCCATGGTGGCGCCGTCCGCGGCCGCCTCTTCGAAGAGATTGGCAAGCTCAGCGATCCGCCAGGCCCCGATGCCGCGGGCCGAGCCCTTGATGGTGTGGGCGGCAACGCGCATCTCGCCCGCGGTCCGGGCATTGCGCAGCCGGCCCAGATAGACCGCCGACTGGCGGACGAAAAGCTGCAGCACTTCCCGCTCCAGGTCGCGGTTGCCGAGGGTGTGCCGCGCCAGATGGACGAGGTCGACCGGACGGTCCGGCTTTAAAGCCGCATCCATCGCTTGGAATTCCATTGCACCTGCCAATGCCATTTTCCCGATCCTTTTGCCGAACGGTCCGCAACGGACCGCTCCGTCTTGCCGCGCCGGCCCCGCCGGACCGGCCTTGCAGCTCGATTGAAGCGTCGCAAAAAAAGGCAAAAAGGCGGTTAAGTCACTCCGAATGCTTCAACTTTAAGAAATCTTTTGAGAGATGTGTTGAACGAAGCTTTAACGCCGCCCGCAGGCGGTAACATTGCGCCTTAGGAATCATTTTACGTATACGCTGGTACCATCCGGCCGAATTACCTGGCGCCGGGCGCCTTGCCCCCGACGATGGCGTAGCCGGCCGGCGTCAGCTTGCAGACCAGCCAGTCGGGCTTCAGCGGATTGGCGAACCAGTGCTCGGCCCAGCCATTGGCGATGCAGGCCTCGACGGTCTTGGCCGAGTAGCGGCGCCCGTTGGCGTCGAACAGCGGCAGCTTGCCGCCCGGCTGATCGAGCCCGCTCTCCAGGTAGCGGCGCTGCACGTCCGTCGGTTTTGCGGCGCGCGCGCCGCTCTTCGGGTCGTTCGGGATATCGCCTCGTCCGCTCATTTCCAACGCCCCTCCACCGCTTCCGGAAAAACCGTTAACCATTAGTTAAAATAATCGCAACAGGCGGTTTTTGCGGTTCCTTTTGAACAAATGTGCCATTACGATATGGGATGCGGCAAGATGCGGGGGAGGCTACGATACTGTTGCGCCAGCCGTCGTTAACCAAACGGCTGATGTTCCGATTTCCCCAACAGTATTGTCCCCAGTTTCCGGAGCTCCGTATGAGCAACGGACGTGCGGCCGGATAGTAATGAGTGCGGACGCGAGGCGATTGACAAAAATGGCAGGCAATTCACCGAAACCGACCGATCCGGCGGAAGTTGCTCTGAGTGCCGTCGAAGAGGCGCTGAAACTCGATTTCGGCGCATCCGACACGGAAAAGAAACCCGAATCCGAGACCGCATCGTCGGACGCGTCCGACAAGGTCGAGGTCAAGGTCGACGACCCGGCGGCAAAGAAGGCATCCAACGCCGACACGTCCGGCGCACCGGATGTGACGCCCGGGCCTGCCTTTGCCGCATCGCCGGCATCGCGGCCGGCCGACGAGACGGATGACGCGCCGCCCAGCGACGTCGCCTCGCCGCGTCGCGGACGCCGCCGCGGCCGCATGGCCGCCAATGACGACCGCCACAATATCGGCGCGCTGGTCTATGCCCTGCAGCGCCGTCCCTCTTCCGCGCCGTTCTGGATCGCGCTCCTGATGTCGCTCGTCTGGGGCGCCGTCGGTCTCGGCGTCGCCTGGGTCTCGTTCGGCCAGGAAATCCTGTCCATCTCGACCGTTCAGGACCTTGCCCGCAACGCCCCGCTGATCGGCACCGCCGTCGCCATCGTCGTCCCGATCATGTTCTTCTGGGTGATGGCGCTGATGGTCTGGCGCTCCCACGAGCTGCGCCTCGTCTCGCGCTCCATGACCGAGGTCGCCCTGCGCCTCGCCGAGCCGGAAGACATCGCCAAGGAATCCGTCGTCAGCGTCGGCCAGGCCATCCGCCGCGAGGTCGCCGCCATGGGCGACGGCGTGGAGCGGGCGCTGGCCCGCGCCAGCGAGCTGGAGGTCATGGTCCACAACGAGGTGGCCACCCTCGAGCGATCCTACAATGACAGCGAGCTGCGTATCCGCGGCCTGATCGAGGAACTGGCGCTGCAGCGCGAGTCCGTCGTCAGCAATGCCGAAAAGGTGCGCTCGGCCATCACCGGCGCCCACGCCATGCTGACCGAGGACCTGCAGGTCACCGGCGACCGGCTGTCCAACGACGTGCGCTCGGCGACGGAACGCTTCTCCGACGCCATCACCGCCCAGTCGCACCAGTTCTCCACTGCCTTCGGCAATGCCGGCGACCAGTTGATCGAGAGCTTCAACGAGCGTGGCCGCTCCTTCATGGAGGACCTCGCCCAGCGCTCCGCCAACGTCACCGACGCCATCGCCAGCGCCAATTCGGCGATCGCCGAGACCATCGACGCCCAGAAGGCCGGTCTCGCCGACACCCTCGACATCTCGACCAGCCAGCTTTCCGAGCTGCTCGCCTCGCGCAGCGAGGAAATCGCCGGCACCCTCGGCGCCCGCAGCGACGAGATCAACACCACGTTGGCCACCTACTCCAAGCAGTTCGACGAAGGCCTTGCCAGCCGCAGCGAGGACATCAGCTCCACGCTCGCGTCCTACGCCAGGCAGTTCGACGAGCGGCTCGGCAGCCGCACTGACGAGATCAACTCGACCCTCTACACCTACACCCAGCGGGTCGACGAGAGCCTCGGCATGCGCCACGACGAAATCGCCAACACCCTGGCGCTGCGCAGCGAGGAGATCGCCAACACCCTCAACGCCCGGTCCGACGAGATCGGCGGAACGCTGGCCTCCTTCGCCTCGCGGTTCGATGAGAATCTCGGCCTGCGCCACGACGAGATCGCCGGCACGCTGGCGGCGCGCTCCGACGAGATCGGCTCGACCCTTGCGTCCTACGCCCGCCAGTTCGACGAGAACCTCGGCGCCCGCCAGGACGAAATCGCCGAGACCCTGCTGCACCGCAGCCGCGAGATTTCCGACGGCCTGTCGACCACCAGCCTGGAAATCGCCGACATGCTCACCGGCCGCGCCGGCGAGATCAACGAGGCGCTCGACCAGCGCACCGCCGCGATCGCGGAAATCCTCGACGGCACCAGCAACCGGCTCATCGAGACGCTGTCGGAACGCGCCGACGCCGTCAACGAGCAGCTCATCACCCGCACCAGCGAGCTCGACGCCCGCCTGTCGGAGACCGGCGAATACATCGTCAACGCCATCGTCGACCGCGGCGGCGAGATCAACGAGACCTTCTCGGCGACTGGCCACAGCCTCGACGAAGCGTTTGCCGCCCGCACGCGGGAGGCCGCCGACATGCTCGGCCAGCGCGGCGAGGAGATCATCACCGCGATCTCCAAGCGCACCGAGGAGGTCGCCAGCGTCCTGCACGGCACCGGCGAATCCCTGCTCGTCGACCTGTCGCTGCGCGGCAACGAACTCACCGAGAAGATGGACGACACGGCGACCCGCATCGCCTCGACCATCACCGACCGCGGCGGCGACCTCGCCAACCGCATCGAGGCGACCGGCGATCGCATCCACGATGCCGTCGTCGTCAAGGGCGAGGCCCTCGACGGCAAGCTGATCGATGCCGGCGAGAACCTTGCCGGCCTGCTCGACGGCCGGCTGCAGAACTTCAAGGACGTTCTCGCCCTCACCTCCAACGAGATCGACCAGGCCCTCGGCTCGCGCACCAACGAGCTGGCCGAGCGCTTCGGCGCCGCCGGCGTCAGGATCGCCGAACTCATCGGCGACCAGAGCAACAAGGTCACCGGCAAGATCGTCGAGGCGGGCGACCGTTTCTCCGAGGCGATCAACGCCCACACCGGCACGCTCTCCGGCGAACTCGACAAGCGCCTGGAAGAACTCGACCAGGTCATCAACATCCGCGGCACCGATCTCATCGGCTCGCTCGGCAACCGCACCACGGAGATCGCCGAACTCCTGGAGAACCGCTTCTCCTCGATCAACGCCATGCTCACCGGCCACACCGAGTCCCTGGGCACCGTGTTCGACGAGCGCTCCGCCGCCCTCGGCAAAACCTTCGAGACTAAGGCGACCGCGATCGGCGAGGCCCTTGCCGACCGCACCGACCGCATCGAGCGGACCATCAGCGAGCGGCTCGAAACCTTCGATAACGCCATCGGCGAGCGGGTCGACCGCGTCGCCAACACGGTGGAGACCAAGTCCGACTACCTCGTCAGCACGATGGACACCCGCATCGCGCGGATCGACGAGGCGCTCGACGCCCGTGCCCGCCAGATCAGCGAAACGCTCATCGACCGGACCCGCGATATCGCCAAGGCGATGTCCGACGGCCACGGCGAGATGGCGACCGCCCTCGACGACCGCCTCAACGTCGTCGGCGCGGTGCTGACCAAGCAGGCCAACGAGCTGACCGACATCCTTTCGGACCGCATTGCCGAGATCAACGTCTCGCTCGGCTCCAAGGTGTTCGAGGTCGCAGAGACCCTGGACGGCCGCGGCGCCGAACTGGAAAAGGTCATCGGCGAGCGCATGCGCGACATCACGGCAACGCTCACCGGCGAGACCGGCCGCGCCCGCGACGAGCTGTCCCAGTCGCTCTCGGAAGCCGCCTCCAAGGTGGTCAGCGAGAGCGAGCGGGCCCGCCAGGCGGTCGTCGGCTCGCTGGCCGACGCCAGCCAGGCGCTGTCGACCGAGAGCGAGCGCGTCCGCGACGTCCTCACCGGCACCATCGCCCAGCTTTCCGGTGGCCTGACCATGGAGAGCGAGAAGGCCCGCGAGGTCCTGATGGGGGCTCTCGACGAGTTGAAGACGGCCATGACCGGCGAGGCCGACGACGCCCGCCAGCGTCTGGAAGCCACCGTCGCCCAGGTCGCCAACCGCCTGCGCGACGAGGGCGAGCGCGCCAGCGCCTCGCTCATCCAGTCCGTCGGCGGCGCCACCGACGCCATGTCCCGGTCCGCTGCCGAGCTTGAGGAGGTCATCTCCGGCCGCGGCGGCGAGATGTCGAAGAACCTCGACGCGCGCACCCGCGAACTCAACAACCTGCTCGGTGCCCGCACCTCCGAACTGGCGAGCCTCATCGAGCACCAGGGCACCGACCTCGTCGAAGCCCTGGAGAACCGCAGCCGCGATCTCTCCGGCAAGGTCAACGAGGTCCGCGACGCCATCGTCAACGCCCTGTCGATCAAGGGCGGCGACATCGCCGACGCGATTGCCCGCCAGGGCGTCGATGCCACCCGCGCCATCGCCGAGAGCGGCGAGGAACTGGTGCGCATGATCGACGCCAAGAGCCAGGAGACCGTCGGTGTCCTCGGCCAGACCAACGAGCGCCTGCGCAACGAGGTCTCGGAGATCCTGGAACGGCTGAACGGCTCCAACGCCACGCTGCAGGAAGTGCTGACGTCTGCCGGCAACAACCTCAGCGAGGTGGAGACCAACCTCGCCCGCCGCGCCGGCGAGTTCCGCACCGCCATCGACCGCGCGCTGGAAGACACCACGGCGTCGTCGAACCTGATCGCGGAAAATGTCGGCGTGCTGCGCGAGGTGTCGGAGAACGTGCTGGGCGACGTCGCCCGCATCGCCGACCGCTTCGAGAACCACGGCAAGACGCTGGCGTCGGCCGCCCACATGCTGGAAGACGCCAACCGCACCGTCGACCTCACCGTCGACGAGCGCCGCCAGGCCATCGAGGCGATCGCCAACGAACTCATCACCAAGTCGGAATCGGTCGGCGAGGTGCTGAAGTCGTTCACCGGCATCATCTCGACGACCCTTGCCGATGCCGAGGAGAAATCCCAGAGCGTCGCCGGCCTGCTCGCACAGGCAGCCGAGAACGCCTCCAAGAGCGTCATCGAGCAGTTCGAGTCGCTGCGGCTCTCCGCGGGCCTGGAAGGCCAGCGGGCCCAGGAGGCGGTGCGCTCGATCCAGACCGAGATGCTCGACGAGATGGGCCGCTCGGTCACCGAGGCCTCCGAGCGCTTCACCGAGGCGACCGCCCGCATGCGCGACATCGCTCGCGAGATGCAGGGCGAGCTGCAGGCGACCCGCGCGGAGATGAAGCAGGGCATCTTCGAGTTGCCGAAGGAGACCGAGGAAAGCACGGCGGCGATGCGCAAGGTCGTTTCCGAGCAGATCCGCGCGCTCAACGAGCTCTCGGAAATCGTCTCGCGCCAGGCCAACACCCTCGACATCTCGCAGCCGCGCCGCGAGGCCAATCGCGAGGTCCAGGGAGACCGCCGCGAGGCGCGCGCCCAGCGCGCCGCCTCCGGTGGCGGTGGCGGCTATTCGGCCCCGGCGCCGGCACAGCGTCCGGCGGAATCCTACCGTCCGGCCCCTGCCCCGCAGCGCCCGGCCGAATCGGCCCGCTCCGAGCCGGCGCGTCCTGAGCCGTCACGGCCCCAGTTCAGCCCGCTCGACGTTGCCCGCGGCACCCATGGCCGTGGCCAGGGCGGCAATGGCGGCGCCGACGACCGCGGCTGGGTCACCGACCTGTTGCGCCGGGCCTCGCGCGACGAGCACCCGGACGAGCATGACGACCGCGATCACGACACCCGTGGCCAGGGAACCCGCGACAGCCGCCAGGCCCCTGCCCCGGCCACCGAGCAGCGCTCGCCGCTGCACATGGTGGAATCGCTGAACTCGCTGTCGGTGGACATCGCCCGGGCGATCGACCACGAGGCCTTCCTCGACCTCTGGCAGCGCTACCAGCGCGGCGAGCGGAACGCCTTCACCCGCCGGCTCTACACCCTGCAGGGTCAGCAGACCTTCGACGAGATCCGCCGCAAGTACCAGCGCGACCCGGAGTTCCGCTCCGCCGTCGACCGGTACCTGGAGGATTTCGAACAGCTCCTCGCCGAAGTGTCGCGCAACGACCGCGACAACATGCTGAGCCAGACCTATCTGACCTCCGATACGGGCAAGGTCTACACCATGCTCGCCCACGCCAGCGGCCGCCTCGGCTGACGGCGCGGGTCATCGGAACCCGACTAAAGGGCGCCCCCGGGCGCCCTTTTTTCGTTGGGGGGACGGTCACACTGTCCCGTTCGCCATCACGCCGTCCATAGCCATGAGCGCCCCTCTCCAACGGCAACACCGGAGCCGATCGCAGACGCCGGCAAGGCGACGAAATGATCCGCACCGAACACTCCCCGTCACCCCGGGTCAAGTGTATGTCCCGGAGAGATGATTGACAGGTGTTCGGGGAGATGGCTGACAGTCATTGATGATTGTTTCGGGTATGGTTGAGGTCAATGGTTGCGATATGCGTTGCGCCGAAGCAGACGCGATAGCGACCATCGCGATCTGTCGGCCTGAGGGCGACAGGTTCGCCGCGGAAGGCCTTGGGCAGCTTCCACAGGCGGCCGTTGAAGCTGACGCAACATCCTGATGTGGAGACCCGCCGTACGATCTCGCCGGGCTCGTAATGCGGCTCCTGGAGGCGGTCGGGGAAGCGGCGCGGCGAGGGGCGGTAGCGGCTGGCCGGGGTTGCCAGCCCCAGCGCCTGGTGCGGGCGGACGGCATTGTAGAGCGGGCGCCAGCTGTCGAAGGCGGCTTGCGCCTGGGCGCAGTCGCGCAGCGCTGTGAGCGCCAGAACCTCGGCTTTCAATGTGCGGTGGAAGCGTTCGTTCTTGCCGCGTCCCTGCGGATGATAGGGGCGGGCGTGGATCACCCGCACGCCGAGCTTCAAAAGCCACACGCCGAGTGGCGTCCAATGGCCCGGCGTGCCGCCACCCCAGGGCGAGCCGTTGTCGACGTAGAGCCCCGCAGGCAGGCCGAAGAGACGGAACGTGCGCTCCAG